>NZ_JBEXVE010000008.1:0-330100 GCF_040629205.1 Streptomyces sp. NPDC005962 | reverse complement strand
GGTTGATAGGCCAGATATGGAAGCCGGGTGACCGGTGGAGTTGACTGGTACTAATAGGCCGAGGGCTTGTCCTCAGTTGCTCGCGTCCACTGTGTTGGTTCTGAAATAACGAACTGTGTTGTTATCCGGTTTGTTTGTTTCATAGTGTTTCGGTGGTCTTTGCGTTAGGGAAACGCCCGGTTACATTCCGAACCCGGAAGCTAAGCCTTTCAGCGCCGATGGTACTGCAGGGGGGACCCTGTGGGAGAGTAGGACGCCGCCGAACAAATATTAGAGAGAGGCCTGTCGGAACTTTAGTTCCCGACAGGCCTCTCTTTTTGTTGTGTTGCGGGCCACTCGGTGTTCATGTTGCGTGGGCAACATGCTGTTCATGGGGACTCCAACGGATGAGCTGTGGCGTGAGCTGACCCGGTCGGGCGTACGGCCGGGCGACGAGGTGATCGTGCCGTCCTACGGCACACCCGAGGCGGCGGAAGCGGTGCTTCTCGCCGGCGCGCGGCCGGTGTTCGCGGACATCGACGCCCGGACCTTCTGCATACACCCGGACGCGGTGGCCGCGGCGCTGACGCCACGGACCGCGGCCATCGTGGCCATACACACCTTTGGGCACCCGGCCGACATGGCACGTCTCACCGAGCTGGGACAGCGGCATGGTGTGCTGGTGGTCGGGCACGGCGCGGTGGGCGAGCCGGTGGGAGAGGTTCTGCGCCGACAGGCCAACGCCGCCTATCTGAACGGCAAGCTGCGCGGGGTCGTCACCCCAGCGGCCAGGCCCGGCATGGAACATACGTATCAGCAGTACGTCGTGAGGGTGCCGGGCAATGGGCGCCCGGACCGGGACGCGTTCGCCCGTACGCTGCGTTCTCGCGGCGTCGTGTGCCACGTACCCATCCAGACCCCGGCGCACCGCACAGCGCGCTTCCGGCGCGATCTGTGGCTCGCGGAGACGGAACGGGCGGCCGATGAATGCCTCGCCCTCCCCGTCGACCCGGCAATGTCCCGGCGGGAGTTGCAGCGCGTGGTCTCGGCCTGCAATGCGCTGGGAGGCCTGTTGCAGTCAGCGGCCTGAGCGGTCGATGGGGCAGGTGGTCGAGAGCGCACTCGAGTTCGGGTATGATCTATCCCGTTGCCGCGCCCCAATAGCTCAGTCGGCAGAGCGTCTCCATGGTAAGGAGAAGGTCTACGGTTCGATTCCGTATTGGGGCTCTCCTGCGAAAGGCCCCCGCCAATTGGCGGGGGCCTTCGTCATGTTGAAAACCGTCACAGTGCCGGTGGTGTCGCACAGCGCCGGGGCACCGGTGGGGTGCCCCGGCCGCGGCGGTCAGGCGTCCTGCTTCTCGGGGACGCGCATCGCGAGGATCGCCATGTCGTCGGACGGCGGCTCGGCCGCGAAACGCTCGACCGCGCGCAGCACCCGGGCGGCCACCGCTCCCGCGGTGAGCCCGGTGCAGGTGGTGAGCACGTCGACCAGGCCGTCGTCGCCGAGCATCCGGGTGCCTTCGCGCCGCTCGGTCACCCCGTCGGTGACGCACAGCAGGACGTCGCCGGGGTCGAGGGTCACCGTCTGCTCGTACAGCTCCAGGTCGTCCATGACGCCGAGCAGGGGCTGCGGTTCGGCCGCCGCCTCGATGGAGCCGTCCTGGCGCAGCCGGAGCGGCAGCGGATGGCCCGCGCAGACGACCTTGAGCACCGCGCCACCGTCCTGCTGCGGCCACAGCTCCCCGTAGAGGAGGGTGAGGAAGCGGCTGCGGGCGCCCTCGTCGAGGATCGCCGCGTTGAGCCGCTCCAGGACCGCCGGGCCGCCGAAGCCCTCGCGGGCGAGCAGCCGCAGCGCGTGCCGGGCCAGGCCGGTGACCGCGGCGGCCTCCGGCCCGGTGCCGCAGACGTCGCCGATGGCGAAGCCGTAGGCGCCGTCGCGGATCGGGAAGAGGTCGTAGAAGTCGCCGCCGACCTCGTTGCCCTCGCCCGCGGCCCGGTAGATGACCTCGACCTCGACTCCGGGGACCTCGGGCTGCTCCGGCGGCAGCAGACTGCGCTGCAGGGACTGGCTGATGGCGGTGCGCTCCGAGTAGAGCCGCGCGTTGTCGAGCGCGAGCGCGGCCCGGCGGGAGAGGTCCTCGGCCAGCTCCAGGTTCTCCTGGCGGAAGTGCTCGTCGGTGGGCTTTCCGAGGGTGAGCATGCCGATGACGCGGTTACGGGCCACCAGCGGCAGGACGACCGTCTCGCCGCCGACGGCGGACGCGGTCGCGAGCGAGGCGCCCGGCCCCGAGGAAGGCCGGGCGGAGTCGCCGAGGCTGAGGCTGCGCAGCGAGGTGCGCAGCGCGGCCGCGTGGGCCGCCTCGTAGGGGCCGGTCCAGCCGCGGGCGCCCCCGGTGGGCACCTGCTCCGGTGGGTCGATCTTGGTGAGCAGCGCCTTGAGCCCGTCGATGCGGTCCTCGTCCTCATGCAGGACGTACGACAGCTCCGGGTCGGACGCCTGGTCGGCGACCGTATAGACGGCGCACCAACTGGCCAGGGTGGGCACCGTCATCTGTGCCATGAGCGCCAGAGTCTGGTCGCGGTCGAGGGTGCCCGCGAGGAGATCGGACGCCTCGACGAGGAACGAGAGGGAGCCGCGGCGCAGCCGCTCCAGCTCGGTGAGGCGGGCGCGTTCGACGGCGAGCGCGATACGGTCGGCGGCGAACTGCAGCCGCAGCGCTTCCTCGTTGCTGTAGCGGCCGGCGGACTCGGCGGCGACACCGAGCGAGCCGGTGAGGCGGCCCTCGACCTTGAGCGGGACGGTGACGACCGAGCGCATACCGGTGTTGACGAGCAGGGGCACCGCGCCGGGCACGGCGGAGAGATCCTCGTGGACGGCGGGCATCCGGGCCGACCCGTAGCGTCCGGTGCCCGCTTCGACGGGGACGCGGGCGAACCGCTGTCGGGCGGAGGGGAGTCCGGTGGAGGCGCGCACCTCCAGCTCGGTCTCGTCGTCGGTGGCGAGCAGCAGATAGGCGGCGTCCCCGTCGAGCATGTCACGGGCGCGTTCGACGGTGCGCTGGAGGAGCCCGTCGAGGTCGTCGGGGGCGGGTGAGCCGATGAAGACCTCGAAGGCGTCGCTGGCCGGACCGCGCTCGGAGGAGTCGGCGGTGTCGGCCGCGGCACCGCGCATCGGGCTCTGCAGCACGGCGCGCTCAAGGTCGCGGACCAGGAGACAGACGGTGGAGGGATCGCCGTCGGTATCGCGGATGCGCAGGTGGGAGGCGTAGACGGGGGAGACCCGGCCGTCGGCGCCGCGGATGCCGTACGAGCCCTCCCAGCGGGAGAGCCGGAGCGCCTCGGCGACGCCGGTGCTGGTGCCGGGGGTGTGCGGCCAGGCGGCGAGGTCGGTCAGGGGCTTGCCGACGATCTGCTCCGGGCTGTAGCCGAACAGTTCCTGAGCGTCGTCGTTCCAGGCGCTGACGACGCCGTCGTTGTCGACCTGGACGACTCCAACCCGGACCCGGGAGTCGGCGATCGGCAGGGCGCTGGAGGGCAGAGCGGGACCGGCCGCCCGGGTGCCGGCCGGGCGCTCGGGGAAGTCGAGCTGGAACCAGACCTGCTTGTGGGTGGCCGAGTACTCGACACCCCAGCGGGCGGCGAGTGCGGCGCACAGTAGCAGACCACGGCCGCCTTCGCGATCAGGGCTGCCGAAGTGGTGGCCGCCGTTGCTCTGGAGCGGAACTTCCCGTTCGGGGTAGCGGTCGGCGACCTCGACGCGAACGCCGGTGTCCGCGCGGACGCAGACGACATCGGCGGTGGTACCGGCGTGCACCACGGCGTTGGTGACGAGTTCGCTGGTGAGGACGACCGCGTCGTCCACGATGTCGGTCAGGCCCCAGCCCTGCAGGGTGTCCCGGACAAAGGTGCGGGCGGCGGCGACCGATCGTCCCACCGGCTCGAAGGTGGCGGCTGCCCGCGCGGTGATCACAGATCTCCTCATACGTGTCTCGGCGAACTGCTCACCCATAACGCAGTGCCCCTCCGATGCCTGGCCGGATGCCAGGTTACTTACCTCAACCGCCCCCGCGAATGCCGGTCCGCCGTGATTCCACCCGGAGGGGGCTGGCGCCGGTGTGCGATGCTGCCGAACTGTTATGGCCTGGTTGGGCCATGGTGAAACACTGGGCAAGCTGGAAGAAGAACCCGACGAGGATGGTCAACCCTGCGGGAGGGACACGGTGGAGTCTGGCGCAGCGGCGCGGGGCACGAATACGCGCGCGAAAGGCGGACGGTCCCGGAGCAATGGGACGACCGAAGTGGATACAGCGGCCCTGAACCGGCTGCTGACCGCGATGACGGCGATGCGGGACGGCAACTTCCGCAAGCGGCTGACGGTCTCGGGCGAGGGCGTCATGTCCGAAATCGCCGCGGTCTTCAATGAGGTCGCGGACCGGAATCTGCAGCTCACGGGCGAGCTGACCCGGGTGCGGCGAGTGGTCGGCCGTGAGGGAAAGCTCACGGAGCGGCTGGAGACCGGCGCCTGTGAGGGGCAGTGGGCGGCGGCTATTGACGCGTCCAACGCGTTGGTGGACGATCTTGTCCGGCCGGTGTCCGAGGTGGGCCGCGTGCTGTCCGCGGTCGCCGAGGGCGACCTTGAACAGCGCATGGACCTGCGGGCCCAGGGCGCCGACGGGTCGGCGCATCCGCTGCGCGGTGAGTTCCTCAAGGTGGGGCGCACCGTCAACGGGCTGGTGGATCAGCTCTCGGCGTTCACCGACGAGGTGACGAGAGTCGCCAGTGAGGTCGGTACCGAGGGCAAGCTGGGCGGCCAGGCCCGGGTGCGCGGTATGTCGGGTTCGTGGAAGGACCTCACGGAGTCCGTCAACACGATGGCGTCCCGGCTCACGGCTCAGGTGCGGGATATCGCCCTGGTGACGACGGCGGTGGCGAAGGGTGATCTGTCCCGGAAGGTCACGGTTCACGTGTCCGGGGAGATGCTCGAGCTGAAGGAAACCGTCAACACGATGGTGGACCAGCTCTCCTCGTTCGCCGCCGAGGTGACGCGGGTCGCCCGTGAGGTGGGCACCGAGGGTGAACTCGGCGGCCAGGCGAAGGTGCCGGGCGTCGCGGGCGTCTGGAAGGACCTGACCGACTCCGTCAATCTGATGGCGGGGAACCTCACCGCCCAGGTGCGCGGGATCGCCCAGGTCACGACGGCGGTCGCCAACGGTGATCTGTCGCAGAAGGTGACGGTGAGCGCACGCGGCGAGGTCGCGCAGCTGGCCGACACGATCAACACGATGACGGAGACGCTGCGCACCTTCGCGGATGAAGTCACGCGAGTGGCCAGCGAGGTCGGCGCCGAGGGGCTGCTGGGCGGTCAGGCGCAGGTGCCGGGTGCGGCGGGCACGTGGAAGGACCTCACCGATTCGGTGAACACCGCTTTCCGTAACCTGACGGCGCAGGTGCGGGACATCGCGCAGGTGACGACCGCGGTGGCGAACGGTGATCTGTCGCAGAAGGTCACCGTGGACGTGGCCGGCGAGATGCTGGAGCTGAAGAACACCGTCAACACGATGGTGGACCAGCTGCAGTCGTTCGGCGTCGAAGTGACGCGGGTGGCCCGGGAGATCGGCGTCGAGGGCGAGCTGGGCGGTCAGGCGCAGGTACCGGGTGTGGCGGGGACGTGGAAGGATCTCACCGATTCGGTGAACACGGCGTTCCGTAACCTCACCGGACAGGTGCGCAACATCGCCCAGGTGACGACGGCGGTGGCGAACGGCGATCTGTCGCAGAAGGTCACCGTCGATGTCTCCGGCGAGATGCTCAAGTTGAAGAACACCGTGAACACCATGGTGGACCAGCTCTCCTCGTTCGCCGATCAGGTCACCCGGATGGCGCGGGACGTGGGCACCGAGGGGCGGTTGGGCGGCCAGGCCCGGGTGGACGGCGTCAGCGGCACCTGGAAGGACCTGACGGACTCCGTCAACTCGATGGCGGGCAACCTGACCGCTCAGGTGCGCGGGATCGCTCAGGTGACCACCGCGGTGGCGCGCGGTGATCTGTCACAGAAGATCGACGTCGATGCCCGGGGCGAGATCCTGGAGCTGAAGAACACCATCAACACGATGGTCGATCAGCTGTCCGACTTCGCCGAACAGGTGACCCGGGTCGCCCGCGAGGTGGGTACGGACGGCCGCCTCGGCGGTCAGGCCCAGGTGCCCGGCGTCGCGGGCGTCTGGCGCGATCTGACCGACTCGGTGAACGGCATGGCGGGCAACCTGACCGCCCAGGTCCGTAACATCGCGCAGGTCGCCACGGCGGTGGCGCGCGGTGACCTGTCGCAGAAGATCGACGTGGACGCCCGGGGCGAGATCCTGGAGCTGAAGAACACCCTCAACACGATGGTCGACCAGCTGTCGTCCTTCGCGGAGGAGGTCACCCGGGTCGCCCGTGAGGTGGGCACCGAGGGCCAGTTGGGCGGCCAGGCCGAGGTGCAGGGCGTCTCCGGCACCTGGAAGGACCTGACCCAGTCCGTCAACGGCATGGCCAACAACCTGACGTCCCAGGTGCGTTCCATCGCCGAGGTGACGACGGCGGTCGCCAAGGGCGACCTGTCGAAGAAGATCACGGTGGACGCCAAGGGCGAGATCCTGGAGCTCGTCACCACCGTGAACACGATGGTGGACCAGCTCTCCTCGTTCGCCGAGCAGGTCACCCGGGTGGCCCGTGAGGTGGGTACGGAAGGGCAGTTGGGCGGTCAGGCGCGGGTGCCGGGCGTGACCGGCATCTGGAAGGACCTCAGCAACAACGTGAACCTGATGGCCAATAACCTGACCATCCAGGTGCGCAACATCTCGCAGGTCTCGGCCGCGGTCGCCAACGGCGATCTGACGAAGAAGGTGACGGTCGAGGCGCGCGGCGAGGTCGCGGCGCTGGCCGACACCGTCAACACGATGGTGACGACGCTGTCCTCGTTCGCGGACGAGGTCACCCGTGTGGCGCGCGAGGTGGGCACGGACGGCATCCTCGGCGGCCAGGCGCGGGTGCCGGGCGTGTCGGGGACGTGGAAGGACCTCACCGAGTCCGTGAACTCGATGGCGTCCAACCTGACCGGACAGGTGCGCAACATCGCGATGGTCACCACGGCGATCGCCCAGGGCGACCTGACCAAGAAGATCGACATCGAGGCGCGGGGCGAGATCCTCGAACTCAAGACCACGATCAACACGATGGTGGACCAGCTGTCGTCGTTCGCCGATCAGGTGACCCGGGTGGCCCGCGAGGTGGGTACCGAGGGGCAGTTGGGCGGCCAGGCCCGGGTGCGGGACGTGGCCGGTACCTGGAAGGACCTCACCGAGTCGGTGAACGAGATGGCCGGGAACCTGACCCGTCAGGTGCGCGCCATCGCCGAGGTCGCCACCGCGGTGACCCGTGGCGACCTCAATCTCAAGATCGACGTGGACGCCTCCGGCGAGATCCAGGTCCTCCAGGACCACATCAACACCATGATCGCCAACCTGCGCGAGACCACGCTCGCCAACAAGGAGCAGGACTGGCTGAAGGGCAACCTCGCCCGGATCTCCGGTCTGATGCAGGGCCGCCGCGACCTGGAGGACGTCGCCCGGCTGATCATGAGCGAGCTGACCCCGGTGGTCTCCGCCCAGCACGGCGCGTTCTTCCTGGCCGTCCCGGTCGGCGAAGGCACCGAGGTGGTCGCGGACAGCACTGCCGAGGAGGGCTACGAGCTGCGTCTGATCGGCTCGTACGGCTACGCCATCGGCTCGATGCCCACGTCCTTCCGGCCCGGTGAGACGCTCATCGGCACGGTCGCCGAGGAGAAGCGCCCGATCCTGGTGGAGAACGTGCCGCCGGGCTACCTCAAGATCGCCTCGGGGCTCGGCGAGGCGGCCCCGGCCCATGTGATCGTGCTGCCGGTGCTCTTCGAGGGGCAGCTGCTCGGCGTGATCGAGCTGGCCTCCTTCCAGCCCTTCGCGCAGATCCAGAAGGACTTCCTCAACCAGATCGCCGAGATGATCGGCACCAGCGTCAACACCATCAGCGTCAACACCAAGACCGAGGTGCTGCTCAAGCAGTCGCAGGAGCTGACCGAGCAGCTGCGGGAGCGGTCGGCGGAGCTGGAGAACCGGCAGAAGGCGCTCCAGTCGTCCAACGCGGAGCTGGAGGAGAAGTCCGACCGGCTGGCCCGGCAGAACCGCGACATCGAGGTCAAGAACACCGAGATCGAGGAGGCCCGGCAGGTCCTGGAGGAGCGCGCCGAGCAGCTCGCGGTCTCGATGCGCTACAAGAGCGAGTTCCTGGCGAACATGTCGCACGAGCTGCGCACGCCGCTCAACTCGCTGCTGATCCTCGCCAAGCTGCTCGCGGACAACGCCGAGGGCAATCTGTCGCCGAAGCAGGTGGAGTTCGCCGAGACGATCCACGGCGCCGGCTCGGACCTGCTGCAGCTGATCAACGACATCCTCGACCTGTCGAAGGTCGAGGCGGGCAAGATGGACGTCAGCCCGACGCGGATCGCCCTGGTCCAGCTCGTCGACTACGTGGAGGCGACGTTCCGGCCGCTGACCGCCGAGAAGGGCCTCGACTTCTCCGTACGGGTCTCGCCGGAGCTTCCGGCGACGCTGCACACCGATGAGCAGCGGCTGCTGCAGGTGCTCCGCAACCTGCTGTCCAACGCGGTGAAGTTCACCGACGGCGGCGCCGTGGAGCTGGTCATCCGGCCGGCCGGGGCGGATGTGCCCAACGCCATCCGGGAACAGCTGCTGGAACACGGCGCGTTGCGCGACCCGGAGGGCGACATGATCGCCTTCTCGGTCACGGACACCGGCATCGGCATCGCCGCGAGCAAGATGCGGGTCATCTTCGAGGCGTTCAAGCAGGCCGACGGGACCACCAGCAGGAAGTACGGCGGCACCGGACTCGGCCTGTCCATCAGCCGGGAGATCGCCCGGCTGCTCGGCGGTGAGATCCACGCGGCCAGTGAGCCGGGCCGCGGCTCGACCTTCACCCTGTACCTGCCGCTGCACCCCAGCGAACTGCCGCCGCAGGGCTACCCGCAGCTCACACCGGGCAGTGCGGGTCCGCCGGCGCTGGAGGCGTACAACCCGTCCGAGGGCGTGGAGGACGACGAGCCCGGGACCGCGGCGGAGCGGGCGCCCGAGCACGACGTCACCGCCGACGCCACGGCGCAGCGGACCCGCGGTGCCGCCGGGCTCTTCCGGCGGCGTCAGCGGACCGAGCAGGAGCCCTCACAGGCTTCCGAGCCGCAGCCCGCGCTCCCGGAGATCCGCAGGGACAGCGGCCGGACCGGCGGCCGTCCGGGCAGCCGGCAGCCGCAGGCGTCCGAGCCGTGGATGCTGGGTGGTCAGGATCTGGTGGCCCCGGAGCCGGTGGGCGGCTTCCACGGTGAGAAGGTGCTCATCGTCGACGACGACATCCGCAACGTCTTCGCGCTCACCAGCGTGCTGGAACAGCACGGTCTGCAGGTGCTCTACGCCGAGAACGGCCGGGAGGGCATCGAAGTCCTGGAGCAGCACGACGATGTGGTGCTCGTCCTGATGGACATCATGATGCCGGAGATGGACGGTTACGCCACGACGGCGGCGATCCGCAGGATGCCGCAGTTCGCCGGGCTGCCCATCATCGCGCTTACCGCGAAGGCGATGAAGGGCGACCGGGAGAAGAGCATCGAGGCGGGTGCGTCGGACTATGTCACCAAGCCCGTCGACACCGATCATCTCCTTACGGTGATGGAGCAGTGGATGTCGGAAGAGTGACCAGGTGAAAGGCAGGGGAGTGTCCGATGGGACACTGGACGCCATCGTGGTGTTGACTGACTGTCGCCGAACACGTGTGGGAACGCGGGAATCGGGGAACCTTCTGGTCTCCCGCCGCGTTTCTGCTACGTGCACAGTGACATCGCGGTGACAGGGTGTGGCGAACAGCGGGGTGCGGCTACCATGACCGGCACAAGGACGGGCGACGCAAGGGAGTCGCTCCCTGGGGCGGCGCCCGGTGCTTCCCCCAGCGCATCGAGCTGGGGAGACCCCAAGCCGGGACGAGGAGGACGGGGCATGGTGCAGAAGGCCAAGATCCTCCTGGTCGATGACCGGCCGGAGAATCTGCTGGCGCTGGAGGCCATTCTCTCCGCGCTCGATCAGACCCTGGTGCGGGCATCGTCAGGGGAGGAAGCGCTCAAGGCGCTGCTGACAGACGACTTCGCGGTGATCCTGCTGGACGTCCAGATGCCGGGCATGGACGGTTTCGAGACCGCGGCGCACATCAAGCGGCGGGAGCGGACCCGGGACATCCCGATCATCTTCCTCACCGCGATCAACCACGGCCCGCACCACACCTTCCGCGGATACGCGGCGGGCGCGGTCGACTACATCTCCAAACCCTTCGACCCCTGGGTGCTCAGAGCGAAGGTCTCGGTCTTCGTCGATCTGTACATGAAGAACTGCCAGCTGCGGGAGCAGGCCTCCCTGCTGCGGCTCCAGTTGGAGGGCGGTCAGCCGGCCGCCGGTGACAAGGAGTCGGCCGGGCTGCTGGCCGAGCTGTCCGCCCGGCTCGCCGCCGTGGAGGAGCAGGCCGAGGCGCTGTCCAAGCAGCTGGACGAGTCGGCCGACGCGGCGGCGGTGGCCACCGCCGCCCATCTGGAGCGCAAGCTCACCGGTCTGCGCCGGGCCCTGGACGCGCTGGAGCCCGGCGCGGGCAGCGGAGCGGGCCAGGTCCCCTCGCAGAACTAGCTGGTGTCTTGCCGGGCATGCCGGGCTCCGACGCCTGGCACCGCACCACCGCGTGGCCACCGGGCCGTTGACGTCCTGTCACTCTTCCTTCACCGTCCGGCCGGTGTCGCGTCCGGATGCGGCACGGGTGTGACCTCAGCGGCGCCGGATGCCCATGGCATACGTGCTCCGTACGGCGGACGCGGGTAATCTCGCACCCATGGCCTCTCGTACGTCCGGCAAGGGTTCCCAGAGCACGGCGGGCACCCCGAAGAAGCGCGCCGGGCAGTCCGGAGGCGCTGTGAAGAAGGCGCCCGCGAAGAAGGCGCCCGCCAAGAAGTCCACCGCGCCCGCGAAGAAGGCGGCCCCGAGGAAGAAGGCGGCCGCCAAAGCCCCGCCGCCTCCCGCGCCCAGCCCCACCAGCGGTGTCTACCGCGCCGCGCGCGCCGTCTGGATGGGCCTCGCGCGCGCCGTCGCGGCGATGTTCCGTTCCATAGGGCGCGGCGCGAAGGGGCTCGACCCGGCTCATCGCAAGGACGGCAGCGCGCTGCTGCTGCTCGCCCTGGCCCTGATCGTCGCGGCCGGTACCTGGTCCAGCCTCCAGGGGCCGGTGGGCGATCTGGTCGAGATGCTCGTCACCGGCGCCTTCGGCCGCCTGGATCTGGTGGTGCCGATACTCCTGGGCGCCATCGCCGGGCGGCTGTTCCTCCACCCCGAACGCCCCGAGGCCAACGGGCGGATCGTCATCGGCCTGTCCGCGCTGGTGATCGGCGTCCTCGGACAGGTCCACATCGCCTGCGGCGCCCCCGGGCGCGGCCAGGGCGACGCGGCGATCCAGGACGCGGGCGGGCTGATCGGCTGGGCCGTCTCCCGGCCGCTGATCTACGCGATGGGCGATGTGCTGGCCGTACCGCTGCTGGTGCTGCTCACCGTCTTCGGGCTGCTGGTCGTCACCGCGACCCCGGTTGCCGCGATTCCGCAGCGGCTGCGGTCGCTGGGCATCCGGCTCGGCCTGGTGCGGGACGAGGAGTCGGCGTACGCCGATCAGACGGATCACACCGACGGTGCCGACGAGTACGCCGACGAGTGGCGCGAGAAGCCCGCCAGGCGGCCTAGCAGGACCTCGCTGGACAAGGGGCGCCCGGACGACGCGGGCGACGCCGAGCAGGCCGAGGAGGAGGCTCTGCGCAAGCGCCGGCGCTCGCGCCGGCAGTCGTCCGGAGAGCCTCCGCTGGATCGCCCCATGGACGCCGTGGACGTGGCGGCCGCCGCGGCCGCCTCGCTGGACGGCGCGGTGCTGCACGGCGTCCAGCCCTCCCCGCTCGTCGCCGGGCTCAGCAGCGGCATCTCGGGCGAGCGCGACGACGAAACCGGCACCGGTGGGGTGCCGGGCACGCGCGACTCCGGCAAGGCGGCGCCCGGCAAGGGCAAGAAGGGCCGGGGGGACGAGTCCGCCGCGGTGGAGCGGGCCGAGGTTCCCGACCGCACCCGGATCGCCGCCGAGCCGGGCGAAGCGCTGCCGCCGCGCGCCGAGCAGCTGCAGCTCTCCGGTGACATCACCTATTCACTGCCCTCGTTCGACCTCCTGGAGCGCGGCGGCCCCGGCAAGACCCGCAGCGCCGCCAACGACGCCGTGGTGGAGTCGCTGTCGAAGGTGTTCTCGGAGTTCAAGGTGGACGCCGCGGTCACCGGCTTCACTCGCGGCCCGACGGTCACCCGCTACGAGGTCGAGCTGGGCCCGGCCGTCAAGGTCGAGCGGATCACGGCGCTGACCAAGAACATCGCCTACGCCGTCGCCAGCCCCGATGTGCGGATCATCAGCCCGATCCCCGGCAAGTCGGCGGTCGGCATCGAAATCCCCAACAGCGACCGCGAGATGGTCAACCTCGGGGACGTGCTGCGCTCGACCGACTCGATGGGCGAGAAGCACCCGATGGTCGTCGGGCTCGGCAAGGACGTCGAGGGCGGCTATGTGGCGCACAACCTGGCCTCGATGCCGCATGTGCTGGTGGCCGGTGCGACCGGTTCCGGAAAGTCGTCGTGCATCAACTGCCTGATCACTTCGGTCATGGTGCGCGCGACCCCGGACGACGTGCGGATGGTGCTGGTCGACCCCAAGCGCGTGGAGCTGACCGCGTACGAGGGAATTCCGCATCTGATCACACCGATCATCACCAACCCCAAGCGCGCGGCCGAGGCCCTCCAGTGGGTCGTCCGCGAAATGGATCTCCGGTACGACGACCTCGCCGCGTTCGGCTACCGCCACATCGACGACTTCAACGCGGCGGTGCGCTCCGGAAAGATCAAGCAGCCCGAGGGCAGCGAGCGGGAACTCAAGCCGTATCCGTATCTGCTGGTGATCGTCGACGAGCTGGCGGACCTGATGATGGTCGCGCCGCGGGACGTCGAGGACTCGATCGTGCGGATCACCCAGCTGGCCCGGGCGGCGGGCATCCACCTGGTGCTGGCCACCCAGCGGCCGTCCGTGGACGTCGTCACCGGTCTGATCAAGGCGAACGTCCCCTCGCGGCTCGCGTTCGCCACCTCCTCGCTGGCCGACAGCCGGGTCATCCTGGACCAGCCGGGCGCCGAGAAGCTGATCGGCAAGGGCGACGGGCTGTTCCTGCCGATGGGTGCGAACAAGCCGGTCCGGATGCAGGGCGCGTTCATCACCGAGGCCGAGGTCCAGGCGATCGTCGCGCACTGCAAGGAGCAGATGGCGCCGGTCTTCCGGGAGGACGTCACCGTCGGGACGGCGCAGAAGAAGGAGATCGACGAGGAGATCGGCGATGATCTCGATCTGCTCTGTCAGGCCGCTGAGCTGGTGGTTTCCACACAGTTCGGGTCGACGTCGATGCTCCAGCGCAAGCTGCGGGTGGGCTTCGCCAAGGCGGGTCGGCTGATGGATCTCATGGAGTCGCGGGGGGTCGTCGGGCCGAGCGAGGGGTCCAAGGCGCGTGATGTGCTCGTCAAGCCGGATGAATTGGATGGCGTGATCGCGGTGATCCGCGGTAAGGCTCACTCATAAGGGTATGGCGGGCAACCGTTTCCCCTGCCGAGACGTCAAGTTGAGGGAGGTGGCGGAGTGACGTCCCAGGACCTTGGTAACAGGACAATCCCGATGGCGGACAAACTCCGTCCTCCCGCTTGCCCGACCCTTTCGCCCCACCCCTAGACTGAACCTCCAGCAGGTGGCTCACGCTCGAAAGGCGCCCCCGTGTCCATCGGCAACGCTCCCGAAGACGGTAACTCCCCCGAAGAAGACCGGCCTTCCGTCGGTCGCGCCCTCCAGCAGGCCCGCATCGCCGCGGGGCTGACCGTCGACGAGGTCAGTTCCGTCACCCGGGTGCGCGTCCCCATAGTGCAGGGGATCGAGCAGGACGACTTCTCCCGCTGCGGCGGGGATGTGTACGCCCGGGGGCACATTCGTGTGCTCGCGCGCGCCGTCCGGCTCGACCCGGAGGCCTTGATCAACCAATTCGACGCCGAGCACGGCGGCCGGCCCGAGCCGACCCCGGCGGCGCCGCTGTTCGACGCCGAACGCATCCGTCCCGAACCCCGCAGGCCGAACTGGACGGCCGCGATGGTCGCCGCGATCGTCGCCGTCGTCGGATTCGTCGGCTTCACGCTTTTCAGTGGCAACGACAAGAGCGACGGCTCCTCGGTCGCCGAGGAGACCGGCTCGGCCAAGCCGTCCGCGTCCGCCTCCAGCAGCCCCAGCGCCCACCCCAGCAAGCCCGGCGAGCGCAAGCCCGAGCCGTCCGAGAGCGCCATCGCGGGCGTTCCCGCGGACAAGGTCACCGTCAAGCTGACCGCCGAAGACGGCCAGAGCTGGGTCTCCGCGCAGGACCACAACGGGCGGCTGATGGAAGAGGGTGTGCTGCGCAAGGGCCAGTCCAAGACCTTCAGCGACAGCAAGCGCATCGACCTGGTGCTGGGCAATGCCGGGGCGATCAAGCTCTTCGTGAACGGCAAGGAAGTGAAGAACCTGAGCGACAGCGGCTCGGTTCAGCGCCTGAGCTACACCAAGGGCGATCCCGAAGCGGGCTGACCAGCCCGGCGGCGGGGTGGGAGACCTGCCAGCGGAGGGCGGGGCTGCGACAAAGTAGTCTGAGCCCATGCCCGAACGCCGCACTGTCGCCCTTGTCACTCTTGGCTGCGCCCGTAACGAGGTGGACTCGGAGGAGCTCGCAGGCCGCTTGGCGGCGGACGGTTGGGAGCTCGTCGAGCAAGCCGCCGATGCCGACGTCGCCGTCGTCAACACCTGCGGCTTCGTCGAGGCCGCCAAGAAGGACTCGGTCGACGCCCTGCTGGAGGCGAACGATCTGAAGGACCACGGCCGCACCAAGGCGGTCGTGGCCGTCGGCTGCATGGCCGAGCGGTACGGCAAGGATCTGGCCGAGGCGCTGCCCGAGGCCGACGGGGTGCTCGGCTTCGACGACTACACCGACATCTCCGGCCGCCTGCAGACCATCCTCTCCGGCGGAATCCACGCCTCCCACACCCCGCGCGACCGGCGCAAACTGCTGCCGATCAGCCCCGCCGAGCGGCAGGACAGCTCCGCCGTGGCGCTGCCCGGCCACGCCCAGGACACCCCGCCCGAGGACCTGCCCGCCGGTGTCGCCCCGGCCTCCGGCCCGCGCGCCCCGCTGCGCCGCAGACTCGGGAACAGCCCCGTCGCCTCCGTGAAGCTGGCCTCCGGATGCGACCGCCGGTGCTCCTTCTGCGCCATCCCGTCCTTCCGCGGCTCGTTCATCTCCCGCCGCCCCTCCGATGTGCTGGGCGAGACCCGGTGGCTGGCCGAGCAGGGCGTGAAGGAGATCATGCTGGTCTCCGAGAACAACACCTCCTACGGCAAGGACCTGGGTGACATCCGGCTGCTGGAGACACTGCTGCCCGAGCTGGCCGCGGTGGACGGCATCGAGCGGATCAGGGTCAGCTACCTCCAGCCCGCCGAGATGCGCCCCGGGCTGATCGACGTGCTGACCTCCACCGAGAAGGTCGCCCCCTACTTCGACCTGTCCTTCCAGCATTCCTCGCCCGGGGTGCTGCGCCGGATGCGCCGCTTCGGCGACACCGACCGCTTCCTGGATCTGCTGGAACAGATCAGAGGCAAGGCGCCGCAGGCAGGCGCCCGCTCGAACTTCATCGTCGGATTCCCCGGCGAGACCGAGGACGACGTCGCCGAGCTGGAGCGTTTCATCACCGAGGCGCGGCTCGACGCGATCGGCGTCTTCGGGTACTCGGACGAGGACGGCACCGAGGCCGCGGGCTACGAGGACAAGGTCGACCCGGACGAGGTCGCGGACCGGCTGGAGCACATCTCGCGGCTCGCGGAGGAGCTGACCGCCCAGCGGGCCGACGAGCGGCTCGGCGAGACCGTCACGGTGCTGGTGGACGAGATCGACGACACCGGTGCCGTGCTGGGCCGGGCCGCCCACCAGGCTCCCGAGACCGACGGGCAGACGCAGCTGCGCACATCGGCCCGGCCCGCCGCCGGACGTATGGTCGAAGCGAAGGTGATCGCGGCGGAGGGAGTGGACCTCGTCGCGGAGCCGCTGGAACCGCTGGAGCAGCGGGGCGGCGGCGTGTGTACCGAGGAGGCTGCCAGATGACAGGCGTCCCGGCCTCCGCCGCGGGGAGCCACCACCGGGCCGCCGCGGCCGCCCGGCCCGCCGGATTGTGGAACATCGCCAACATCCTCACCATGGCGCGCCTGGTCCTGGTGCCCGGGTTGGTTTTGTTGATGCTCCACAACGGCGGTTACGACCCGGCCTGGCGGGCCTACGCCTGGGCCGCCTTCGCCATCGCCATGATCACCGACCTGTTCGACGGGCATCTGGCCCGCCGGTACAACCTGGTCACCGACTTCGGCAAGATCGCGGACCCCATCGCCGACAAGGCGATCATGGGGGCGGCGCTGATCTGTCTGTCGGCCCTCGGCGATCTGCCGTGGTGGGTGACGGGCGTGATCCTCCTGCGTGAACTGGGGATCACCCTGATGCGGTTCTGGGTGATCCGGATCGGGGTCATCCCGGCCAGCCGTGGCGGGAAGATGAAGACCCTCGCCCAGGGCGTGGCCGTGGGGATGTACATCCTCGTGCTCACCGGGCCGCTGGCCACGCTGCGGTTCTGGGTGATGGCCGTGGCCGTCGCCCTGACCGTCCTCACCGGCCTCGACTACGTACGGCAGGCCATCGTGCTGCGCCGGGCCGGTCGTGCGGTGGAGAGCGGCGTGGCGGAGGAGGAGCCCGGGCAGGAACCGGCCCGATGAGCGGCGACGGGACGGCGGCGGGCGCCAAGGCGTCGGAAGCCGGAGCGGCCGAGGTGCTGGCGCTGCTGCGGCGGCGCGGGCAGACCGTGGCCGTCGCCGAGTCCCTGACCGGCGGTCTGGTGGCCGCCGAGCTGACCGCCGTGGACGGCGCCTCCCAGGCCTTCCGCGGCTCGGTGACCGCGTACGCCACCGACCTCAAGCGCGACCTGCTGGGCGTGGACGGCGCCCTGCTGGCCGAGCGCGGGGCGGTGGACGCGGAGGTCGCCCGGCAGATGGCCAGGGGCGTACGGCGCGCACTGGGCGCCGACTGGGGCGTGGCGACCACCGGTGTGGCGGGTCCCACACCCCAGGACGGACAGCCCGTCGGCACGGTCCACGTGGCCGTCGCCGGGCCCTCGGACAGCCCGGCGGCAGCGGCCCTGCGGCTGGCGGGGGACCGGGCCGGAATCCGCGCACAGAGCGTCCGCGCCGCGGTCAAGCTGCTGTTCAGCGAATTGATCGCGACAGCGGGGGCACAGGATACGGAACAACGCGACGAATTTTGATGTTTGCAGCCCTGAGTGAACACGACATTGCTCCCCGCACGGGCGCAGCCGGAGGCGGTACGGTGGGGCGAGAAGGATCGGGATTCGAGGTCCGAGGAGGGAGCCAGCGATGATTCTGCTCCGTCGCCTGCTGGGTGACGTGCTGCGCCGGCAGCGCCAGCGCCAGGGCCGTACTCTGCGCGAGGTTTCCTCCTCCGCCCGGGTGTCGCTCGGCTATCTGTCAGAGGTCGAGCGCGGGCAGAAGGAAGCCTCGTCCGAGCTGCTGTCGGCGATCTGCGACGCCCTGGACGTACGGATGTCACAGGTCATGCGCGAGGTCAGCGACGAGCTGTCGCTCGCGGAGCTGGCGGAGTCGGCCACGGCGAGCGAGAAGGTGCCCGCACCGATGCGGCCCATGCTCAATTCGGTGTCCGTCACCTCTGTGACGGGCGTCCCGGACGAGCGGGTGACCATCAAGTCGCCCAAGGAGGCCGTGGACGTCGTGGCGGCCTGACGGCCCGCACGTCAGCGCGGAAGCTCTTCGAGCCCCGGCCGGTAGCGATACCGGCCGGGGCTCGATGTTTGACCGGCGCCTTTCCGGTCACCTGAGTGGTGGAGAGGTAATCAAGGGGGGTCAAACGGTCGAACAGGAGGAAGTGGATGTCTGTGGTCAAGAGCCCGCTCGCCGAGGAGAATCTCAAGGTCGTCAGCGACGCTCTGCAGGGTGCCCTCGTCGACCTCGTCGACCTCGCCCTGGTGGGCAAGCAGATCCACTGGACGGTCATCGGACCGCGTTTCCGCACGGTTCACTTCCAGCTCGACGATGTGGTGTCGACGGCCAGGACGCACGCCGACACCGTCGCGGAGCGTGCCTCGGCGCTCGGGATAGCGCCGGACGGACGGGCCGAGACGGTGGCCAAGCAGAGCGTCGTCGGCAACGTCAAGGAGGGCTGGACCCAGGACACGGACGCCGTGAGGGCGCTCGTGGACGCGCTCGGGTCCATTATCTCGCGCATGCGTGAGCGCATCGCCGCGACGGACGAGCCGGACCCGGTGACCCAGGACATTCTCATCGGGCTCACCCGGGACCTGGAGAAGCACCACTGGATGTTCCAGGCGGAGAACGTCAACGGACACTGAGCGACGAGACAGGCAGGGCGGTACTTCTGCTCGCACCCTGTGTGGTCATCGCAGGACAAGGCGCCGGGACAAGGTGCCGGTGTAAGGCCGCCATGACAGGGGCCCCGGCCTCCGGCATGGCCGCACAGTCTGCGAGCTGACGGACGTCGGCTCAAGGGTCTGCCGCCGGGTATGCCCCGCTCTGGGTGCGGCCCGAGGTGCGGCTGGGCACACTGGGGGAGTGCGGGGGTCCGACACGCGCTGACGGGCCTCCTTTGCGCCCTCCCGCCGCGTGCGAACAGGCGTCTAGCGTCGCCCGCTAGCGTCGCCCGAAGGAGGCAGCATGGCAGCCGTGGGAGGGGCCGGCACCCTGCGCCTGCGCCGAAGGCCGGTTCGATGGGCGATAGCACTCGTTCTCGGCTGCCTGTGGTGGTGGTCCGTGCTCCGCCTGGCGGTGCAGCCGACCGCGACCGGACCGGTCGAGGGGGCGTACGCCGTCGGTGGCTGGGGGCTGAGCCTGCTGCCCGTGCACTGCGGCCCCTCGCCCCGGCGGGCAAGCGTGCGCGAGCGGATCACCAGGGCATCGCGACTCCGCCATTCGGGCGCAGAATCTGGCCCGTCGTAAAGGCGGAGGCGTCCGACGCCAGGTACAGGACCGCGTGGGCCACGTCTTCCGGCTCGCCCACCCGCCCCAGCGGTGCGCGGCGGGCCATGGGTGCCTCGGCGTGCCGCTGCTCCTCGGTGGTGTCGCGCCGCGTCATGGGCGTACGGACCCAGCCGGGGGCGACCGCGTTGACCCGGACGCCGTGGCGGCCCACCTCGGCGGCGAGGGTCCGGGTCAGCTGGACGGCGGCGGCCTTGGCGACGCCGTAGCACAGCAGCCCGGGGGTGCCGGAGTCGATCGCGCCGGACGCCATGGTGACGATGGAGCCGCCGGAGCCGTGGTCGATCATGGTGCGGGCCGCCTCCTGGCAGCCGTACAGCACGCCCTTGAAGTTGACTCCCAGCACCCGGTCCAGGTCGGCGTCCTCGGTCTCCAGGACCGGGCTGCGGTGCATGATCCCGGCGATGTTGGCCATCACGGCGAGGTGGCCACCGTCGCGGACGGCCGCCGTGGCGGCGGCGGAGACGACGGCCGCGACCTGGGCGCGGTCGGTGACGTCGAGGGGGTGGGCGTGGGCGCTGCCGCCGTCGGAGGTGATGCGCTCGGCGGTGCGCCGGGCGCCCGTCTCGTCCAGATCGGCGCAGTGCACCACGGCCCCGGCCGACGCCAGCAGAACGGCGGTGGCGCGGCCTATACCGCTCGCGGCGCCGGTGACCAGTGCGGTGCGTCCGGTGAGGTCGTACGCCGTGACGGTCATGGGCCGACGGTACGACCAGATCTGACGGTCCGTCAATTATTCTGGCAGGGACGGTGACTCCGGCGGGGACGGGCTCCGGCGGGGCTAATCCGGCGGAGGCGGCTCCGGCTGGCACGCCGGGCACCAGAAGGTCGTACGCTCCTGACCCGCGCGGCCCTGGTCCGTGGCGCGCACCGGCGTACCGCAGCGCAGACAGGGCCGCCCGGCGCGGCCGTACACCCACAGCCGCCGGTCGGGGCGGGTGTGCGCCGTGGTGACCCGGGCCCGGCGCGTCCGGTTGGCCTCCAGAAGGCGTTTGGCGAGTGCCACCAGACGCTCGGGGGAGGGGACGCGGCCGATCGGCAGCCAGGGCGAGATCCGCAACAGGAAGCACAGCTCGCACTTGTACACATTGCCGATCCCGGCCAGGTTGCGCTGGTCCAGCAGCGCCTCGCCCACCGGGCGGGACGGATCGTCGAGCAGCCGCCCCAGCGCCTCGGCCGGGTCCCAGTCCGGGCCGAGGAGGTCGGGGCCGAGGTGGCCCACCGCCCGGTCCTCGTCCGCGGTGCGCATCAGCTCCAGGACCGGGAGGCGGTAGCCGACGGCGGTGCGCTCGGCGGTGGCCAGGACGGCGCGGATCTGGTGGTGCGGACCGCCGCGCCAGCGCTCGCCGTGGCCGTACACCAGCCATGCGCCGTCCATCCGCAGATGGGAGTGGAGGGTCAGCCCGCCCTCCACCCGGGTCAGCAGATGCTTGCCGCGCGCGACCACCTCCAGGACCCGGCGGCCGGTGAGGTCGACGGTCGCCAGCCGGGGCACCCGCAGATCACAGCCGGTCAGCGGCGGGCCCGCCAGCGCGTCGTCGAGGCGCCGGGCCGTCTGCCAGACGGTGTCTCCCTCGGGCATCTCCGCCCCCTCAGGGACGCAGCCGCAGGCCGCGCGGGGTCGCGTGGAAGCCCGCCGCCTCCAGGACGCGGCCGATCGGCGAGGACAGCGCCGCGGCGCCGTTGACCCGCTCGACGGTCACCGAGCCGAGGGCGCCCGCACGGGCGGACTGGGCCAGGGCCTCCACCGCGCCGCGCAGCCGGGCGTCGTCCTCCGGGGACGCCGCCTCGGCCTCGCCCGAAGGCCAGGCGAGCAGGGTCTTGCCGCCACGCTCCATGTAGAGGGTCAGCTCGCCGTCGGCCAGCACCACCAGCGCCCCCGCCTTGCGGCCCGCCCGGTGGTTCGCGCCCGCGGGCGGATCGGGCCAGGGGAGGGCCCCGCCGTAGGCGTTGGCGGGGTCGGCGGCGGCGAGGACGACGGTGCGCGGGGACGACTGCCCCGGCCGATGCCCCGGCTGACCGCCGAAGGCCGCGCCCGCGGCCCGGTCGCGCGCCGTGCCGACCGCGCGCAGCCGGTCGACCGCGCCGTCCATCGCGAACTGCGCGGCGCCCAGCCCCTCCACCACATAGCCGCGGCGTGCCTGACCGGTCTCCTCGAATGCGGACAGCACCCGGTACGCGGCGGAGAAGCCGCCCTCGACCCCCTCCGCGGCGACCGCCCCGCGGGTGACCACGCCGTGCCGGTCCAGCAGGGTGCGCGCCAGGGCGTGCGCGCGGTGGGTGGGGTCGGGCTCGCGCTCCGGCAGCAGCGACCAGCGTCCGGCGACGGTCGGCGGCCCGCTGCGCGAGGCGGTGGGGCGGCCGGTACGCCCCGTCAGCCCGCCGTACCGGCCCCGGGGGACCGTGCGCTTGGCGCGGTGGGCGGTGGCGCCCGCGGTGCGGCCCGAGCCCAGCAGGGAACGCAGCGGGGCCAGTGTGTCGCCGGTGAGCCGGCCGGACCAGGTCAGGTCCCATATCGCCTCGGCGAGCTGGGCGTCCTGGAACTCGTGACCGGCGGCCCGGACCTGCTCGGCGATCTGCCGGAAGAACAGACCGAAGCCCCCGGCCAGCGCGTCCAGCACGGCCTGGTGGAGCGGGCCCGCCTCGAAGGGGTGCGGGGTGTGCAGGAGCAGCGGCGCGGTCTCGGCGAGATGGAGGCTGACCCAGCCGTCCTTGCCGGGCAGCCCGCCCGCCCCGGCCCAGACGACCTCACCGGCGGCGGTCAGCTCGTCGAGCATCGTCGGGCTGTAGTCGCCGACCCGGGAGGGCAGGACGAGCTTCTCCAGGGCGGACGCCGGGACCGGTGCGCCCTGGAGCTGCTCGATGGCGCGCACCAGCCCGTCGATGCCCCGCAGGCTGTGGGTGCCCAGATGCTGCCACTGGGGGAGGAACGCGGCGAGCGCGGACGGCGGTACGGGCTCCAGCTCCTGTCGCAGCGAGGCCAGCGACCGGCGGCGCAGCCTGCGCAGCACGGCGGCGTCGCACCATTCCTGCCCCAGGCCCGCCGGATGGAATTCGCCCTGGACGACGCGGCCGCTCGCGGCCAGGCGCTGCAGCGCGCCGTCGGTGACGGCCGTGCCCAGCCCGAGCCGGGTGGCCGCCTCGGCGGAGGTGAACGGGCCGTGGGTGCGGGCGTAGCGGGCCAGCAGATCGCCGAGCGGGTCGCCCACGGGCTCGGTGAACGCCTCGGGGACGCCGACCGGCAGCGCCGTGCCCAGCGCGTCGCGCAGCCGCCCCGCGTCCTCGACGGCCGCCCAGTGCTCCTCGCCCGCGATACGGACCCGGATGGCGCGCCGGGCCCGCTCCAGCTCCTCCGCCCACGCCGGGTCGGCGCCGCGCACGGCCAGCTCGGTGCGGGTGAGCGGGCCGAGCAGCCGCAGCAGATCGGCGACGCCCTCGGTGTCCTTGACGCGGCGGTCCTCGGTGAGCCACTGCAGTTCGCGCTCCAGCTCGGCCAGGACATCGGCGTCCAGCAGCTCGCGCAGCTCGGCCTGGCCCAGCAGCTCGGCCAGCAGCCGGGAGTCGAGGGAGAGGGCCGCGGCGCGGCGCTCGGCCAGCGGCGAGTCGCCCTCGTACAGGAACTGCGCCACGTAGCCGAAGAGCAGCGAGCGGGCGAAGGGGGACGGCTCCGGGGTGGTCACCTCCACCAGCCGCACCCGCCGGGCCTCCAGGTCGCCCATGAGCTCGGTCAGCCCGGGCACGTCGAAGACGTCCTGGAGGCATTCGCGGACGGCCTCCAGGACGATCGGGAACGAACCGAACTCGCTCGCCACCTGGAGGAGCTGGGCGGCGCGCTGACGCTGCTGCCACAGCGGGGTGCGCTTCCCGGGGTCGCGGCGGGGCAACAGCAGGGCGCGGGCGGCGCATTCGCGGAACCGGGAGGCGAACAGGGCGGAGCCACCGACCTGGTCGGTGACGATCTGGGACACCTCTCCCCGGTCGAAGGCGACATCGGCGGCGCCGATGGGGGACTGCTCGCCGTCGTACTCGGTGCCCTGCCGCATCGGGTCCGAGTCGAGCAGGTCCAGGCCCATGAGGTCGGCGTCGGGCAGCCGCAGCACGATGCCGTCGTCCGCGTGCATCACCTGGGCGTCCATGCCGTACCGCTCGGAGAGCCGGGCGCCGAGCGCGAGCGCCCAGGGGGCGTGGACCTGCGCCCCGAAGGGGGAGTGGACCACCACCCGCCAGTCGCCCAGCTCGTCACGGAAGCGCTCCACCACGATCGTCCGGTCGTCCGGCACATGGCCGCAGGCCTGGCGCTGTTCGCCGAGGTACGCGAGCACGTTGTCGGCTGCCCAGGTGTCGAGCCCGGCGGCCAGCAGCCGCTCCCGGGCCTTCTCGGGGGCGAGGGCGCCGACCTCCCGCAGGAACGCGCCCAGCGCCCGGCCCAGTTCGAGCGGGCGGCCGAGCTGGTCGCCCTTCCAGAACGGCAGCCGCCCGGGGACGCCAGGGGCGGGGGAGACCAGGACCCGGTCGCGGGTGATGTCCTCGATCCGCCAGGACGTGGTGCCCAGGGTGAACACATCGCCCACCCGCGACTCGTAGACCATCTCCTCGTCCAGCTCCCCGACCCTGCCGCCGCCCTTCTTCGGGTCAGCGCCCGCCAGGAAGACGCCGAACAGCCCGCGGTCGGGGATGGTGCCGCCGGAGGTCACCGCGAGCCGCTGCGCCCCCGGCCGCCCCGTGATCGTCCGGGCGACGCGGTCCCACACCAGGCGCGGCCGCAGCTCGGCGAAGGCGTCGGAGGGATAGCGGCCCGCGAGCATGTCGAGGACCGAGGTGTACGCCGACTCCGGGAGCGAGGCGAACGGGGCGGCGCGGCGGACCAGGGCCAGCAGTTCGTCCACGTCCCAGCTGTCCATGGCCGTCATGGCGATGAGCTGCTGGGCGAGCACGTCCAGCGGGTTCGCGGGCACCCGCAGCGACTCGATGGCACCCTCCCGCATCCGCTCGGTGACCACCGCCGCCTGCACCAGATCGCCGCGGTACTTGGGGAACACCACACCGGTGGAGACCGCGCCCACCTGGTGACCGGCCCGGCCCACCCGCTGCAGCCCGGAGGCCACCGAGGGCGGCGACTCGACCTGGACGACCAGGTCCACCGCGCCCATGTCGATGCCCAGCTCCAGGCTGGAGGTGGCGACGACGGCGGGCAGCCGGCCCGCCTTCAGATCCTCCTCGACCAGGGCCCGCTGCTCCTTGGACACCGAGCCGTGGTGCGCGCGGGCGAGCAGCGCGGGCGCACCACGGGCCGCCCCGGCCTCGGCCATCAGCTCGGCGGGGGAGTGGTCCTCGGGCAGCGCCTCACCGGTGGCCCGCTCGTAGGCGATCTCGTTGAGCCGGTTGCACAGCCGCTCGGCCAGCCTGCGGGAGTTGGCGAAGACGATCGTGGACCGGTGCGCCTGGACGAGATCGGCGATCCGCTCCTCCACATGCGGCCAGATCGACGGCTTCTCGCCCGGCTGCCCGTCCTGGGCCGGGGAGCCGCCCAGCTCCCCCAGATCCTCGACGGGGACGACCACCGACAGGTCGAACTCCTTGCCCGAGGGCGGCTGGACGATTTCCACCGCGCGCCGCGGCGACAGGAAGCGGGCGACCTCGTCGACCGGGCGCACCGTCGCCGACAGGCCGATCCGCCGGGCGGGCCGGTCCAGCAGCTCGTCCAGCCGCTCCAGGGAGAGGGCGAGATGCGCGCCGCGCTTCGTCCCCGCGACGGCGTGCACCTCGTCCAGGATCACCGTCTCCACCCCGCGCAGCGCCTCCCGGGTGGCGGAGGTGAGCATCAGGAACAGCGACTCCGGCGTGGTGATGAGGATGTCCGGCGGCCGGGTGGACAGGGCGCGGCGCTCGGCGGCCGGGGTGTCGCCGGAGCGGATGCCCACCCGGATCTCCGGCTCGGGCCGGCCGAGCCGCACCGACTCCTGCCGGATGCCGGTGAGCGGACTGCGCAGATTGCGCTCCACATCCACCGCCAGGGCCTTCAGCGGCGACACGTACAGCACCCGGCAGCGCTTGCGGGGCTCGGCGGGCGGCGGCTCGGCGGCCAGCCGGTCGAGCGCCGCGAGGAACGCAGCCAGCGTCTTGCCCGAGCCGGTGGGGGCGACCACCAGCACGTCCGAGCCCTCGCCGATCGCCTGCCACGCCCCCTCCTGCGCGGCCGTGGGCGCGGTGAAGGCACCCGTGAACCACCCGCGGGTGGCCGGGGAGAACGCGTGCAGCGCCGAGCGTGCCATGCCCCCCATCGTGCACCGCCCCACTGACAACGAGCCGTCTGCGCAGGTCAGCGGGTCAGCAAGTCAGCAGCCCGGCCCAGGGCCCTCAGACCGCCCGGCCGTGGGCGCGCAGCGTGAGCAGCGCCTCGACGGTCACCACCGGCCGCCACTCCAGCGCCGCCCCCGGGGTCCAGGTCCGCCGCCGGGCCGGCCAGCCGCCGTCCTCCCGCTGCGCGTCCGCCAGGAAGTCGAGCGAGCGCTCCATCTCGGCGTCGGTGAACCAGCGGCGGGCCAGTGAGCCGGGTGTGCGGGCGACGTCGTACACGAAGGTGTGGTCCCCGGGGCCGTGGCCGGGCGGCAGGGGGCCGTCCTCGGCGCGCTCGGGGTCCAGCGCCACCAGCCGCCGCTCCCGTACCCGGCGGCCCAGCCGCTCGGCCACCTCCTCGGCGCGCGCCCGGTCCGGTGCGCCGTCCAGGAAGGCGACGGCCGCCCCCACCTCGTGCGGACGCGCCGAGGTGCCCTCCTCCAGCGCCGTCACCGCCGCCCAGCAGAAGTCGGTGGCCCGGAACAGCCAGGCGTGCCACACCTCGTTGCGGTGCAGCAGCCCCACCACCGGCCCGGTGGTCAGCAGATCGCCGCGCGGATGGTCCGACGGCCGGAGCCAGGGGGCGGCCGGGTAGTCGCGCAGCGACGGGAGGCACGCGGGCAGCGCGCCGTCCGGGGTGGAGATCGCGGTCAGATAGCGGCACAGCCGCTCCACCCGCTGTCCGCCGCAGCGGCCGATCCCGTCGAGCACCCGCAGGGCGTGCACGACGTGCTGCGGCTGGCTCACCGGGCCGCGCAGATCCGGTTCCAGGGCGTGGCCGTAGCCCCCGTCGGCGCCCAGGTACGCGGCCAGCGCGGTCTCGACCGGCTCGGCGCCGGCGTCCTGGAAGTGATACGCGAACCGGCGCTGTTCGAGCACGCGTGCGGTCAGCCACACGAACCGGGCGGCGCGCGCGAGCGGCGAGGCGGGCGCGGGTGGCGTGGGCTGGGAGGAGGGGACTGCTGCGGATCGATCCATGGGACAGACCGTAGGGCGGGAAACACCCGTGGAAGGGGGCTCACGCTCTGGTGCGACCCGGGAGCGCGATACTGGGCGCATGCGGTTGACGGTCTTCTGGCAGCGGATGGCGGATTACTTCGGCGAGGCGTACGCCGACTCCTTCGCGCGCGATCATGTGATGTCCCAGCTCGGCGGTCGGACCATCCACCAGGCACTCGCCGCGGGATGGGACGCCAAGGACATCTGGCGCGGGGTGTGCGCCGCGATGGAGATCCCTGCCGAGAAGCGCTGAGAACCTCTGACAGGCGCTGACAAGCACTGACAGACGCTGAGCGGCGGCCGGGAGGTGGGCGGGGAGGCGGACTCCCGGGGCGACCGGATTTTTTGGACGGGTGTACGCCACACTTGCCGGGTGGCCCCGACCGAAGAGACCCTCTCCCCCGACGCCGACGGCGTCCCGACCACCGCACAGGCCCCCAAGGACGCGCCGGCGCAATCCGCGCGCATGCCGCGCTGGCTGCCGCGCGCCATGGTGCTCGCCCTTGCCCTGGTGGCCTGTTACCGGCTTGCCACCTGGGCCTTCGATCAGCTGACCGGGCTGCTGCTGAACGTCCTGATCGCGTTCTTCCTGGCGCTCGCGATCGAACCGGCCGTGGACCGCATGGCCGCGCGCGGCGTCCGCCGGGGCCTGGCCACCGGACTGGTCTTCATCGGCATCCTCATCGGTGCCGCGGGCTTCTTCACTCTGCTCGGCTCGATGCTGGCCGATCAGATCATGACCATTGTCCAGGACTTCCCGAAGTACCTCGATCAGGTGGTCAGCTGGATCAACGAGACGTTCCACACGCGGCTGTCGCGGCTGGAGATCCAGGACAGCATGCTCCACTCCGACTGGCTGCAGACCTATGTGAAGAACAGTGCGGACAATGTGCTGGATGTCTCCGCGCAGGTGCTCGGCGGGCTGTTCAGGCTTCTCACGGTGACGCTGTTCGCCTTCTACTTCGCCGCCGACGGCCCCCGGCTGCGCCGCGCGCTGTGCTCCGTCCTGCCGCCGAACCGGCAGACCGAGGTGCTGCGGGCCTGGGAGATCGCGGTCGCCAAGACCGGCGGCTACATCTACTCGCGCGGGCTGATGGCGCTGATCTCCGGTGTCGCGCACTACATCCTGCTGGAGAGCCTGGGCGTGCCCTACGCCCCGGCGCTGGCCGTCTGGGTGGGGCTCATCTCGCAGTTCATCCCGACCATCGGCACGTATCTGGCGGGCGCCCTGCCGATGCTGATCGCCTTCACCATCAACCCCTGGTACGCGATCTGGGTGCTGGTCTTCGTCGTGGTCTACCAGCAGTTCGAGAACTACCTGCTGCAGCCGAGGATCACGGCGCGGACCGTGGACATCCACCCCGCGGTCTCCTTCGGATCGGTGATCGCGGGCACCGCGCTGCTCGGCGCGGTGGGGGCGCTGATCGCGATTCCGGCGACCGCGACGCTGCAGGCGTTCCTCGGCGCCTACATCAAGCGCTACGACGTGACGGACGACCCGCGGATGCACGGGCGGACGCGGCGGCGCGGTGCCTCCGCGCTGGCGCGCATGCGGCACGCGTTGTCCCGGCGCAGTTGACACAAAAATCGAACATCCATTCTGATGGAGGCCCGGCCCGGTTATCCACAGGCCGAGCACGTCCGGGCCGCTTGTCAGTGGCAGGCGCTAGCGTCATGGACGTGAAGCGATCGACTCAAGCAAACCGGGTGGAACCCATGGCAGGAAATGACCGCGAGAAGGCGCTCGACGCCGCGCTCGCACAGATTGAACGGCAGTTCGGCAAAGGCGCCGTCATGCGTATGGGCGACCGGCCGAACGACCCCATCGAGGTGATCCCCACCGGGTCGACCGCTCTTGACGTCGCCCTCGGCGTGGGCGGGATTCCGCGTGGCCGCGTGGTGGAGGTCTACGGCCCGGAGTCCTCCGGCAAGACGACCCTGACCCTGCACGCGGTGGCCAACGCCCAGCGCGCGGGCGGCGCCGTGGCCTTCGTGGACGCGGAGCACGCGCTCGACCCCGACTACGCGCAGAAGCTGGGCGTGGACACCGACTCGCTGATCCTGTCCCAGCCGGACAACGGCGAGCAGGCGCTCGAGATCGTGGACATGCTGGTCCGCTCCGGCGCTCTCGACCTCATCGTCATCGACTCCGTCGCCGCCCTGGTGCCGCGCGCGGAGATCGAGGGTGAGATGGGCGACTCCCACGTCGGCCTCCAGGCCCGGCTGATGAGCCAGGCGCTCCGCAAGATCACCAGCGCGCTCAACCAGTCCAAGACCACCGCGATCTTCATCAACCAGCTGCGCGAGAAGATCGGCGTCATGTTCGGCTCCCCGGAGACGACGACCGGTGGCCGGGCACTGAAGTTCTACGCCTCGGTCCGCATCGACATCCGTCGTATCGAGACGCTCAAGGACGGTACGGACGCGGTCGGCAACCGCACCCGTTGCAAGGTCGTCAAGAACAAGGTCGCGCCGCCCTTCAAGCAGGCCGAGTTCGACATCCTCTACGGCCACGGCATCAGCCGCGAGGGCGGTTTGATCGACATGGGCGTCGAGCACGGCTTCGTCCGCAAGTCCGGTGCCTGGTACACCTACGAGGGCGATCAGCTCGGCCAGGGCAAGGAGAACGCCCGTAACTTCCTGAAGGACAACCCCGATCTCGCCAATGAGATCGAGAAGAAGATCAAGGAGAAGCTCGGCATCGGCGTGAAGAAGCCCGTGGACCCGGCCCCGGAGCCCGGTCCGGACGCGGCGGATGCCGTGCCCGCCGCCGCGCCGGTGAAGGCCGCGGCCGCCCCGGCGGCCAAGTCCGGGGCGAAGGCGGCCAAGACCGCCGTGGCGAAGAGCTGATCCATGGCACGGCGGACCGACTGGCCGGACGGCCCCGGCCGTCCGGAGCACCACCCGGACCGTCCGGATCGCGGCGCCCCCTCCTCGTCGAGGGCCGAGCAGGGGACGCCGCTCGGCCCGGAGGAGCAGGCGCGGGCGATCTGCCTGCGCCTGCTCACCGGGACCCCGCGCACCCGTCAGCAGCTCGCGGACGCCCTGCGCACCCGTGGCATCCCCGACGAGGCGGCGCAGGAGGTGCTGTCCCGGTTCGAGGACGTGGGGCTGATCGACGACGCGGCGTTCGCGGGCGCCTGGGTGGAGTCCCGGCACCACAGCCGGGGGCTGGCCCGTCGCGCGCTCGCCCGTGAGCTGCGTACCAAGGGCGTCGACTCCGCACTGATCGCCGACGCCCTGGGGCAGCTCGACGCGGACCAGGAGGAGCAGACCGCCCGCGAGCTGGTCGAGCGCAAGCTGCGCACCACCCGTGGGCTCGACCGGGAGAAGCGGCTGCGCCGCCTCGCCGGAATGCTCGCCCGCAAGGGATATCCCGAGGGCCTGGCACTGCGGGTGGTGCGGCGCGCGCTGGAGGAGGAAGGGGAGGACCCGGAGCTGCTGGAGCACCATCTGCCCGACGTCTGACCCTCCCGGCCGCGCACGGCCCGTCGGTGCCGGGCGGGGGCAGAGGGGGGGGTACGGGGCCGGTCGTACGGAGGCGCTCCGGCCCGCTCGGATCAGCGGGCCGGGAGGGACTCCGGGGACGGGTGGGTCAGCGCACCGGGAGACCGGCCGCCCGCCAGGCCTGGAAGCCGCCGGTCAGGTCGGTCGCCCGGGTCAGGCCCAGCTGTCGCAGCGAGACCGCGGCGAAGCTCGACGCATAGCCCTCGTTGCAGACCACCACCACCCGCAGGTCGTGGTGGGTGGCCTCGTGCAGCCGGTGGTCGCACTGCGGGTCGAGCCGCCACTCCAGCTCGTTCCGCTCGACGATCAGCGCCCCCGGGATGGTGCCGTCGCGCTCCCGCAGCGCCGCGTACCGGATGTCCACCAGCAGCCCGCCCGCGGCCTGCACAGCGGCGGCCTCCTCGGGGCCGAGCCGGTCCAGCCCCTGGCGCGCCTCGGCCAGCAGCTCGTCCACGCTCCGCTTCGTCGCGCTCATCCCCCTACTCCCATTCCTGCGGCCGCTCGACCTGCTCCAGCCGCAGCACCTGGCCGGTGCGGCTGTAGCGCCGCATCAGGGGCAGCGGCGGATAGTAGGCGTGCACCGACACCGCGTGCCGTTCCGATGAGGGGTTGATGACCTCATGGACATGGTGCGCGCCGAAGGCCCGGCCCCGCCCGGCGGACAGCCGCCGTTCGCGGTCCACGTCCTCGGCCAGTTCGAGGGTCTTCCAGCCCTCGGTGGGCAGGCGGGCGGCCAGCGACTGTTCGTTCAGCTCACCGGCCGCCGTTACGAACGCGCCGTGGGAACCGCCGTGGTCGTGCCAGCCGGTGCCGGTGCCGGGCGGCCAGGCGATCAGCCATGCCTCGCTGCCGCCCGGGCCGTCCAGCCGCAGCCAGGTGCGGCCTTCCGGATCGAGCGGGAGCGAGGCGACGAGTTCGGTGTCGGCGGCGGTACGGCTGACGAAGTCCAGCAGATCGGCCGCGCTGGGAGGCGAGGTGTCGTCGGGGGAGACGCGCACGGGAGAGGAGAGAGAAACGTCCGACACGGGAACCGTCCTGAGTGATCGCGAAGAGGCGCGGCCGGGCCACGCGGAGGAAAGGCGGATCAGGAGGACGGTCGACACACGCAGCCCGCATAGCGGAGGAGGTCCAGATGGACCCTCCGCCAGAAGCGAGGCAGGCCGGTATCAGTCACGCTCCGCAGTGAAGCATGATCCGGACGGGGAGGTCAATCGTCTCGGCGCGGGCCCGGAGCACCCACGGCACGGCGTACGACGTCAGCGCCATGGTGCGCGCAGGGGCGCGTGATGGACGCCTCACTACCTGCGTGCCGTGGCCTCCGCGTCCCGCTGGTCCCGCTGGTCCCGCTGGTCCCGCTGGTCGGAGTCCGCGCCCCGGGCGGTGTCCCCGCCCCGCGCCGCGTCCGCGCACGCGTACAGCTCGGCCGGCCGTACGCCGGACAGCGCCGCCGCGAGATGACCGTCCGGCCGCACCAGCAGCACGGTGTGGGCCGGAGCCCCCGGGTACTCCTCGGCGACCAGCAGTTCCGTGCGCATCGGCAGGGCCGAGACGGCCGCCGCCAGCCGTGGCATCAGCCCGGCGCGCATCCAGTGGCGGCGGTCCCACACCCCGGTACCCGGCGCGACCAGCACCACCAGCAGCTCCCGGCCCAGCCGCTCCCGCAGCCGCACCACCGCACCGTCCGGCGCGGTCACGCGGACGTCGGCCACCGGTGCCCCGGTGGGCGTGTCCACCGTGACGGAGCCCTCCGGGGGCGCGGTGGGGGCCAGCGGGGAGCGGTGGTAGGCGGGGGGCGCGCCCAGCGGACCACGGCCGAGGTGACCGTCGGTGAGCAGCGCGTCATGGCCGCGCGTGCCCCCGGGGAGCACGGTGCGCTGTACCGCGCGCCACCCTCCGGCCGCCCGGACCAGGGGCAGCGCCTGATCGGCGGAGCGCAGCCGTGCGGCCACAGCCGTGCGCCGCTCCGCCTGATAGCTGTCGAGCAGGGCTTCGGAGGCGCCGTGGTGCCAGGCGAGGGCCAGCTTCCAGGCCAGGTTGCCGACGTCCCGCAGCCCCTCTTCGAGCCCCTGGGTGCCCAGAGCGCCGTGCAGATGGGCGGCGTCCCCGGCCAGGAAGGCGCGGCCCACCCGCCAGCGCCGCGCGAGCCGGTGGTGCACGGTGTGCACGCCGGTGTCCAGAAGCTCGTAGGGGATCGCGGTCTCCTCGCACCACCCCGCGAGGGTGTCGCGCACCCGGACCATCAGGGCGTCCGGGGTGACGAGGTCGCGGCCTGGCGGAAGCAGCCAGTCGACCCGCCAGACGCCGTGCGGCAGCGGCCGGGCGCTCACCTCCGCGTCGATGCTGCGCCATGGCGGCGAGCGGTGCAGTACGGCCTCACCGGGCCAGGGGAGCTCGGCGCGCAGAGCGGCGACGGCGTGCCGCTCCACCGCCGTACGGCCGGGGAAGCGCACCCCCAGCTGCTTGCGGACGGTGGACCGGGGGCCGTCGCAGCCGACCAGATGGCTGCCGCGCCACCAGGTGGCCTGGGCGCCCCGGGTGCGTACGCTCACCCCGCGCGCGTCCTGCTCCACGGTCTCGACCCGGGTGCCGGGGACGATCCGTACGAGGTCCTCGTCACCGATGGCGGCCAGCGTCGCCCGCAGCGCCCGGGTCAGCTCGTGCTGGGGCAGATGCAGCGGCGAGTGCACCGGCGCCTCGGGCTCACCGTCGCGCCGGTCGCTGTCCCGCCGGTCGCCGTCCCGCGCGGCACCGGGCAGATCAGCCCTGTCCCGTGCGGTTCCGTTCCGCGCGCCGCCGTCCTGCCGGTCGCCGTCCTCGGGGATGTCCGCCGCCGGGGGAGGGGCGCCGAAGAGCGGGCCGGGCTCCAGGGGCACATGCCGGACGAGCTGGCGCCGGCGCATCGTGCGCCATCCCGTCCACGGCCGGGCCCCGGCCGCCGCCCGGCAGCCGAGCCGTTCCAGCAGGGCGGCGGTGTCCGGGCGCAGCACGACGGTGCGGGCCAGGCGCGGCTCGTCGCCCCCGGCGGTCTCGTCGAACAGCACGACGGGGACGTCCTGACGGGCGAGTGCGAGGGCCAGGGTGAGCCCGACCGGGCCCGCCCCGGCGACGATCACCGGGTCCACGGCGCGGTTCCCATGGCCCTGCGGGGCGTACGTGACGTACGGAAACTGGCAGTTGAAACCCGGTGAGCGATCACAGAAAGCATGCAACCGACTGCGAGTGCCCGCGTCAAGCGGCGACGGGCGGTGGCGCGCGCGCCACCGCCCGTCAGAACCCGCTTGCCTCAGCGCTCAGCCGGTCTTGCCCGCCGCCTGCTCCGGCCCGGGCTGGTCCACGGGGTCGAGCGCGTCGGCGGCCGCGAGCGGCTGGGCGGCGCCCGCGACCGGGATGCCGGTCTTGGCGCGGCGGCCGCGCCGTTCGATCCAGGTGGCCAGGGAGGAGAGGGCCAGACACATCGCGATGTAGATGGCGCCCCCGACGATGATCACCGGGACGTACGGGTTGTCGTCGTTGACGACGGTGTTCGAGGCGAGCTGCTGGAGCTGGAACAGCAGTTCCTGGTAGGTGATGACGTAGCCGAGCGAGGTGTCCTTCAGGGTCACCACGAGCTGGCTGATGATGGTGGGCAGCATCGCCCGGACGGCCTGCGGGATCAGAACCGTCGTCATGACCTGGGTCTTGCTCATGCCGAGTGCGTAGGCGGCCTCACGCTGCCCCCGGGGAACCGAGTTGATGCCCGCCCGCAGCACCTCGGCCTGCACCGAGCCGTTGTAGACGGTCAGCCCGATGACCAGGGCCCAGAAGCCGGTGCTGTCGCCGGTGAGGCCCAGGTCGGTGCGGTAGGTGAGGAAGAGCACCCACAGCACGTAGATGGTGATCAGCAGCGGAATGGCCCGGAACAGCTCGATGAATCCGGTCGCGAGCCAGCGCACGGGCTTGTGGTCCGAGAGCCGGGCGACCGCGAGCAGGACGCCGAAGGCCAGCGAGAGCACCGACGCCACGGCGAACACCTGGAGGGTGGTGAGCACGCCGTCGCGGATGCTGGTCCGCACGCCCGCGTAGTTGAAGATCTCCCACATCTCCGGCGCGAGCTGCCCCTTGGCGTTCAGCCGCAGGACGGCGAAGACGATCAGGCCGAGGACGGCGAGGGTGCCGATGACCGAGTAGACGCGGTTGCGGATACGGGCCTTGGGGCCGGGCGCGTCGTACAGGACGCTCGCGCTCATCGGGCCACCTCCAGACGGCTCTCCAGCAGTCGGAAGGCACCGCTGATGGTGAAGGTGATGACGAGGTAGCACAGGGCGACCCACAGGAAGATCCACCCGATCGCGAAGCCCTTGTCACTGAGCAGCTTCGAGACGTTGAACAGTTCGGCGTTGCTGAAGGCGCCCGCGATGGCCGAGTTCTTCGTCAGGGCGATGAAGATGCTGCTCATGGGAGGGATCACGGTCCGGGTGGCCTGCGGCAGGACTATCAGCCGCAGCGTCTGGGTGAAGCTCATGCCCAGGCTGCGGGCGGCCTCCGCCTGGCCGAGCGGCACGGTGTTGATACCGGACCGCACGGCCTCGCAGACGAAGGACGACGTGTAGCAGCCCAGCGCGATCATCGCGAGAACGAACGGACTCGTTCCCGGGAAGAAGATCTGCGGGACGACGAAGAAGGCGATCAGGAACAGCAGGGTCAGCGGGGTGTTGCGCAACAGGGTGACCCACGCCGTGCCGAAGGCGCGCAGCGGCGGAATGGGGGACACCCGGAAGCTGGCCATGATGATGCCCAGGACGAGGGCGAGCGCCGCACTGGCCGCCGTGAGGGCGAGGGTTCCGAGGAACCCCTCACGGAACTGGGGCAAATGATCGAGGAGTACGTTCATCGATTCTCCGCGGTAGCGGTCGGGTCAGCGGCGTGCGGAGCGCACCGGCTTCACGGGTGAACGGGGGCCCGGGCGAACAGGGGCCCCGGCGAAGGAGGCCCCGGGCGAAGGAGGCCCGGGGGCCGGGGTCCGAACCCGCTCAGTAGCGGGGCAGCGGGGTCTTCGGCGCGACGTAGGAGGAGCCGGACTTGCCGAGCGTGCCGACGTACGCCTTCTTGTAGTCGCCGTTCTTGATGTGCTTCTCGAGCGAGTCGGTGATCGCGTCGCGCAGCACCTTGTCGTTCTTGTTCATCCCGATGCCGTACGGCTCCTCGGTGAACGGCTTCTCGACCAGCTTGAGCTTGGTGGAGCGCTGGGCCGCGTAGCCCTTGAGGATCGCGTCGTCGGTGGTGACCGCGTCGACCTGGCCGTCGAGGAGCTGCTTGACGCAGAGCGAGTACTTGCTCAGCTCGGTGGTCTTGGCGCCGTACTTCGGCTTCTTGATCTCCTGGAGCGGAGTGGAGCCGACGATCGAGCAGACCTTCTTGCCCTTGACGCTGTCCGGGCCGGTGATGTCCTTCTCGTCCTTGCGGACCAGCAGGTCGGCGCCGGCCTGGTAGTACGGGCCCGCGAAGCCGACCTGCTTCTTGCGCTCGTCGTTGATCGTGTAGGTGCCGACGTAGTAGTCGACCTGGCCCTTGGAGATGGAGGTCTCGCGGACGTTGGAGTCGACCGTCTTGAAGGTGATCTTGTCGGCCGAGAAGCCCAGGTCGGCGGCGACCATCTTGGCGATCTCGATGTCGAAGCCGGAGCGCTTGCCCTCGGTGTCCACGAAGCCCAGGTAGGGCTGGTCGGCCTTGGCACCGATGACGATCTTGCCGCGCTTCTGCGCCGCCTTCAGGGTCTTCGAGTCCAGCTTCACGTCCTTGGCGACCGTGTACGAGCCGTCGAAGACCTCGCCGCCCTTGGGCTTGTCGCCGGCGGTGCCCTTCTCGCCGCCACAGGCGGTCGCGGTCGCCGCCAGCGCGAGTGCCACCGCTGCGGCCGCTGCCGTGTTGCGCATCCTCATGGTGCTGCCCCATCCTTGGTTCCGTACGTCTTCGCGGACTTGACGTCATCGCAAACTCGGGTGTGCGGTCGCGGGCCCAGTGGCGCCCAGCGGGCCTCAGTGATGCCCAGCGGGCCTCAGTGGGGCCCAGCGGTGCTCAGTGGTGGAGGATCTTCGAGAGGAAGTCCTTGGCCCGGTCGCTGCGCGGATTGTTGAAGAACTGGTCCGGCTCGGCCTCTTCGACGATCCGGCCGTCCGCCATGAAGACCACGCGGTTCGCCGCGGACCGGGCGAAGCCCATCTCGTGGGTGACGACGACCATCGTCATGCCGTCCCGGGCGAGCTGCTGCATGACCTCCAGCACCTCGTTGATCATCTCCGGGTCGAGGGCCGAGGTCGGCTCGTCGAAGAGCATCACCTTCGGGTCCATGGCCAGCGCGCGGGCGATGGCCACCCGCTGCTGCTGGCCGCCCGAGAGCTGCGCGGGGTACTTGTCGGCCTGGGCGCCGACGCCCACCCGGTCGAGCAGCTTGCGGGCCTTGTCCTCGGCGGCCTTCTTGTCGGCCTTACGGACCTTGATCTGGCCCAGCACCACGTTCTCGAGCACCGTCTTGTGCGCGAAGAGGTTGAAGGACTGGAAGACCATGCCGACGTCCGCGCGCAGGCGGGCCAGCTCCCTGCCCTCCTGGGGCAGCGGCTTGCCGTCGATCGTGATGGAACCGGCGTCGATCGTCTCCAGCCGGTTGATCGTGCGGCACAGCGTGGACTTCCCGGACCCCGACGGCCCGATGACGACGACCACCTCGCCGCGGGATATGGTCAGGTCGATGTCCTGGAGGACATGCAGCGCGCCAAAATGCTTGTTGACTCCGGACAGCGCGACCAACGCGTTCGCCACTGGTGCGGCGTCCTTGGTCACCGATACTTCGCTCATTCGGCTTTCCGCTCCCGTCCTCCTTGGTTGGGAGGACATTAATGAGCAGCCACGATCAGCGTCATTACATCTGAGCGGAAATTGAGGATAACGATCTGGCCTCGGCCCGGCACTCTGTGTAACGGGCCGTAAGTGCGCCGTACCGGCTGAGTAACGGAAACCTCCCCGTGACTGTATGCGTCTTGACGCGTGCGCGTGGATCGGAGTGGATTCCCTGGGACCGTGTCTTCGGTCACGTTCGGGCCGCGCGCACCTTAAGTCGCGTAACCCATGAGAGGGAAGGTGGAGGAGGGGCCGGTGAGGCTGCTGCTCGTCGAGGACGACAACCATGTCGCCGCGGCCCTGTCCGCGGTGCTGTCGCGGCACGGCTTCGACGTCATCCATGCCCGCAGCGGCGAGGAGGCGCTGCGGGCGCTGCTGCCCGGCGCGGGCGCGCCGTTCGGCGTCGTACTTCTCGACCTCGGGCTGCCGGACCAGGACGGTTTCGAGGTGTGCGGCCGCATCCGCAAGCTCACCGCGACGCCCGTGATCATGGTGACCGCGCGCGCCGACGTACGGTCCCGCATACACGGGCTCAACCTCGGTGCCGACGACTACGTGGTCAAGCCGTACGACACGATGGAGCTGCTCGCCCGCATCCACGCCGTCAGCAGGCGCACCCTCCCCTCCGACTCCGGTGCCGGGTCCGGTACGGGCGCCGGGGGCGAGGAGGGCGGGGAGGGCCCGCAGCCGCCGCTGCGACTCGGTCCGGTCACCATCGAACTGCCCACCCGCCAGGTCTCGGTCGACGGCGCGACGATCTCGCTCACCCGCAAGGAGTTCGACCTGCTCGCGCTGCTCGCCCAACGCCCCGGTGTGGTCTTCCGCCGTGAGCAGATCATCAGTGAGGTGTGGCGCACCAGCTGGGAGGGGACCGGGCGCACCCTGGAGGTGCACATCGCCTCGCTCCGCTCCAAGCTGCACATGCCCGCCCTGATCGAGACGGTCCGCGGCGTGGGCTACCGTCTCGTCACCCCGGCCGGCTGAGCGGCCAGGGCATTCCGCGTGCGCACTCGCCTCCTCCCGCTGCTGATCGTCCTCATGGCGGGCGTCCTGCTCGCGCTCGGCTTCCCGCTCGCCGGGAGCCTGGCCGCCCGGGAGCAGCAGCGCGTGGTCGTCGACCGGATCGACGACACCGCCCGCTTCGCCGCGCTCGCCCAGTACGTCACCGCGGGGCCGACGGCCGTCGCGCGCCCGGACGGCGAGGACGGCGAGCAGGGCAACGAACGGCTCAACACCCTGCGTTCGGAACTCGTGCGCTACCACGATCTGTACGGCATCCGGGCCGGGGTGTTCTTCCGGGACGGCCTGCGGATGGCCAAGGCGCCCGCCGACTGGCGGCTGCCCCGGAGCGGGAACGGTGCCGAGGCCTTCGACGAGGCCCTGGCCGGGCGCCGCAGCCACGATCCGCCGCAGGTGTGGCCCTGGCAGCGGGGCAGGCTCACCGTCGCGTCCCCCGTCGTACGGGACGGGGACGTGGTGGCCGTCGTCGTGACCGACTCGCCCACCGGCCGGATGCGCTCGCGCATCCTGCACGGCTGGCTGGTCATCGCGGGCGGGGAGTGCGCCGCGATGCTGCTCGCGGTGGGGGCCGCGATCCGGCTCACCGGCTGGGTGCTGCGGCCCGTACGCATCCTGGACACCGCCACGCACGACATCGCGACCGGGCGCATGCAGTCCCGGGTCGCGGCCGCCTCGGGCCCGCCGGAGCTGCGCCGGCTGGCCCGCTCGTTCAACGAGATGGCCGACAATGTCGAGGAAGTCCTCGAACAGCAGCGGGCCTTCGTCGCCGACGCCTCCCACCAGCTGCGCAACCCGCTCTCCGCGCTGCTGCTGCGCATCGAGCTGCTGGGCCTGGAACTGCCCGACGGCCATGAGGAGATCGCCTCGGTACGCACCGAGGGCAAGCGCCTGGCCCGCGTCCTGGACGACCTCCTCGACCTCGCCCTGGCCGAACACACCGCGGCCGATCTGCGGCTCACCGACATCGCCGAACTGGCCGCCGACCGGGTGGACGCCTGGCTTCCGGTCGCCGGGCGCGAGGAGGTCGGTCTCGCCTATACGGGCCCCTCGGCCATCACCGGCTGGGCCGATCCGGTGGCCCTGTCCAGCGCTCTGGACGCGGTCGTCGACAACGCGCTGAAGTTCACGCCGCAGGGGTCCCATGTCGAGGTCTCGGCGCGGGCCGAGGGCGAGACCATCGCCCTGACCGTCGCCGACGGCGGCCCCGGCCTCACCGAGGACGAGCTGGCCCGGATCGGCGACCGCTTCTGGCGCAGCAACCTTCACCAGAACGTCTCGGGTTCGGGGCTGGGCCTGTCCATCTCCCACGCGCTGCTGACGGCGGGCGGGGCCACCATCGCCTACGCGCCCAACGAACCCCGCGGCCTGTGCGTCACCATCACCGTGCCGCGTGGCAAGCCGCAGTGAGACGCGTGCTGATCCGGGCGCGCGAGGGCGGCTTCACGGCCTTTCCGAGCGGTGGTCTGACGGCTTCCCGGAGCGGTGATCTCACGGCTTTTCCGAGCGGTAATAGCGCGCAGCGCCCTGGTGGAGCGGCAGCGGATCGGTGAAAACGGCCGTCCGCAGGTCCACCTTCTGTGCGGCGTGCACCTTCGCCCCGATGCGGTCCCGGTTCTCTATCACCGTGCGGGTGACACCCTTCGCCAGTTCCGGGTCCACCCGGTCCGTGGTGACCAGGAGATTCGGTACCGCGATCGTTTTGACGTCATCCGGCTGGCGTATCTCCTGGTACGCGTCGGCGGGCACGGTCGCCGCCCGGTAGTAGCGCGTCACCCCGCCCTGCCGGTGCAGCGGGCCGGTGAGGTCGCCGAGCTGGACCAGCTTGATCGGATACTCCCGGGCCAGGGTGCGCACCGCGGTGGTCGGCAGCCCGCCGGACCAGAAGAAGGCGTCCAGCTTCCCCTTCCGCAGCAGCTCCGGCATCGTGTCGATACCGGAGCGCACGGGCGTGATGTCCTTGTCGAAGCCGAGCCCGGCGGCCTTGAGCAGCCCCCGCGTGATCAGCTGTACGCCCGAGCCGTCGTCCCCGACGCCGACCCGCAGGCCCCGCAGGTCCCGTGCCGAGCGCACCTTCGAGCCCTGCGGCACGATCAGCTGCATGTAGTCGTCGTACAGCCGCGCGCAGGCACGCAGCCGCCCGGCGTCCTTGCCGTGGTAGGCGGCGACGGCGTCGGTGGCGGCGATGGCGAACGTGGCCTGGCCCCGGGCCAGCCGCTCCACGTTGTCGGGCGACCCCCGGGTCTCCTCGAGCGTGACGTCCACATCGGGGAGGTCACGGGACAGATCCCGCTTCAGCATCTCGCCGTAGGTCTGGTAGACCCCGGTGGACACCCCCGTCGCGAAGGTCACCTTCCCCCGGGGCGTCGCCTCGCCGCCGACCGGCAGCAGCCACCACAGCAGCAGCGCGAGGACGACCACGCCCGCCGCGGCGGACTGCAGGGCGCGGCGCCGATCCGGGCGCGGAAGACTGACGGCCATGGGCGGAATCCTGCCAGGCCCCGGCCCGGGAAGGGAGGGGCGGGGAAGCGGGACGAGCACGTACCCTGGTCGATTGAGATGAGTGCGAAGACTTACGAGGTGCGCACCTACGGGTGCCAGATGAATGTCCACGACTCCGAGCGCCTGTCCGGCCTGCTGGAAGGCGCCGGTTATGTCCGTGCGCCCGAAGGCACCGGTGAGGGCGAGGCCGACATCGTCGTCTTCAACACCTGCGCGGTGCGGGAGAATGCCGACAACCGGTTGTACGGCAATCTCGGCAGGCTCGCGCCGATGAAGGCGCGACGCCCGGGCATGCAGATCGCCGTGGGCGGATGCCTGGCCCAGAAGGACCGCGACACCATCGTCAAGAAGGCCCCCTGGGTCGATGTCGTCTTCGGCACCCACAACATCGGCAGCCTGCCGGTGCTGCTGGAGCGCGCCCGGGTCCAGGAAGAGGCCCAGGTCGAGATCGCCGAGTCGCTCGAAGCCTTCCCCTCCACCCTCCCGACCCGGCGCGAGTCCGCGTATGCCGCGTGGGTCTCCATCTCCGTCGGCTGCAACAACACCTGCACGTTCTGTATCGTCCCGGCGCTGCGCGGCAAGGAGAAGGACCGCCGCCCGGGCGACATCCTCGCCGAGGTGGAGGCGCTGGTCGCCGAGGGCGTCACCGAGATCACCCTGCTCGGCCAGAACGTGAACGCGTACGGCTCCGACATCGGTGACCGCGAGGCGTTCAGCAAGCTGCTGCGCGCCTGCGGGAACGTGGAGGGGCTGGAGCGGGTCCGGTTCACCTCGCCGCATCCGCGCGACTTCACCGACGACGTCATCTCCGCCATGGCGGAGACGGAGAACGTGATGCCGCAGCTGCACATGCCGCTGCAGTCCGGCTCGGACACCGTGCTGAAGGCGATGCGCCGTTCGTACCGGCAGGAGCGCTACCTCGGCATCATCGAGAAGGTGCGCGCCGCGATGCCGGATGCCGCCATCTCGACCGACATCATCGTCGGCTTCCCCGGCGAGACGGACGAGGACTTCGAGCAGACGCTGCACGTGGTGCGCGAGGCGCGGTTCGCCCAGGCGTTCACCTTCCAGTACTCCAAGCGGCCTGGGACGCCCGCCGCCGAGATGGACGGGCAGCTGCCGAAGGCGGTCGTCCAGGAGCGGTACGAGCGGCTGGTCGCCCTCCAGGAGGAGATCTCCTGGGAGGAGAACAAGAAGCAGGTGGGCCGCACGCTGGAGGTGCTGGTCGCCGAGGGCGAGGGCCGCAAGGACGACGCCACCCGGCGGCTGTCCGGCCGCGCCCCCGACAACCGCCTGGTGCACTTCTCCCGGCCCGAGGAGCCGGTGCGCCCCGGTGACGTCGTCACCGTCGACATCACCTACGCCGCGCCGCACCATCTGCTGGCCGAGGGCCCGGCCCGGGGTGTGCGGCGCACGCGCGCCGGTGACGCCTGGGAGCGGCGGAACGCGGCCGGGGAGAAGAAGCCGGCGGGCGTGATGCTGGGGCTGCCCACCATCGGCGCGCCCGCCCCTGCCCCGGAGCCCGCGACGGGCTGCGGCCGCGGCTGACCGACCCGGCCGCGGGGCCGCCCCGCCGGATAGGCTGGCGATCATGCTGATCGCCGCCGCCGTCTGTCCGTGTCCGCCGCTGCTGGTGCCCGAGGTGGCCGCCGGAGCGGCCCCCGAGCTGGACGCGCTGCGCGCGGCCTGCCTGGACGCGGTCGCGGCGCTCGCGGCGGCCCGGCCCGAGCGGCTGATCGTGGCCGGACCGGCGGAGCAGGCCGGACGCGGCGCCCATGCGCAGGGCGCGACCGGATCGTTCCACGGCTTCGGCGTGGATGTGGAGGTACGCCTCGGGGGCGTGGCGCCGGAGCCGGGCGCGGAACGCGGTGGCGAGGCCGGGGACGGGGCGTCCGGGCGGCCGCTGCCGCCGTCGCTGGCGGTCGGCGCCTGGCTGCTGGAGCGCGCCGGGTGGGACGTTTCGCCCGTCGAGGGGCTGGGGGTGGGGGAACCTTTGGCGGCCGAGCGGTGTATCCAAGTCGGAAGGAAGCTCGCGGCGTCGGCGGAGCGGGTCGCGCTGCTGGTCATGGGCGACGGCAGCGCGTGCCGGACGCTGAAGGCGCCGGGCTATCTCGACGAGCGTGCCGCCGCGTTCGACGCCGAGGTGGCGCGGGCGCTGGCGGCGGCCGACACCGCGGCTCTCGCGGCGCTCGACGAGCACCTGGCCTACGAGCTGAAGGCGGCTGGCCGCGCCCCGCTGCAGGTGCTCGCGGGAGCGGCCGAAGGGGCGGGGCTGAAGGGGGAGTTGCGGTATGACGAGGCGCCATACGGCGTGGGGTATTTCGTGGCCCGCTGGGCGTAGCGCGGGCGTCGCCGGCCGCGGGCGCCGGACCACGGCGTCCCGGGACGAGCCGCCGCTCGGGCGGCGCGGCGTGCGGCGCGGGCCGGTGCCGGGGCGGATGGGCGCACGGTGGCGCGGGCTATGGCGGCGCGGGGTATCGGGGCGCGGGGTGTCGCGGCGCGGGTTATGGGCACACAGCCCCCGCGGCCGCGAGGCATCCGCGTCGCGGCCGCGTACCGGCGGGGCTCAGGCCTTGTCGCCGCCCTGGTCCTTGCGCTCGTTCCCGCCGAGATCCTCGTTCGGCTCGTTCCGGTGGGAGAAGCGGTTGAGGGCGTCCTTCGCCTTGCCCGTGCCAGTCTCGATCTTTGCGCTGTACTTGCCCTTGGTCCCGGTGTCGACCTTCTTGGCAGCCTTGTCGAGACCTCGCCCGATCTTGGCCTCGTGCTGCTGTGCGAAGCTCCCGGCCCGGTCCTTCATGACACCGGCCTTGGCCTTGAGATTGTCCATCAGGCCCATGGGCCACCTTCCCTCATCGGATGCCTTATGTGCGGGCGCCCTCACCGGCCTCGCTGTCGGCCGTCTCGGCCGCGGACTGCTGCTTCGGGATCGACGCCCCCTCGCCCGCCGCGGACGCCTCCTCGCTCTCGCTCCGCTCCGGCTCCGCCTCGGCGGGGGCCCCGGGGGCCGGTGCCGCCGTCACAGCGTCGGCCGCGGACTGCTCGGATGGCGCCACGTCGGACGAACGACTCGTCTCCTTCGGCGCACGACGAAACCTGGAAAACACGCCCATATCTACTCCATAGCTTACTCGTGTGGGCGAAATCCCGTGCCGCTCGGAGCGTCCCATTGCGCCGCTCGCGGGCACCGGTTCCCCGAACCGGACCTCGGAACCTCGCAACAGGCAACGACCACGGCCATCCCCCGTCACGTCGCTCGTTCGAGGAGGCCCCCGGGGGTTTGCGAGACTGGGCGGGTGAATACAGCAGGCCATCCGCCGCGAGTCATCGCCGTCGTCGGCCCCACCGCGGCCGGTAAGTCCGATCTGGGCGTCGCACTCGCCCGGCACCTCGACGGCGAGGTCATCAACGCCGACTCCATGCAGCTCTACCGGGGCATGGACATCGGCACCGCCAAACTGACGGAAGGGGAGCGGCAGGGCGTGCCGCACCGTCTGCTCGGCATCTGGGACGTCACCCAGACGGCCAGCGTCGCCGAATACCAGCGGCTGGCCCGCGCCGAGATGGACCGGCTGCTCGCCGAGGGCCGTACGCCGGTCCTGGTCGGCGGCTCGGGCCTCTACATCCGCGGCGCCATCGACGCGCTCGACTTCCCGGGCACCGACCCCGCCGTGCGCGCCAGGCTGGAGGCCGAGCTGGCGGAGCTGGGCCCGGGAGCCCTGCACTCCCGGCTGGCGGCCGCCGACCCCGAGGCTGGCCGGGCGATCCTGCCCAGCAACGGCCGGCGGGTGGTGCGGGCGCTGGAGGTCATCGAGATCACCGGCCGCCCCTTCACCGCCAACCTCCCCGGTCACGAGGCCGTCTACGACACCCTCCAGATCGGTGTGGACGTCGAGCGGCCCGAGCTGGACGAGCGGATCACCGTGCGCGTGGACCGGATGTGGGACGCGGGGCTGGTGGACGAGGTCGGCCGGCTCGAAGCGGCCGGGCTGCGGGAGGGGCGTACCGCCTCCCGGGCCCTCGGCTATCAGCAGGTGCTCGCCGCCCTCGCCGGGGAGTGCACGGAGGACGAGGCACGGGCCGAGACCGTGCGCGCCACCAAGCGGTTCGCGCGCCGCCAGGACTCCTGGTTCCGCCGCGATCCGAGGGTCCACTGGCTCAGCGGAGCGGCCGCGGACCGGGAAGAACTTCTGGCGAACGCGCTCGCGTTGGTTGAACGGGCGGTCACAGCCTGATCACGTGATGGCATCGGGACGCTCCGCTCGTCATCGAGGCCCCCGCGAGCATGCCATCATCAAGCTCCGATCGTGCGTGTGTCTGGAGTGGGGAGGGCGTGTGGCGATGGAGGCCGGCCCTCGTAACGCATCGCAGCAGGCAGCACGGGACTCGCCGCACGGCGATCCCGGGCCGCTGACCCCGGACGGCCCCGACGACGCCCCCGCGCTTCCCGAGCTGGGGGACCCGGCTCTCGACGAGGCGGGGGAGCCGGGCGAGCAGGGCTCCGGGGAGTCCTTCCGCGAGCTGCGCCCGCCGCGCCGGATGCGGATCTGGCAGATCGCGCCGATCGTCGGCCTCGCCATCCTGGGCTCGCTGATGTTCGCCTTCCCGCTCGCCTTCGAGTTCGGCGACGGAGGCGCGGTCGTGGCCATGCTGGGCCTGCTGCTCAGCTGCTGCGCGGCGGGCTGGGGCCTGATGGCCGCCCGCCGGGTGGGCTACACCTGGCCCGGCCTGCCGCCGCGGGGCTCCGGCCGCCGCCCGGACTGGCGCTTCGTGGTCCTCTACGTGGTGATCGTGGTGCTGCTCGCGGCCCTCACCATCTGGCGCGTGGCCCGCCTGCGCTGACGCCCCCGACCCCGCCCGGCTCGGAGCGACGGGCCGTGCGGCGTCCCCGTAGGATCGAGGGATGAGCAACGCGCCCCGGCCGCGGTTCCTGAAGGGCCACGGCACTGAGAACGACTTCGTCATCGTCCCCGACCCGGACGGTCACCTGGAGCTGTCCGCGGCCGCCGTCGCCCGGATCTGCGACCGCCGCGCCGGTGTCGGCGGCGACGGGCTGATCCGCGTCGTACGGTCGTCGGCGCACCCCGAGGCGCGGGCCATGGCTGCCGAGGCCGAGTGGTTCATGGACTACCGCAACGGCGACGGAAGCATCGCCGAAATGTGCGGGAACGGCGTCCGCGTGTTCGCCCGGTACCTGCGGCGGGCGGGGCTCGTGGAGGAGGGCGATCTGACGATCGCGACCCGGGCCGGGCTGCGGCACGTCCACATCGCCAAGGCCGCCGGGGGCGCCGGGGAGCCCGGGGGCGCCCCGGACGGCGGCGCGATCACCGTCGGCATGGGCCGGGCCGTACTGCCCGAGCCCGGTCCCGACGGCGCCATCACCGTCGCGGTCGGCGACCGGACCTGGTCCGCCCGCAACGTCAACATGGGCAACCCGCACGCGGTCGCCTTCGTCGACGACCTCGGCCAGGCCGGGGACCTGTTCACGGCCCCTGCCGTGCACCCCGCCTCGGCGTACCCGGACGGCACCAACGTCGAGTTCGTCGTCGACCGCGGCCCGCGGCACGTCGCGATGCGGGTGCATGAGCGCGGCTCCGGCGAGACCCGTTCCTGCGGCACCGGTGCCTGCGCCGTCATGGTGGCCGCCGCGCGCCGCGACGGGGCCGATCCGGGGGTCACCGGCCACCCCGTCACGTACACGGTGGACGTTCCCGGCGGGCGACTTGTGATCAGTGAGCGGCCGGACGGTACGGTGGAGATGACGGGCCCCGCCGTGATCGTCGCCGAGGGAGAGCTGGACCCTGTATGGCTGGCCGCGGCCCTCGACTGAATCGTCCCTCTCATGGGTGATCCGTTTCACTCTGGGCGAGAGGCGGTCGGCCGTGCGTGGTGGGGTCGATAGCATCAAGCACCGGCCCCGGGGGAGTGCCCACGCCGGTTGACGCTCGACGCCGCCGGAGGTGCCCATGAGCGCAGAGGCCCCAGATCAAGCCGCTCTCGGCCGCAGGCGCGGCCTCCCCCGCATCGATCTGCGCAATATCCGCAGATTCGGCCGGGCCGCGCTGCAGGGACCGGCATCCAGGGACCGGCTGCCGGACGCGATCGAACACGTCGCCAAGGTGCACCGGGCGTACCACCCCGGTGCCGATCTGGATGTGCTGCGCCAGGCGTACGTCCTGGCCGAGTCCTCCCACCGCGGCCAGATGCGCAAAAGCGGTGAGCCGTACATCACCCATCCGCTGGCCGTCACGCTCATCCTCGCCGAACTGGGCGCCGAGACGACCACGTTGACGGCGTCCCTGCTCCACGACACGGTCGAGGACACCGAGGTGACGCTCGACCAGGTGGGGGAGCAGTTCGGCGAGGAGGTGCGCTATCTCGTCGACGGCGTCACCAAGTTGGAGAAGGTCGACTACGGGGCGGCGGCCGAGCCCGAGACGTTCCGCAAGATGCTCGTCGCCACCGGCAACGACGTCCGGGTGATGTCGATCAAGCTCGCCGACCGGCTGCACAACATGCGCACCCTCGGTGTGATGCGCCCCGAGAAACAGGCCCGCATCGCCAAGGTGACCCGCGATGTGCTGATCCCGCTGGCCGAACGGCTCGGCGTGCAGGCGCTCAAGACCGAGCTGGAGGACCTGGTCTTCGCGATCCTCCACCCCGAGGAGTACGCCCACACCCGGGAACTGCTCCAGTCCCACGCGGACCGCCCCGACCCGCTCGCCCGCGCCGCCGGGGAGGTACGGGCCGTGCTCCAGGAGGCGGGCATCACCGCCGAAGTCCTGGTGCGCCCCCGGCACTTCGTCTCCGTCCACCGCGCCGGGATCAAACGCGGCGAGCTGACCGGATCGGACCTCGGACGGCTTCTGGTCCTCGTCGCCGAGGACGCGGACTGTTACGCGGTCCTCGGCGAGCTGCACACCTGTTTCACCCCGGTGATCTCGGAGTTCAAGGACTTCATCGCCGTTCCCAAGTTCAACCTCTACCAGTCGCTGCACACGGCCGTGGCCGGGCGCACCGGCGAGGTCGCCGAAGTCCTCATCCGCACGCACCAGATGCACCAGGTCGCCGAAGCCGGGGTGATCGCCCTCGGCAATCCGTACGCCCCGACCGAGGCGGCCGCCGCGCCCGAGGGCGAGCGGGCCGACCCCACCCGCCCCGGCTGGCTGTCCCGGCTGCTCGACTGGCAGAGCGCCACCCCCGATCCCGACATCTTCTGGACCGCGCTGCGCGACGACCTCGCCCAGGACCGGGAGATCACGGTCTTCCGCTCCGACGGCGGCACCCTGGGCCTGCCCGCGGGCGCGAGCTGCGTGGACGCCGCGTACGCCCAGTACGGCGAGGACGCCCACTCCTGTATCGGGGCCAGGGTCAACGGGCGGATCGCGACGCTCAGCACCGTGCTGTGCGACGGCGACACGCTCCAGCTGCTGATGACGGGGGACGCCGCCTCGTCCGGGCCCTCGCCGGAATGGCTCGACCACGCCCGTACCCCGGCCGCGCGCATCGCCATCAACCGCTGGCTGGCCGCCCATCCGGCCGACCCGGCGCACGAGCCGCCGCAGGGCCAGGCGCCCGGCGCCGAGCACCTGCACGGCCCCGTCGACCCGGAAGACGCCGACCCGGAAGACGCCGAGATGGTGGAAGACGGGCCGGAAGACACCACGGACGAAGTGGCCGGAGACGAACGGGGCGAGGGCGAGGGCCCCGCCGCGCTGTCGGTGACCCCCGTGGGCCGCCCGGAGACGGGCATCGTCGTCGACCTGCCCGGTGTGATCGTACGGCTGGCCCGGTGCTGCACCCCCGTACCGCCGGACGCGATCACCGGTTTCGCGGTGCGCGGCGGCGCCGTCACCGTCCACCGCGAGCGGTGCCCCGCCGTGACGCGGATGACCGCCGCCGGGCGGGAGCGGGTCGGGGTGCGCTGGTCGGAGGAGGACGACGGGGACGGGGGCGACTACCGGGTCACCCTCTTCGCGGAGGCGTTCAGCAGGCCCCATCTGCTCGCGGACCTCACCGAGGCCATCGCCGCGGAGGGCGCCGAGGTGGTCGCCGCCGCGGTCGAACCGCCGCGGGAGCAGCGGGTCCGCCATACGTACACGCTCCAGCTGTCCGACGCGGGCCGGCTGCCGACGCTGATGCGGGCCATGCGTGACGTTCCCGGCGTCTACGACGTGACCCGGGAGGGCCGCAGGGTGGCGACCGCCCGTTCCTGAACTCCTTCGGGTGGATCGGGCCCGGGTGGGACTGCGTCTCCGCCCGGGCGCTGGTAGCCGTAAGGCATGACGCATTCTCCGGTCCCCCGCCCCGGCCCCCTTCCGCTGGTGCGGACGGGGCGCCGCAGGACCGCCCTCGTGGCCGTCGCCCTGGCCGCCGTTCTCGCCTCGGTCGGCCCGTCCTCCGCCGCCGTGCCGGTGGGCGCCACGGGCCCGCGGCCGCTCGGCATCGGCGACCCGCTCTACCCGCGGCTCGGCAACCCCGGCTACGACGTCACGGCGTACGACATCGCCCTGGACTACCGCCGCGCGGACCGGCCGCTGTCTGCCGTGACCACCATCGACGCCCGTGCCACCACCGGATTGCGCACCCTCAACCTGGACTTCACCCAGGGCACCGTGCGCTCCGTCCGGGTCGACGGCGCGCCCGCCGCGTTCGTCACCGCGGGCGAGGACCTGGTCATCACCCCGCACACCAGGATCGAGCGGGGCGCCGGGTTCCGGGTCACCGTCCGGCACACCAGTGACCCGGGGGACGGCACGGGCGGTGGCTGGGTCCGCACCCGGGACGGGCTGGCCATGGCCAACCAGGCCGACGCCGCCCACCGGGTCTTTCCGTGCAACGATCATCCGTCCGACAAGGCGCGCTTCACCTTCCGGATCACCGCGCCGAAGAACCTCACGGTCGTCGCGGGCGGCCTTCGGGCCGGGCGCGTGCACCAGGGGGCGCGCACCACCTGGACGTACCGCCTCGCCCACCCCATGGCCACCGAGCTGGCGCAGGTCTCCATCGGCCGTTCCGCCGTGCTCCGCCGCACCGGTCCGCACGGGCTGCCGGTGCGCGACGTGGTGCCCGCCGCGGACCGTAAGAAGCTCGCGAAGTGGCTCGCACGCACTCCGGGGCAGCTGACCTGGATGGAGAAGAGGGTCGGACCGTACCCGTTCGAGGACTACGGCGTGCTGATCTCCCGGGCCACCACGGGCTTCGAGCTGGAGACCCAGACGCTCTCGCTCTTCGAACGCGGTCTCTTCACCGACGACGACTTCCCGCGGTGGTACGTGGAGTCGATCATGCTGCACGAACTGGCGCACCAGTGGTTCGGCGACAGCGTCAGCCCGCGCCGCTGGTCCGATCTGTGGCTCAACGAAGGCCACGCCACCTGGTACGAGGCCCTCTACGCGGAGCAGTACGGCAAGGCGAGCCTGGAGCGCCGGATGCGGCTGGCCTACGAGCAGTCCGACGCCTGGCGCGCCGCCGGAGGGCCACCGGCCGCACCCAGGCCCGCCGAACCGGGCAAGCAGATCGGGCTGTTCCGGCCGATCGTCTACGACGGCAGCGCTCTGATCCTGTACGCGCTGCGGCAGCGGATCGGCCGGGCGGACTTCGAGCGGCTGGAGCGGGAGTGGGTGGTCCGCCACCGTGACGGCGTGGCCTCGACCGCCGACTTCGTCCGGCTCGCCTCGGAGGTGGCGGGCCGGGACCTGAACGGGTTCCTGCACCCCTGGCTGTACGGGGAGAAGACGCCGAAGATGCCCGGGCACCCCGACTGGAAGCCCGCCCCGAAGCCGGACGCGAAGCCCGGCGCGAAGCAGGGCACGAAGCAGGGCGTGAAGCCGGTCGCGAAGCCCGGTGCCGAGCCGGGAGCGAAGCCGGATGTGAAGAAGGGTGCCAAGCCCGTGGCCCGCTCCGCCCCGCACGGTCCGGCGGCGCGCCGTACCGTGAAACCCGGGTGACGGCCCCGCCGCCGCGTGCGACCATCGAGGGGTCGGCGCCGCCGGAACGGTGGGGAATCCCCCGGGCCCGTCGTGCGTTGACGACAGTGACGATGTCCCTCGACGTAAGGATTCCTTTGACCCACTCCTCTTCCCTTCCGCAGGACCGGCAGCGCCTCGCCGAGAGCCTTCGGGCCGACGCCCTGATGGAAGAGGACGTCGCCTGGAGTCACGAGATCGACGGGGAGCGTGACGGCGACCAGTACGACCGCTCCGAGCGTGCCGCGCTGCGGCGTGTGGCGGGGCTCTCCACCGAGCTCGAGGATGTCACCGAGGTCGAGTACCGGCAGCTGCGCCTGGAGCGCGTGGTGCTGGTCGGCGTCTGGACGTCGGGTACGGCGCAGGAGGCGGACAACTCCCTGGCGGAGCTGGCCGCACTCGCCGAGACCGCGGGCGCCTTGGTGCTCGACGGCCTCATCCAGCGCCGCACCAAGCCCGACCCGGCGACGTACATCGGCTCCGGCAAGGCCGAGGAACTGCGCGACATCGTGATCGAGTCCGGTGCCGACACCGTGGTGTGCGACGGTGAGCTGAGCCCCGGCCAGCTGATCCATCTGGAGGACGTCGTCAAGGTCAAGGTGGTCGACCGCACCGCCCTGATCCTCGACATCTTCGCCCAGCACGCCAAGTCCCGCGAAGGTAAGGCGCAGGTCTCGCTCGCCCAGATGCAGTACATGCTGCCGCGGCTGCGTGGCTGGGGTCAGTCGCTGTCCCGGCAGATGGGTGGCGGTGGTTCCGGATCGTCGGGCGGCGGTATGGCCACCCGTGGTCCCGGTGAGACCAAGATCGAGACGGACCGGCGCCGCATCCGCGAGAAGATGGCGAAGATGCGCCGCGAGATCGCCGAGATGAAGACCGGCCGCGACATCAAGCGGCAGGAGCGCAAGCGCCACAAGGTCCCCTCGGTCGCCATCGCCGGGTACACCAACGCGGGTAAGTCCTCGCTGCTCAACCGGCTCACCGGGGCGGGCGTGCTGGTGGAGAACGCGCTGTTCGCCACCCTGGACCCGACCGTGCGCCGGGCCGAGACCCCCAGCGGGCGGCTGTACACGCTGGCGGACACGGTCGGTTTCGTCCGCCATCTGCCGCACCACCTGGTCGAGGCGTTCCGTTCCACCATGGAGGAGGTCGGCGACGCCGATCTGATCCTCCATGTGGTGGACGGCTCGCATCCGGCGCCGGAGGAGCAGCTGGCCGCGGTGCGCGAGGTGATCCGTGACGTGGGCGCGGTCGACGTGCCCGAGATCGTGATCATCAACAAGGCGGACAAGGCCGATCCGCTCGTGCTGCAGCGGCTGCTGCGCATGGAGCGGCGCGCGATGGCCGTCTCGGCGCGCTCCGGGCAGGGCATCGAGGAACTGCTCGCGGTGATCGATGACGAACTGCCCCGGCCGCAGGTCGAGATCGAGGCACTGGTGCCGTACACCGAGGGCAAGCTGGTCTCGCGTGCGCACGCCGACGGTGAGGTGATCTCCGAGGAGCACACCCCGGAGGGCACGCTGCTCAAGGCGCGGGTGCACGAGGAGCTGGCAGCCGAGCTGCGGCGGTTCGTACCGGCCGCGGCAGCCACGAACCAGTAGAACCCGGCCGAAACGGCTCACGCTCACGGCTCACGGTTACGGCGAAGGCCCGCCCCCGGAATCGGGGGCGGGCCTTCGCCGTAACTGACCGCGGGACTACTGCCCCGTGAACTTCTTGCTGACCGCGTTGTAGACGCCCTTGGCCTCGGGACCCAAGTGCGGGCCCGCCAGCCAGGAGGCGTCGGACGGGCCTATCGAGGTGTTCGACACCAGCGCGGGCTTGCCGTCCGCACTGTTCGCGACCCAGCCGCCGCCGGACGAACCGGCGGTCATCGTGCAGCCGATGCGGTACATGGTCGGCTGCTTGGCGTCCAGCGACAGCCTGCCCGGCTGGTCGGCGCACTGGTTCATCTTCTGGCCGTCGAACGGCGGGGCCGCAGGGTAGCCGGTGGCCGTGATCTCGTCGATGGACTTCACGGCCGGTGCGTTGAAGTCGACCGGCAGCGCGCCGCCGACCGTCTCCTCCAGCGACTTGCCGCCGCTGACCTCAGGCTTCACATGCATGACCGCGAAGTCGTACGGTGCGCCCTTGCCGCCGGTGGCCGCGCCGCTGTCGATCCACTGGGAGGAGGTCTGCGCCCAGTCGGCCCACCAGACACCCTTGGGGGCGAGCTCTTCCCGGGTGGCGTTCTCCAGCTCGGCCGCCGACTTGCCGGAGTCGTTGTACGAGGGGACGAACATCAGGTTCTTGTACCAGCCGCCGCCCTTGCCCGCGTGGACGCAGTGGCCCGCAGTCCAGACCATGTTGGACTTGCCGGGGTGGGCGGGGTCCTCGACCACGGTCGCGGAGCAGACCATCGACCCCTCGGGGCCGTCGAAGAAGACCTTGCCCGCGTAGGGGACGCGGGAGCTGTACGGGCTGTCGACCTCGTTGGCCTTCACCGGCTGCGGATCGGGATCGGTCACGCCTTGGTCGTCCGCGATGTCACTGTCGTCGACCTGCTCGTCCGGCTCCTGGGCGTCCCGCATCCGGTCCGGCTTCCACAGCCCCTTGATGATCGGGTTGATGAAGTCGCCCGCCTCGCGGAGCCAGTCGTCCCGGTCCCACTTGTTCCAGGCGCCGTTCTTCCACTCGTCCAGATCGACGCCGAGGTTCTTCAGCTTGTCGTTGAGATTGTCGGGCAGCTTGATGTCCTCCGCGCCTTGCTGGGCCGACGATGCGGACGCTTTGGCGTCGGCCGGTTCGTCCGACGATCCGCACGCGGTGGCGGTGAGCGCCAGCACGGCGGCGACGGCCGCGGTGGCGAGCGCGGGCCGGCGTTTGAAAGGCATGGGCGGAACTCCCCCTGATGTTCTGAACTGCTTCATGGCCTGACTGCTCACGGCCTGTCTGGATTTGTCATGCTCCCCCCGACGGCGGGGCGATCCCCCACTATGCCGGTGTCGCCTACGACGGCTATAGGCGGGTCCTTGGTTCCCGGCGGCAAGGATCTTCGGCCAGCCCGTGATCCCCGGCCTGACCCGTCGTTGGTACGTACGGGGGACAGCCGGAGGGTGTTCAGCAGCGAGAGGACCGCGAGCCGTGGCCATGACCCAGCTCCCGCCGATGATGCCGGACCCTTCGCCGCCGGTCGTGCCGGACGGCGACGGGTCCGGCGAGGACGCCCCGGCCATCCTGCGGCGCCAGTCGCTGCGGGAGTCGGCCGCCCGCACCTACGCCCGGGCGCTGCCCATCGTCCCGGTGCGCGCCCGCGGGCTGACGATCGAGGGAGCCGACGGCCGCCGCTACCTCGACTGCCTCTCCGGAGCCGGGGCGCTGGCGCTCGGGCACAACCATCCGGTGGTGCTGGAGGCGATCCGCGCCGTCCTGGACTCGGGAGCCCCGCTCCAGATCCTGGACCTGGCCACACCGGTCAAGGACGCCTTCACGGACGAGCTGTTCGCCACGCTGCCGCCCGAACTCGCCGCGCACGCACGGGTGCAGTTCTGCGGGCCCGCGGGCACGGACGCCGTCGAAGCCGCACTCAAGCTGGTACGGACCGCCACCGGGCGAGACGGCGTGCTGGCCTTCTCCGGGGCCTACCACGGGATGACGGCCGGGGCGCTGGCCGTCTCGGGCGGTGCTCCCGCGGTGAGCGTGACCCGGTTGCCCTTCCCCTACGACTACCGCTGCCCGTTCGGGGTGGGCGGTGAGCACGGCGCGGAACTCGGGGCGCGCTGGACCGAGCGACTGCTCGACGATCCGAAGAGCGGGGCGGGCGCCCCCGCCGGGATGATCCTCGAACCGGTACAGGGCGAGGGCGGGGTGATCCCCGCGCCGGACGGCTGGCTGCGCCGGATGCGGGAGATCACCGCGGCCCGCGGCATCCCGCTCATCGCGGACGAAGTGCAGACCGGCGTGGGGCGCACCGGTTCCTTCTGGGCGGTCGGACACAGCGGCGTGGTGCCCGATGTGATGGTGCTGTCGAAAGCCATCGGCGGCAGCTTGCCGCTGGCCGTCGTGGTCTACCGGGAGGAGCTGGACGTCTGGCGGCCCGGCGCCCACGCGGGCACCTTCCGGGGCAACCAGCTGGCGATGGCGGCAGGCGCGGCCACTCTCGCGTACGTCCGCGAGAACGACCTCGCGCAGCGGGCAGCGGTCCTCGGCGAGCGGATGCTGACGAGGCTGCGCGCCCTCGCCGCGCGGTGGCCCCACATCGGGGACGTCCGCGGCCGCGGCCTCATGATCGGCCTCGAACTGGTCGACCCGGCGGACCCGGACTCCGGCCTCGGGCGCCCTGCCACTACGGCCGATACCGCCGTGACGACCGGTGCCGTTTCCGGTGCCCTCCCCGGTGCGGACGGCTCTGCTGCCTACCGTGCTGCCGACTCGACGGACACCGGCACCGCCGCCCTGCCCGCCGCCCCGACGCTGGCGGCCGCCGTACAGCGGGAGTGCCTCCACCGCGGCCTGATCGTCGAACTCGGCGGCCGCCACTCCGCCGTGATCCGCCTCCTTCCGCCGCTGATCATCACCGACGAGCAGGCCGAAGCCGTGCTGGACCGGCTCGCCGATGCCCTGGACGCCGCGATCCACGCTCTCGGCGACCGCCCCGCCCGTGAACTCCCGCCCAGCGTCCCGCCCTTCACCGGAGGCCACCGGTGACGCGCCCCACGGCCGTAAGACCGCACCACCACCGCACCATCGAAGGAGGCAGGCGCCAGGCTTCCGGCGTGAAGGCCGTGACGCGAGCGCCGCACCCACCATGCCGCACCCCCCTGGGCGAGCCCCCCTGTATCCCCAGCCGGACCCGGAGGACGGTGCCATGAGCGACCGTACGGCCCGTACCCCCGCCGCCGGGCACCCCCGAACCGGCGGTGAGGTACCGCCCGCCATGCCCGCCGTGCCCCCCGCCCCGCCAGGGGCCGCCGGGGCGGGGGTGAAAGCGACGGGGTTCCCGCCCGTGACCGCACTGACGGAACCACGGCGGCCGATGCCGCACCTGGCGGCAGCGCCTCTGCCCCCAGCCTTGCCGCCCGAGTCGGCAGCCCCCCCGGCCGGGCCTCCGCCCGCCGAGGCCCCCGCCGCCGAGTCGCCCGCGCCCCAGCCACCCACGGCCCTGGCCATAGGGGAGGCCCCCGGACTCCCGCCCTCGCAGCCCCAGCCCGCACCGCCCCAGCCCGCGCCGTTCCCGGCCATGCCGCCCCGGCCCACGGCACTCGCACCGTCGGCAGCCCCTGCGGAGCCGTGCCTCGTCGTGACGACCCCGGTGCCGCGGCAGGACCACAGTGGCCATGACGCACCACAGGACCCTGCTCCCACCGCCGGGCAGGACCCGCTCGACCATCCCGACCCGCAGCTCGCCGCCGACGCCGCGGGGGTCGAGAATCTGCTGCGCTGCTGGGTACGGGAGACCGCCGCAGGGCCCCCGGACAGGGACATCCTGCGCATCCCCCTCGCCGCAAGCGGCACCTCCCTCCAGGTGCCCGTGCACTACTGGTCGGCCACCGGCTGGCACCGCTTCGGCGCGCCGGTGCTGGAACACGGCCCCTGGGACGCCCCCGACGTCGGCGCGGTGGCCCTCGCGGCGTTGCTCACCCGGGAGGCGGCATACGCGGCCCGGCAGGACGAAGCCGACGCGGAGGCCTCCGCACTCATCGGCCGGGTCGCGGACTCCGTACGGCGCACCGCCCAATTCCTCGCCCACCGCCGGGCCGCGCCCGCCGACCCCGGCGCGGGGACCCCCTTCCTCAGCGCGGAACAGTCCCTCCTCCTCGGCCACCCCCTTCATCCCACGCCGAAGAGCCGCGAAGGTCTCTCCGACGCCGCGTCACCTGTCTGCTCACCGGAATCGCGTGGCTCCTTTCCTCTGCACTGGATCGCGGTCGACCGGTCCGTGCTCGCCTGCGAGTCGGCCTGGACCGAACGCGGCAGAACCGTGCCGGCCGAGAGGCTGGCCCTCTCCCTCGCGGGCAGTGGTCTGCAACTGCCCCCCGACTCCGTGCCCTTGCCACTCCATCCCTGGCAGGCCCACGAGATCCGGCACCGCCCGGCCGCCGCCGCGCTGTTCGACGAGGGCCTGCTGCACGACCTCGGCCCGGCCGGTGGTCACTGGCACCCCACCTCCTCGGTCCGCACCGTCTACCGGCCCGGCGCACCCGCGATGCTCAAACTCTCCCTCGGGCTGCGCATCACCAACTCCCGTCGTGAGAACCTCCGCAAGGAGCTTCGCCGTGGCGTCGAGGTGCACCGGCTGCTGCGCAGCGGGCTGGCCGAGCAGTGGCGGGCCGCCTTCCCCGGATTCCCCGGCTTCGACATCGTCCGTGACCCGGCCTGGCTCGCGGTGGACGGGCCGGACGGCGAGGCCCTGACCGGGCTCGACGTCGTCATCCGGCACAACCCGTTCGGCCCGGGCGACGACGCCGTCTGCGTCGCCGGGCTCCTCTCGCTCCGGCCCTGGCCGGGGCAGACCGCCATGCGCTCACGCCTGGCCCACCTCATCGCCCGGCTCGCCGCCCGCACCGGCCGCTCCTCGGCGGCCGTCAGCGCCGAGTGGTTCCTGCGCTACCTGCGCACGGTCGTACGCCCCGTGCTCTGGCTGGACGGAGAGGCGGGCATCGCCCTGGAGGCACACCAGCAGAACACCCTGGTGCTGCTGGACCCGGACGGCTGGCCGGTCGGGGGCCGTTACCGGGACAACCAGGGCTACTACTTCCGCGAGTCCCGGTACGACGATCTCCAGCGGCGGTTGCCAGGGATCGGCGGGCACAGCGACACCTTCGTGTCCGACGAGGTCACCGATGAGCGCTTCGCCTACTACCTCGGCGTCAACAACGTCCTCGGCGTGATCGGAGCGTTCGGGGCACAGCGGCTCGCCGACGAGCGCGTGCTGCTGGCCGCGTTCCGCCGCTTCCTCGCCGACGCCGCGTCCGGCCCCGGCAAGCTCCGCTCACGGCTGCCCGCCCGCCTCCTGGAGACCCCCACCCTGCGCTGCAAGGCCAACCTGCTCACCCGCCTGCGCGGCCTGGACGAACTCGTGGGTCCGGTCGACACCCAGTCCGTCTATGTCACCATCGCCAACCCCCTTGTCACTTCGGCCGCTTCCACGGCATGACGTCCGTCCACCCCGCCGAGCACGCCCCTCACGGCGCGTCTTGAGATCCATGAGAGGAGAGCGCCGCCGTGCCGCACTCCGACTCCAGCACCGACGACACCATCGACATGCGGATGCGCCGGGAAGAAGACACCGCCCGAATCTCCGGGAACCAGCTGGCCGGCCCGGAGTTCGACACTCGCCCCGACCTGCTCGACCGCATCGCCGAATGGGGCCCCACCAGCACCCCGGCGGGTGCCTTCCAACTCGTCCCGGTCCGCATCGGGCGCGATCTGCGGCTCATCGCCCGATGGATGAACGACCCGGCCGTGGCCGCCTTCTGGGAACTCGACGGCCCGGACGACATCACGGCGAGCCACCTGGGCGGCCAGCTCGACGGCGATGGCCGCAGCGTGCCCTGCCTGGGGGTGCTGGACGGCGTCCCGATGAGCTACTGGGAGGTCTACCGCGCCGATCTCGACCCGCTCGCCCGGCACTACCCGGCACGGCCGCACGACACCGGCATCCACCTGCTCATCGGCCGCGTCAGCGACCGTGGCCAAGGCCTCGGCACGACCCTGCTCCGCGCTGCGGCCGATCTCGTGCTGCAACACCGCCCGTCCTGCGCGCGTGTCGTGGCCGAACCCGACCTGCGCAACACCCCCTCCGTCGCGGCCTTCCTCGGCGCCGGTTTCCGCTTCTCCGCCGAGGTGGACCTCCCCGGCAAACGCGCGGCACTGATGCTGCGCGACCGCTCCCTGCGCCACCTGTTGTGAGCCATCGTGACCCCCTGTGATCCGCGACGGCCTCCGAACGCCGCCGTTTCCTGTGATACACCGCTCGGCCCGTCCGGGTTCCGCCGATGGCGCGCGTTCCCTCCACGGAGGGTGATGTGACCGTCGACCGGAGTGATGTCGGTGCCGCCGCGTAGGCTGGCAGCCCTATGACTGACACGTCCTCGCCTCCGCTCGCAGACCTGCTGCACGCCGCCGTCACCTCCGTCGGCGGCACCGAACGCCCTGGCCAGACAGCCATGGCCGAAGCCGTGGCCGAGGCGATCGACGACAGCTCCCATCTGCTGGTCCAGGCCGGCACCGGCACCGGAAAGTCGCTCGGCTATCTGGTGCCCGCCCTCGCCCACGGCGAGCGGGTCGTCGTTGCCACGGCGACGCTCGCCCTGCAGCGCCAGCTCGTCGAGCGCGATCTGCCGCGTACCGTCGACGCTCTGCATCCGCTGCTGCGCCGCCGCCCCGAGTTCGCCATGCTCAAGGGGCGGTCCAACTACCTGTGCCTGCACCGCCTCCACGAAGGGGTGCCGCAGGAGGACGCCGACGAGGCCGGGCTGTTCGACCCCTTCGAGGCGGCCGCGCCCACCAGCAAGCTGGGCAAGGACCTGCTGCGGCTGCGTGACTGGTCCGACGAGACCGAGACGGGCGACCGCGACGACCTGACGCCCGGCGTCTCCGACCGCGCCTGGTCCCAGGTGTCGGTCACCTCCCGCGAATGCCTCGGCGCGTCCAAGTGCGCCTATGGCGCGGAGTGCTTCGCCGAGGCCGCCCGCGAGCGCGCCAAGCTCGCCGAGGTCGTCGTCACCAACCACGCGCTGCTCGCCATCGACGCCATCGAGGGCGCCCCGGTTCTGCCCGGCCACGAGGTGCTGATCGTCGACGAGGCGCATGAGCTGGTCTCCCGCGTCACCGGCGTCGCCAGCGGCGAACTCACCCCCGGGCAGGTCAACCGGGCCGTGCGGCGCGCCGCCAAGCTGGTCAACGAGAAGGCGGCCGACGCTCTCCAGACCGCGTCGGAGACTTTCGAGCGGATCATGGAGCTGGCTCTGCCCGGCCGCCTCGAGACCGTCCCCGAGGACCTGGGATATGCGCTGATGGCGTTGCGTGACGCGGCCCGTACGGTGATCTCCGCGCTCGGCGCCACCCGCGATGCCTCGGTGCAGGACGAGGATGCCGTCCGCAAGCAGGCCCTGGGCGCGGTGGAGAACATCCACCAAGTGGCGGAGCGGATCGTGGAGGGCTCCGAGTTCGACGTGGTCTGGTACGAGCGGCACGACCGTTTTGGTGCCTCGCTGCGCGTCGCCCCGCTGTCCGTGTCCGGTCTGCTGCGCGAGAAGCTGTTCGAGGACCGTTCGGTGATCCTCACCTCCGCCACTCTCAAGATCGGCGGGGACTTCAACGGCGTGGCCGCGTCGCTCGGCCTCGCTCCCGAGAGCCCGCAGGACCCCGAGGGTGGCGAGGGCGGCGAGGATTCCGCTCCGCGCTGGCAGGGCCTCGATGTCGGCTCGCCGTTCGACTACGCGAAGCAGGGGATTCTCTACGTCGCCAAGCATCTCGCCCAGCCCGGCCGCGAGGGCAGCCGCAGCGACATGCTGGATGAGCTGGCCGAGCTGGTGGAGGCCGCGGGCGGGCGCACACTCGGGCTGTTCTCGTCCATGCGCGCCGCCCAGGCCGCCGCGGAAGACCTGCGCGGACGGCTCGACGTGCCCATCCTCCTCCAGGGCGAGGAGACTCTCGGAGAGCTGATCCGGGCTTTCGCCGCCGATGCCAGGACCTGTCTGTTCGGCACGCTGTCGCTGTGGCAGGGCGTGGATGTGCCGGGCCCGAGCTGCCAGTTGGTGGTCATGGACCGGGTGCCTTTCCCGCGCCCCGACGACCCGCTGATGAGCGCTCGGCAGAAGGCCGTGGAGGAGGCCGGCGGCAATGGCTTCATGGCGGTCGCGGCCACGCACGCCGCCCTGTTGATGGCGCAGGGCGCGGGTCGGCTCGTGCGAGCCTCCGGGGACCGTGGCATCGTCGCCGTTCTGGACCCGCGGGTCGAGCGGGCCCGCTACGGCTCGTTCCTGCGCAAGACCATGCCGGACTTCTGGTACACGACCGACCGCAACCAGGTGCGCCGTTCCCTGGCCGCGATCGACGCGGCGGCCAAGGCCGACGGGGCGTAGCGCGCGAGGGCGGGCATACAGCAGGGCCCCGGAACCGGCGCAGTGGTCCCGGGGCCCGGTCGTTGGGCACGCCCGGGGGCGTGCCTCGGTCCGTCGGCTCAGACGCGCCGCAGCACCGCGACGACCTTGCCCAGAATGGTCGCCTCATCACCGGGGATCGGCTGGTACGCGGCGTTGTGCGGGAGCAGCCAGACGTGGCCGTCCTCGCGCTTGAAGCGCTTCACCGTCGCCTCTCCGTCGAGCATCGCGGCGACGATGTCACCGTTCTCGGCGACGGGCTGGCGGCGCACCGTGACCCAGTCCCCGTCGCAGATGGCGGCCTCGATCATGGAGTCGCCGACCACCTTCAGGACGAAGAGCTCACCGTCGCCGACCAGCTGGCGGGGGAGAGGGAAGACGTCCTCGACCGACTCCTCGGCGAGGATCGGCCCGCCGGCCGCGATCCGGCCGACCAGCGGCACGTAGGAGGCGGCGGGCTTGCCGGTGGTGTCCGTCGGCTGGGTGCTGGGCTGGTCCGAGCCACGGACCTCGTACGCCCGGGGCCGGTGGGGGTCACGCCGCAGGAAGCCCTTGCGCTCCAGGGCCATCAGCTGATGGGCGACGGACGAGGTGCTGGAGAGGCCCACCGCCTGGCCGATCTCCCGCATGGACGGGGGGTAGCCGCGCCGCTGCACAGAGTCTCGGATGACCTCGATGACGCGACGCTGCCGGTCGGTCAGTCCTGAGCTGTCCGCCCGGATTCCTGGAGGTCGCCCGGGTAGTGATCGGGTCGCCTTCTCCCCCTCCGGGTTCGTGCTCGAGTTGTTGATCGCATGGGTCTGATTCAGCGCGTGCGTCTGTTCGAGTCGACTCTGGGAGCGCTCCTGGGCAGTAACAGCGGCGCTCTCTGCGGTGGTGGTCACGACGGCCCCTCTCGAGATGTTCTCCCTAGTTGGACAACGGTAGTTGCTTTCGAAAGGTTGCGCCAAACACACGTTCGAGTGAAATATCCTAGATGAGCTGACGTGATCACAGGCTTGGGTGTATAGGGCGGTTCCGAAGCGGGCCGACGGGCGGGCTTCGGCCCTGTCCGGCGGCGGGCGTCAGTCTTGCACTCCGGGTCGCGTGAATCCGGGACCCCTGAGGTTCGCGTAGTCTCGTGCCTGCTCCCGAGCCATGACACGCCATCCGGTGCGGTTGGGTGCTAGACACCAGATCTAGTGGTTTGATGGATGTCAGTCACCCACAGCTTGTGGTCCCTGGTGATTCGTTGCCGAGATCTTCGCCTATGCTTGTGGTCGCTTCGACGGGCCTGCGCGGTCGGTCGGGGCTTATCAGTCATGCCAGTCATGCGCCGTTCTTGAGGGTGAGGGAGGGTACGGAGCCATGCACTGCCCCTTCTGCAGGCACCCCGACAGCCGCGTCGTCGACAGCCGGACCGCGGACGACGGCTGCGCGATCCGCAGGCGCCGCCAGTGCCCCGACTGTGCGCGCCGCTTCACGACCGTGGAGACCGCGTCACTGATGGTGATCAAGCGGAGCGGGGTCACCGAGCCCTTCAGCCGCGACAAGGTCATCTCCGGGGTCCGCAAGGCGTGTCAGGGCCGTCCCGTCACCGAGGACGCCCTCGCCAAGCTCGGCCAGCGCGTGGAGGAGGCCGTACGGGCCACCGGCAGCGCAGAGCTGTCCACCCATGACGTGGGGCTCGCCATACTCGGTCCGCTCCAGGAGCTCGACCTCGTCGCCTACCTCCGCTTCGCCTCCGTCTACCGCGCCTTCGACTCGCTCGAGGATTTCGAGGCCGCGGTCGCGGAGCTGCGCGACCAGCAACGGCCTCCCGCGCACGACCGCGGGCCCGGCGCCGACGGGGCCGCGGAGGGCCCCGCGCCCACTGTCGCCGACTGACCGGCGGCCGAAGACCTGCCCGGGGCGCATCGCGCCTCCGGGTGAAAGACAAGAGACACCGTGCCTGGGAAGAAATGGGCACATCAGGGCGTTTTCGCCCGTACAGGGAGGCGGAATGACAGAGACGACGAGCGGCCCCGCACGAGGCTCCCGCTCCAAGGGAAGCAAGAACAAGGGTCTGCGTATCGAGCGCGTTCACACCACCCCTGGCGTGCACCCGTACGACGAGGTGGTCTGGCAGCGTCGTGACGTCGTCATGACCAACTGGCGTGACGGGTCGGTCAACTTCGAGCAGCGCGGCGTGGAGTTCCCCGACTTCTGGTCGGTCAACGCGGTCAATATCGTCACGAGCAAGTACTTCCGCGGCGCGGTCGGCTCCCCGGTACGCGAGGCGAGCCTGAAGCAGCTCATCGACCGGGTGGTGAGCACCTACCGCAAGTCCGGCGAGGTCAACGGCTACTTCGCTTCCCCCGCGGATGCCGAGATCTTCGACCATGAGCTCACGTACGCGTTGCTGCACCAGGTCTTCAGCTTCAACTCGCCCGTGTGGTTCAACGTCGGCACCAAGCAGCCGCAGCAGGTCAGCGCCTGCTTCATCCTCTCCGTGGACGACTCCATGGAGTCGATCCTGGACTGGTACAAGGAAGAGGGGATGATCTTCAAGGGCGGCTCCGGCGCCGGCCTGAACCTCTCCCGCATCCGCTCCTCCAAGGAGCTGCTCTCCTCCGGCGGCAACGCCTCCGGTCCCGTCTCCTTCATGCGCGGCGCCGACGCCTCCGCCGGAACGATCAAGTCGGGCGGTGCGACCCGCCGGGCCGCCAAGATGGTCGTGCTCGACGTCGACCACCCGGACGTCGAGGCGTTCATCGAGACCAAGGTCAAGGAAGAGGAGAAGGTCCGCGCCCTGCGCGACGCGGGCTTCGACATGGATCTGGGCGGCGACGACATCACGTCCGTCCAGTACCAGAACGCCAACAACTCGGTCCGTGTGAACGACACGTTCATGAAGGCCGTGGAGTCCGGCTCGCAGTTCGGCCTGCGCAGCCGCATGACCGGTGAGGCCATCGAGGAGGTCGACGCCAAGTCGCTCTTCCGCAAGATGGCCGAGGCGGCCTGGGCCTGCGCCGACCCGGGCATTCAGTACGACGACACGATCAACCACTGGCACACCTCGCCGGAGTCGGGCCGGATCACCGCCTCCAACCCGTGCAGCGAGTACATGCACCTGGACAACTCCTCGTGCAACCTGGCCTCGCTCAACCTCATGAAGTTCCTTGAGGACGACGACTCGGGTAACCAGCGCTTCGACGCCGAGCGCTTCGCCAAGGTCGTCGAGCTGGTCATCACCGCGATGGACATCTCCATCTGCTTCGCGGACTTCCCGACCGAGAAGATCGGCGAGACGACCCGCGCGTTCCGCCAGCTGGGCATCGGCTACGCCAACCTCGGCGCCCTGCTGATGGCCACCGGCCACGCCTACGACAGCGACGGCGGCCGGGCCCTGGCCGGAGCCATCACCTCCCTGATGACCGGCACCTCGTACAAGCGCTCCGCCGAGCTGGCGGGCGTCGTCGGCCCGTACGACGGCTACGCCCGCAACGCGGACGCCCACAACCGCGTCATGAAGCAGCACTCGGACGCCAACGCCATCGCCAAGCGCGTGGACGACCTGGACTCCCCGGTCTGGGCTGCGGCCACCGAGGCATGGCAGGACGTGCTGCGCCTCGGCGAGAAGAGCGGCTTCCGTAACGCCCAGGCGTCGGTGCTCGCCCCCACCGGCACCATCGGCCTGATGATGGACTGCGACACCACGGGCGTCGAGCCGGACCTGGCCCTGGTGAAGTTCAAGAAGCTGGTCGGCGGCGGCTCGATGCAGATCGTGAACAACACGGTCCCCAAGGCGCTCAAGCGGCTCGGCTACCAGCCGGAGCAGGTCGAGGCGATCGTCGCCCACATCGCCGAGCACGGCAATGTGATCGACGCGCCCGGGCTGAAGCCCGAGCACTACGAGGTCTTCGACTGCGCCATGGGCGAGCGCTCCATCTCGCCGATGGGCCACGTGCGGATGATGGCCGCTGCCCAGCCGTTCCTGTCCGGCGCGATCTCCAAGACGGTCAACATGTCGGAGACGGCCACCATCGAGGAGATCGAGGAGATCTACTTCGAGGGCTGGAAGCTGGGCCTCAAGGCGCTGGCGATCTACCGCGACAACTGCAAGGTCGGCCAGCCGCTCTCCGCCAAGAAGAAGGAGGAGAAGAAGGTCGTCGAGCAGGCCGCGCCGGAGGTCGAGAAGGTCGTCGAGTACCGCCCGGTCCGCAAGCGCCTGCCCAAGGGCCGTCCCGGCATCACCACCTCCTTCACGGTCGGCGGCGCCGAGGGCTACATGACGGCGAACTCCTACCCGGACGACGGTCTCGGTGAGGTCTTCCTGAAGATGTCCAAGCAGGGCTCGACCCTCGCGGGCATGATGGACGCCTTCTCCATCGCCGTCTCGGTCGGCCTCCAGTACGGGGTGCCCCTGGAGACGTACATCTCGAAGTTCACCAACATGCGCTTCGAACCGGCCGGTATGACGGACGACCCGGACGTGCGGATGGCCCAGTCGATCGTCGACTACATCTTCCGCCGGCTGGCGCTGGACTTCCTGCCGTTCGAGACCCGGTCGGCGCTCGGCATCCACTCCGCCGAGGAGCGCCAGCGTCACCTGGAGACCGGTTCGTACGAGGCGTCCGAGGACTCCGAGGACGACGTCGATGTCGAGGGCCTGGCCCAGTCGGCGCCGCGTCGGCTGGAGGCCCCGAAGGCCACCACGGCCGCGTCTCAGTCCGAGACGTCCGCCCCGAAGGAGGCCCACAGCTCGACCGAGCTGGTCGAGATCCAGCTGGGCCTGAACGCCGACGCGCCGCTGTGCTTCTCCTGCGGCACCAAGATGCGCCGCGCGGGCAGCTGCTACCTGTGCGAGGGCTGCGGCTCGACCAGCGGCTGCAGCTGATCATCCGCCCTGGCGGGTGACCGACGATGCGGGGCGTGGCCTTCGGGCCGCGCCCCGCTTGCGTGCGGGGGACTGTAGCGGTTCTGGTAACTCCTGTCACTCGACTTCTCACACGCACCATGAAATTCGGCAACGCCCCGACTCGCGGTGGCTCGTGCGCGACGCTCTGTGCAAGCGGAGCCGAACGTCGTGCCCAGCACGGCCCATGTGACCGAGGAGGTCTTGCTGTGACTGTCGCCGCCATCGGCAACACGGGTAATGCCGCACAGCTTTTCCGGGGCACCAACCACAGTCCGTCGTACTTCATGCTCAATCGCGCGGGAGTGTCAGGCGGCGGACAGGACATCGTGGATTTCTGTATCCCCTGCAATCCCTACTTCCCCACCCCCGGCATGTTCGACGAACTGTCGGCCATGCTGCGCGACATTCTCACCTATTACCCCAGCTCCGCCGATACGATCACAGCCGAACTGGCGCATCTGCTCGATCTCCAGCCACAGACCATGGCGATGGGCAACGGCTCGACGGAACTCATCACCTGGATCGACCATTTGCTGGTCAAGGACAGCCTGGCCGTGCCGATCCCCACCTTCGGCCGGTGGACGGACCAGCCGGATGAGACCGGCAAGCGGGTGGACATGTTCCGGCTGCCGGAGCGGCACGGCTTCGCCCTCGATCCCGATGCCTTCGTGTCGTTCATACGGCAGCGGGGATCACGCACCGCCGTCATCTGCAATCCCAACAACCCCGACGGCGGTCTCCTCTCCCGCGACGCCGTCATATCGTTCATGGACTCCCTCGCCGACCTCGACCTGGTCGTCATCGACGAGTCCTTCCTGGAATTCGTCGACCCTGATTCCGGTCCCTGGCCGAGCGTCGTCGACGAGGCGGTGGTGCGCCCGAACGTCGTCGTCCTGCGCAGCCTGGGAAAGAACTTCGGCCTGCACGGCGTGCGCTTCGGCTACCTGGTGGCGAACCCCTCGCTCGCCCGAAAGGTCCGCTCCAGGCTGCCGAAGTGGAACCTCAATTCCTTCGCCGAGATCATCGTCTTCATGCTCAAGGACCACCAGCAGGACTACGAGATGAGCCTGCGGATGCTCGCCCGCGACCGGCAGGAGATGATTTCGCAGCTGTCGTGTCTGCCGGGAATGACCGTCTTCCCCTCACAGGGCAACTTCGTGTTCGTCAAACTGCCGGAGGGAGCGAACGGCGTGCAGGTGCGGGACCGGCTGCTGTCCGAACACGGCGTGCTGGTGCGAGAGTGCGGCAACAAGCTCGGCAGCAGCAGCCAGTTCATGCGGCTGGTGGTGCGGTCGGAACCCGATGTGCAACGGCTGTTGTCCGGGCTCAGCAGCGTCCTGTACGGAAGCGCCTGGTACGCGCCCCTTGCCGGAGGGCAGCAGTTGCAGGCGGTGTACGCGCCGGGTCCGGGCATGAGGATTCCGGGCCCGGGCGCCGGAATGCCGGGGGCCGGTGCGGGGCTTCCGGGGCCAGGACCTGGGACCGGGCGCAGGCGCCGCTGACCTGGGCTCCTGGCGGAGGAAGGCCGCGCTCTCCGTCGCGGCATGCCCGGTCCACCTCCGAGGCTCGGAGTGGACGGATTCCGGTGTGATGCGGGCCACCGTCGGGGCCGTAGGATGGCGCGGTGCTGGTCAAGTGGATTCGCTGCACCGTGGTGGACCGCCCGGGGTTCGAGCGAGGGCAGCGGAAGTGGGCGGGGATGCCCGGTGAGCCGGGATTCCGGGGGCAGGGCGGTGGCTGGAGCCGGGGACGGCCGAACGTGGCGCACATCTTCGCGTTCTGGGAGAGCCGGGCGTTCTACGACTCCTTCATGGCGCGGTCGCACAACCGGTTGGCGGCCGCGCAGACCGGCACGTACCGGAACATGCAAGTCCGGCTCTTCGAGCATCGCTTCGATGTGAAGGTCGGATTCCAGCCCCGGTTCAACGACGCGGATGTGCTGCGGGCCGCGCACTGCCGGGTGCACGCGGACCGGGTGGACCACTTCACGCTGGTGCAGGAGAAGGTGTGGAACCCGGCGATGGCCGGTTCGCCGGGCATGCTGCGCGGAGTTTTCGGCGAGGCGCCGGGGAACGAGTTCCTCGTGCTGTCGATGTGGGACTCGGCCGCCGAACACGGGAAATACCGGGTGGAGCGGGTGGAGCGGCTGGGGCTGCGCGCCCAGACGGAGGCGGACGTGGCCGCGATAGCCGGCGACGTGGTGGGTGTCGAGTCCGCCTGGACGGTCTGAAGGCGCGACCGCGCCCGGCGGGCGGCCTTGGCCACGTCTTTGGTCGTCACTCGGCCGGGAGATAGGCCCCGGCCCGGACGGCGGCTGCGACGGCTGCCGCCGACTGGTCGGCGAGCGGTGTATCGATGGGTTCACGGGTGATCAGCGCCCGGAAGAACAGCGGGGCGGACACGGCCCGGACGACCGCCGCGGCGTCGGTGCCGACGGGCGCCTCACCCCGGCCGACGGCCCGCGTCACCACGGACTCGCACCGGGCGAACCGCTCGGTATGGAAGTCACGGAGCGCCTCCGCCGCGCGCTGGGAGTGAAACGCGGCGGCGACGAAGGCGGTCGGCGCTGCCTCGGCCGGTGCGTCGCCGAAGGTCCCGGTCACCTCGCGCGCCAGGGCCCGCAGATCACCGTCGAGGCTGCCGGTGTCGGGGGGCCTCCAGGAGTCCTCCCCGGCGAGCTGGAGCGCGTCGGCCACCAGCCCCTCGACGCTGCCCCAGCGCCGGTAGACCGTTGTCTTGTGGACGCCGGAGTGTTCGGCGACGTACTCGACTGTCAGGCCCGGGTAGCCGTGCTCGGCGAGGCCGGTGAGGACGGCGTCGCGGACCGCGGCACGGGTGCGCGCGGTGCGCCCGCCGGGGCGGACGGTGCCCGGGGTGTGGGCCGCACTCTCCGACAACTGCGACTCCTGTTGCCTTAGCGGGTTTCCTGTGCCACTCCGAGGGTAATGCAACTGTGGTTGTGTTTGCAGGTTGTCTGGCAACTGCCCGCTCGCATGCGGGTCGCGTGGTGGAAGAGGGGAGCGAAGCGCTCGCCGCGCGCCCGATCTAGGGTGGGCGGCATGGCACGACCCCGGCGCATCATCCTCATACGGCACGGAGAATCGGAGGGGAATGCCGATGACTCGGTGTACGAACGCGTACCCGACCACGCCCTGAAGCTGACCGACACCGGGCGGCGGCAGGCCCAGGAGGCAGGTGTCCGGATGCGCGCCACCTTCGCCGAGGAGCGTGTTTCGGTCTATGTGTCGCCGTACCGGCGCACCCACCAGACCTTGGAGCTGCTCGGCCTGGACCCGTCCCGCACCCGGGTCAGGGAGGAGCCGCGACTGCGCGAGCAGGACTGGGGAAACTGGCAGGACCGCGAGGACGTGCGGAAGCAGAAGGCCTACCGCGACGCCTATGGGCACTTTTTCTACCGCTTCGCGCAGGGCGAATCCGGGGCGGATGTCTACGACCGGGTGGACGCGTTCCTGGAGAGCCTGTGGCGCAGCTTCGAGGACCCGGCGCATCCGCCGAACGTCCTGCTGGTCACCCATGGGCTGACCATGAGGCTGTTCTGCATGCGCTGGCTGCACTGGAGCGTCGCCGAATTCGAGTCACTGTCCAACCCCGACAACGCCGAGACGCGGATGCTGCTGCTGGGCTCTGACGGCCGCTACCACCTCGACCGCCCCTTCGAGCGCTGGTGTACTCCCGAGCCCTATGGACTCACCGGTTAGAGTGCGCAGCGATGACCGCTGACCGTTACCACCGGGCTCTGGCGAGCCTGCGCGGGCTGTCCGTGGGCGACGCCCTCGGCTCCCAGTTCTTCGTCCCCGCCAACTACCCCTTCCTCAAGCGCCGTGAACTGCCGCCCGCCCCCTGGCAGTGGACCGACGACACCGAGATGGGCTGCTCCGTGCTGGCCGTCCTGGCCGAGCACGGCCGGATCGACCAGGACGGCCTCGCCCGGTCGTTCGCCGTGCGCCATGACTTCGACCGGGGGTACGGCCCCGCCGTGAACCGGATGCTCCGGCTGGTCAGAGAGGGCGGCGACTGGCGCGATCTGGCCGCCGGGCTGTTCAAGGGACAGGGGTCATGGGGTAATGGCGCCGCCATGCGGATCGCTCCGCTGGGCGCCTGGTACGCCGGTGAGGTGGAGCAGGCGACGCATCAGGCGGAGATCTCCGCGTACACCACGCACCAGCACCGGGAGGCCGTGGCGGGAGCGATGGCGGTGGCCGCCGCGGCGGCCGTGGTGGCCGACCCGGCGGGCCACGGTGGTCCGGAAGCCCTGCTGGACCGGGTGGTCGAGGCCGTCCCGCGCAGCGCCGTCCAGGCGGGGCTGCGGCGCGCCCGCGACATGCTGGACTACGCGGACGCCGGTACCGTCGCCGCGGTGCTGGGGTGCGGCCGCCGCACCAGTGCCCATGACACCGTGCCCTTCGCGCTGTGGGCCGCTGCCCGGCACCTGGACTCCTTCGAGGACGCGTTCTGGACGACCGCGCAGGCGGGCGGGGACGTGGACACCACCTGCGCGATCGCCGGCGGAGTGGTCGCGTCCGGTTCTCCCGGCGCACCGCCTCGCGGATGGCTGGAGGGCACCGAGCCGCTCCCGGACTGGATTCCGTCGGCGGAATGACGAACGGCATGTGCGTCGTCCCAGATCACAGCCGTGTTCACCGCAACGCCGAACCGGTCCCGCGCCGCGTCGGGTTGGGTACGGAGGGCCGTCGGAGCCGTCCGCGGCCGGACCCGTTCCGGCGGCCCGGGGGCGTAGCGCCTGATCCGGGTACACGGCGCCCGGGTGAGCGGCGTAATGTTGTCCTCGCCATGGCCTACCAACCGCCCACCCACAGTGTCGAGCGCTCGCTCCGCGCCACGACAGGAGCCAAGATCGTCGTCGGTGTCGACGAGGTCGGGCGAGGGGCTTGGGCAGGCCCGGTGACGGTCTGCGCGGCGGTCACCGGTCTGCGGCGCCCGCCGACGGGGCTCACGGACTCCAAACTGCTGAGCCCCAAGAGGCGCACGGAGCTGGCGCACGAGCTGGAGTCATGGGTCACCGCGCACGCCCTGGGTCACTCCTCGCCCGAGGAGATCGACGATCTGGGGATGACGGCGGCCCTCCGGCTCGCCGCGACCCGGGCTCTCGACGGGCTGCCCGTCCGTCCGGACGCGGTGATCCTCGATGGCAAGCACGACTACCTCGGCGCTCCATGGACGGTCCGCACGGTCATCAAGGGCGATCAGTCCTGTGTGGCCGTCGCTGCCGCTTCCGTGATCGCCAAGGTGCGGCGGGACGCGATGATGGCCGAACTGGGAGACGCGCACGCGGACTTCCGGTTCGGGGACAACGCCGGATACCCGTCCCCCGTGCACCGCGCCGCCCTGCGGGAACAGGGGCCCACGCCCCACCACCGGCTGTCCTGGGCCTACCTGGACGGGCTGCCCCGCTGGCGACACCTCAAGCGCGTGCGCACTACACCTGAACCGGTCGAGCTGGAGGTCCGCGGCCAACTCGGCTTCGACTTCTGAGCAGACCGACTGGTTTGAACCACCACCCGCCGGTGCGACTCGCACCGACGTTTGATAGACATCAGCCCATGCCTCTCATCCCCGAGGAGCCTCAGATTCACGAGAGTGTCCCGGGTCCTCGCGCGACACCGGCCGCAGGCCGCACCGCGCCGACCCCTCGTCCTGTCCCTGGTCCCGGCCCCCGGCCCGCCCCGCGGCGGCCCGGAAGCCCCGGTCCGAACCGTGGTTCCGCCGGGACCTCGTCGGCTCCGTCGCAGCGCACTACGAGCGATGCGGCGAAGCCTGCGCCGACCGCCCCCGCGGCCCCGGCTGCCCAGACTGCTCCCGCCTCGACGGCCGCGCCCCAGATCCAGCTGATCCCCGCCTCGGTGGACGGCGCCCTGGACGCGGCGGACGAGGCAGTCGACCTGCTGCTGGACTCCGGCCGGGCACCAGGCGAAATCCTGGTGCTGACCACCGGTGATCAGCATCCGTGGGCCGCACACGAGTTGTCCTTCGGCGAGGCGTCCTACTGGGCGCAGCAGGATGCCGGTGACGACGTCTTCTACGCCGCCGCGGACGCCGACCGCGCCAAGGGCCGTTCGGTCGTGGTCGTCGCCGTCAACGGCGGGGCGGACGATGTCGTGGCCCAGGCACTGCCCCAGGCGATGAGCCGTGCCTCGGCGCTGCTGATCGTCTGCGGTGACCCGCAGCGCATCAACAGCCTTATGACCGCGGGCGTCTGATTCCGCACTTCCCGTACGCCCGGTGCCCGGCAGCCCCTGACGCGCGTCAAGGAGCTGTCCGGCGTCCGGACGGTCGGCGGTCAGACGGCCGCTGAGCGGCGCAGCACCTCGTGTGCCCCGCCGAGGGGCCGCGGAAGGGGCGCCGCGTCGCCATCGGGTGCGGGGGCGATGCCCACTGCGGTCCGGAGCGAAGCGGAGTGCGGCCGACGGCCGCCCCGCCCCTCTCCCAGGACCTGCCAGCCCTCCCGGGTCAGGGTGATGTACGCACCACAGCGCAGCCCGTGGAGGGTGCAGGCGTCCCGCAGACCCCACATCCAGGCCCCGTCCTCTTCCGTCCACCGGCTCTCCCCTTCGCGGCAGTAGAGCAGCACGGCGGTGCGGACCGGCGAGCGGCGCCGCAGATCATGCGGGATCACCCGGCGCAGCTGGGCCAGGAGCGCGTTGCGGAACTCCCATCCGTCGGGTGCGGCGGAGCCGTGCCGCCTGAACGAGGCGCTCGCCGTGAGGCGTTCCTCCGGATCGAGGACCGCGACGACGGCCGTCGAGGGAGTCGGCAGATGGCGGCCGTGCATCCCGAGGACGACCTCGCGTGGACTGCGCAGCAGCGGAATGCCCGCGGCGGCCCATTCAGAGGGTTCGAGCATCCGGCCCAGCCGGACAGCGGGGTCGGTGGACGGTGGCGGAGCGAAGCCGAAGGTCACGGTCCTCCCTTCGTCTGCGCGCCCATGGTCCGTGCGAGGGTCGGGCGCGGGCGCACACCACGACACGGCCCCGTCAGGGCCACGAGAGGCCGGCGCGGGGAGCTTCTGACAATTCTCGCGGGAAGCGCTCGCATGCGGCAATGAGCAGTTGGCACACCTGGCCGGTTTGCGGCTATGTGCCTCCTATATTCCTCACCCCCTGCGGGCCGCCGCCCGGCTCAGCCCTGCACGGCGAGGACCAGCGGAAACACCGCGGCCGCACCGGCCCGGCGAAGCAGCCGGGCCGCGACGGCCAACGTCCAGCCGGTGTCCGCCAGATCATCGACGAGCAGCACCGGGCCACCGGCCTCGGCCACGGCCGCCGCGAGCGCGGGCGGCACGGTCAGCGCCCCGTGCAGTGCCCGCAGCCGCTGCGCGCTGTTGGTGCGCGGCACGCGGGTGTCCACCTCGGTGCCCTGGTAGGAGACGGTGCCCAGCAGCGGCATCCGGCCGATGGCGGCGATCCGCTCGCCGAGGCTCTGGATGAGCTGGGGCCGGGTGTGCGAGGCGACCGTGACCACACCCACCGGGCGGGCCGGTGCGTCCGGGGCGCCCGACGACCATCCGCCGGGGCCCTTGGCCCAGTCCGCGAGCACGGTCACCACCGCGCTCGCCACATCGTCGGGAACCGGGGTGTCCGGCGCCTGCGCGGCGAGCAGCGGCCGCAGCCGGTTGCCCCAGCCGATGTCGGAGAGGCGGCCGAGCGCCCGGCCAGCCGCGGCCTGTTCGCCCGCCGGAATACGGCCCTTGAGGTCGACGCCGACCGCGGGCAGCCCGGTCGGCCACATGCGGCGCGGCTCCACCTCCACACCGGGCCGCCCCAGCTCGCCACGCGCCGCGTCGAGAGAGGCGTCGGACACCTCGGTGGTGAAGCGGGCCCCCGCGCAGTTGTCACAGCGACCGCAGGGCGCCGCCTTCTCGTCATCCAGTTGCTGCCGCAGAAACTCCATCCGGCACGCGGCCGCCGAGGCGTAGTCGCGCATCGCCTGCTGCTCCGCCTCACGCTGCCGTGCCACCCAGGCGTACCGCTCGGCGTCGTAGGTCCAGGGGCGGCCGGTGGCCGTCCAGCCGCCGCGCACCCGCCGCACCGCCCCGTCCACGTCGAGCACCTTGAGCATCGTCTCCAGACGCGACCGCCGCAGCTCGACCTGCGGCTCCAGCGCGGGCAGGGACACCGGCCGGTCCGCCGCCGCCAGGACGTCGAGGGTGCGGCGCACCTGCTCCTCGGGCGGGAAGGCGAGCGAGGCGAAATAGCGCCAGATCGCCTCGTCCTCGCGGCCCGGCAGCAGCAGCACCTCGGCGTGCTCCACACCGCGCCCGGCACGGCCGACCTGCTGGTAGTAGGCGATGGGGGAGGAGGGCGAACCGAGGTGCACCACGAAGCCGAGGTCCGGCTTGTCGAAGCCCATACCCAGCGCCGAGGTGGCGACCAGCGCCTTCACCCGGTTCGCCAAGAGGTCCTCCTCGGCCTGCTGGCGGTCCGCGTTCTCCGTCTTGCCGGTGTAGGAGGCGACGGTGTGGCCGCGCTGCCGCAGAAACGCGGTCACCTCCTCGGCCGCGGCGACGGTGAGGGTGTAGACGATCCCGGAGCCCGGCAGCTCATGGAGGTGGTCGGCGAGCCAGGCGAGCCGGTGCGCGGCGTCCGGCAGCCGGAGCACGCCCAGGCTCAGGCTCTCCCGGTCCAGCGGGCCGCGCAGCACCAGCGCCCGCGCACTCCCCTCGTCGTCGCCCGGCTTCTCGCGCCCGCCCGTGCCCAACTGCTCGGCCACATCCGCCGTCACCCGGGCGTTGGCCGTCGCCGTCGTGGCCAGCACGGGCACGCCCTGGGGCAGGTCGGCCAGCATGGTGCGCAGCCTGCGGTAATCGGGCCGGAAGTCATGACCCCAGTCGGAGATGCAATGTGCCTCGTCGACCACCAGCAGCCCGGTGGCGGCGGCGAGCCGGGGCAGCACCTGATCGCGGAAATCGGGGTTGTTGAGCCGCTCCGGGCTCACCAGCAGCACATCCACGTCACCCGCGGCCACCTCCGCCTGGATGGTGTCCCACTCCTCGGCGTTCGCCGAGTTGATGGTGCGGGCCTTGATACCGGCCCGCGCCGCGGCGTCGACCTGGTTGCGCATCAGCGCCAGCAGCGGGGAGACGATCACGGTCGGGCCGCTGCCGCGCTCGCGCAGCAGCGCGGTCGCGACGAAGTACACGGCGGACTTGCCCCAGCCGGTACGCTGCACGACCAGCGCCCGGCGGCGGTCGGCGACCAGCGCCTCGATGGCCCGCCATTGATCCTCGCGCAGCCGCGCGGAGCCGGTGGTGTCCCCGACGAGGCGGGCCAGGACGCGGTCGGCCGAGAGGCGCAGATCTTCGTCGCTCATGCCCCCATGCAACCCGATCCCCCCGACAATGCGCGAACGGGGCCCGCTGCCTGTGGATAACGTTATCCACAGGGCTGGCGGAGCCGATCGGGCTGAGGGACCGTCGGGTCATGACTCGAGACAACGACACGGCCGGTCTGTCCGGCGAGGAGCAGGTCACCCTCCGCAGCCCCGCCGAGCTCGCCGACGCCCTGCCCTACGTTCTGGGCTTCCACCCCGATGACAGCGTCGTGATGATCGCGCTGCACGGGCCGCGCGGCCGGTTCGGCGGCAGGCTCAGGCTTGGCATCCCCCGCGTCCGCGAGGAGTGGCCCGAGGTGTGCGATCAGCTCGCCGAGTGCCTGATCGGGGGCAGCGAGCGGCGTGGTGACCGGCCCGACGGGATCGTGCTGTTCCTCTGCCAGGAACCGGCGGAAGGCGAGTCCGGGCGGGATGTGATGGAGCGGCTGCGGCCCCTCGCCCAGCGCCTTCGCACGGCGTGCGGCGGCTTCGAGGTGCCGGTCTTCGAGGCGCTGTGCGTTTCCGACCGCCGGTTCTGGTCCTACGTCTGTCCCGACCGGCGCTGCTGTCCGCCGGAAGGGGTGCCGCTGGCCCTGCCGGGCACCTCGGTGATGGCCGCGGCGGCGACCTTCGCGGGGGTGCACGTGCGCGGTTCGCTGCGCGAGATGGAGGCCAGGCTCGCGCCGCTCGGCGGGACCCGCGCCGAGGGGCAGGAGCGGGCGCTGGACATCGCGGGAAGCCGTCTCGTACCGAAAATCCTGGGGGGAGCGGAGTGTGCCGCTGTGCGGGAGGAGACATTAAGCCTCGTGCGCCGGGTGATGGACCGCCTGCGTGGTGCGCCGCCGATCGCCGACCCGAGCGCGGCCGATGTCCGCGACGACGGCCTGCTGGACGAGGAGGAAGCCGCCGCAGTGATCATCGGGCTGCAGGACCGGGTGGCACGCGACCGGGCCGCCCAGTGGATGGAGGAGCCGGACGCCGAGGCGGCACTGCGGCTGTGGCGCGCGCTCGCCCGCCGCTGCGTCGGCTCGTACGGGGAACACGCCGCGGCCCCGCTCACCCTCGCCGGCTGGGTCGCCTGGTCGTCCGGCGACGAGCCCTCGGCCCGGGTCGCGCTCGGCCGGGCGCTGCGGGTCGATCCGCACTACCTCTTCGCCAAGTTGCTCCATCAGGCGTGCAACGAGGGGCTCGATCCCGAGCTGTTGCGCCAGTGTCTGCGCCGGGACGCCGCGGATCACGCGGTGCACGCCGCGGTGCACGAGGAGCTGCGGCGTCTCGACGGCGCGATCGCCGAGACGGCCCCTGATCCCGCTGGGGCCGAGCCGGTGGCGGAAGGCGGAGGGCTTCCGGAGCGGACCGGACGGCGATGGCCCGGCCGCACCACTGGACCGGGCGGCCCCACCGGACCGGGAGCGTCCGGCGCCAAGCGCCGGACGGAGGGCAGGGCACGGACCCGGCGCAGGGCGGGCGGGCGCGGCACGCGCAGCCGCCGCTGACCACGGACGACGCCGGACGGACCGTCAGGTACACGTCGGGGGTGATCGGCTCATGCGGAAGGAGGTGCGAATGGCGAACGGGAAAACGCCTGGGAGAGCGGTTTCGGGAACATTGCCGATCATGCTCAACGGCCTGATTATCGTCAGGCAGACGACTATGATCGTCTCATGCCCTACGACCCATCGGCCTTCCCGGCTTTCGCCGTCACCGTGGATCTGGTCGTGCTCACCGTGCAGCGGCACGCACTGTGTGCGTTGGCCGTCCGTCGCGGCGAGTCGCCCTTCAAGGGGCGATGGGCGCTGCCCGGCGGCTTCGTGCGCGCCGACGAGGACCTGTCCGCCGCCGCGGCCAGGGAGCTGGCCGAGGAGACCGGGCTGCTCGCACATGACCCGGCGCTCCCGGTCCCGCCGAACGCGGCCCACCTCGAACAGCTCGCCACCTACGGCGACCCGAAGCGCGATCCCAGGATGCGGGTGGTCAGCGTCGCGCATCTGGCGCTGGCTCCCGACCTGCCCGCACCCCGGCCCGGGGGTGACGCCCACAGTGTCCGCTGGGCCCCGGTCGAGTCGCTGCTCGACCAGGAAGGTGCCTTCAGTCGGGACGCGGACCTGGCCGCCCCGCTCGCCTTCGATCACGCCCGCATCCTCGCGGACGGCGTCGAGCGCGCCCGCTCCAAGATCGAGTACTCCTCGCTGGCCACCGCCTTCTGCCCCCAGGAGTTCACGGTCGGCGAGCTGCGCCGGGTGTACGAGGCGGTGTGGGGCGTGGCCCTGGACCCGCGCAACTTCCACCGCAAGGTCACCGGAACCCCGGGGTTCCTGGTGCCCACCGGGGGCACGACGACCCGTCAGGGCGGGCGGCCCGCTCAGCTGTTCCGGGCCGGGGGGGCCACGCTGCTGAATCCGCCCATGCTGCGTCCCGAGGTATGACGGCCCGTGACACGACGACTCAACAGGGGGTGTATGTGCCGACGAAATAGGACATAGCGGGTTACCGTGCTCCGGTACGTCACCAGTCCCCACGTGCCACCGAGCGGTTCCATGCCCCGCGGGAGAAGCCATGATCCAGGCCACCGGACTGACCAGCGCCCGCCGCCGCAACCACGCGCCCGCCATCGACGATCTCACCTTCGAGGCGTCTCCGGGCCGTGTCACCGCCCTGCTCGGTGGCCCCGGCGCCGGGAAGACCAGCGCATTGCGGCTGCTGCTGCAACTCGACCGGGGTCACGGCTCCGCGTTCTTCCGGGGTCGCCCCCTGCACCGCATCCGGCGCCCGGCCCGTGAGATCGGCGTCCTCCTCGACGATGCCCCTGGGCATCCGGGGCGCACCGTGCGCGGTCACTTGAGAATGCTCGGTGCCGCCGCCGGGGTGCCCGCCGCCCGCGCCGATGTCGTCCTCGATGTTGTCGGCCTCACCGACCTGGCGGACGAGCGCCTTGGCGATCTGGCCCTCGGGATGGAGCGCCGCCTCGGCATCGCCACGGCGCTGCTCGGAGATCCGCACACGCTGGTGCTGGACGAACCGGCCCGGGACCTGTCGGCCCGCGAGACCGACTGGCTCAACGGACTGCTGCGCGGATTCGCCGACCAGGGCGGCGCCGTGCTGATCACCACCGAGGACGCGGAAGGGGTCATTCGCGTCGCGGACCGCGTCCTCACCCTGGAGGCGGGCCGCCTGGTGGCCGATCAGCCGGTCGACGACTTCGCCCGTACCCGGCTGCGCCCCCGCGTCGTCGTCCGCTCACCGCTCGCGGGCCGGCTGGCCGCCGTCCTGGAGGAGGAGGCGGACGCCGTCCGGGAGGCGGCGGAGGCCGAGCGGCGGGCGGAGCGCGCGGCGGCGGCCGAAGCGGCGGCTCGCGCGCAGGCGGAACAGGCCGCGGCCGAGAGCGAGGCCAAGGCCGGGGCCAAGGTCAGGACCAAGATCGGTATCGGCGGCCTGGGCCGCGCCAAGGACAAGGCGAAGGCCGAGGGCGACACCGCGCCGCCGGGAGCGAGCGTCCCCGGGACGGATGCCGAACCCGCCACCGTCCCGGTCCCTGTCTCCGTCCCCGCCACTGCCCCGGTTCCGGCGCCCGGCGCCGAGGCCCCCGCGAGTGCCGTGGCGGCCGACGCGGAGCCCGGGGCCGAGGAGGAGGCGGTCGCCGATCCGTTCTCGGTGGTGCGGGACGACGAAACCCGCATCTCCGTGTACGGCCTCCCCAGCGCCTCCGTCGGCGAGGCCGCCTACCGCCACGGCATCGTGGTGCACCGGCTGGTCGAGGAGGCCGCCGACCTGGGGCCCACGACCCCCGCGGGAGCCCACGCCCGCGATCCCGAGGCCGCACCGCCCCGGGTGCTCCCCAAGCTCCGGGTCCCCGGCCCCGCCTGGCCGATGCGCTACGAACTGCGCCGTGCCACCGGGGTGCGGAGCGGCTGGCTGATCGGTGCCGTGGCGCTCGCCATCTCGCTCCTCGCCTCCGTCCTGCTCGCCCGCGAGGGCGGTGCCGGGGAGCTGCACCGGCTCACCGGCTGGCCCGCCGACCTCCCGCTGCCGCCCATCGCGATCGCCGCCGGGCTGCTGGGCGCCCTCGCCTTCGGCGATGAGTTCCGCTACCCGGCGCTGGCCCCCGCCCGGGACGCCGTACCGCACCAGGTCGGTCTGCTGGCCGCCAAGTTCGTCGTCTGCGCGGTCGGTGCCACGCTGCTGTCGATCGGCGCCATCATCCTCGACAGCGCGGCGCTCCTGATGCTCGTCGGCGGGAACGCGGTGCCGCTCCCGAGCGACTGGCCGGTGCTGATGGCGAGCGTTTTCGGCCTCACCATCGGCTGCTCATGGGCCGGGCTGCTCGCCGCGGGCGTCTTCCGGTCCACCGCGCTCGGGCTGGCCACGCTCCTCGCGGTGCCGGTCCTGGCGGTTCCCGTGGTCCGGCGCGCGATGGACGAGCCGTCGCTGCACTTGCTCGTCGGGCTGCCGCACCGGCTGCGCGCCGTGGCGCTGGACCGTCCGCCGTCCATGCTCAACCGGGGAGTGGCGGCCGCGCTGCGGCTCGCGGGCCAGCCCGTGGGACAGGCCCTGATGCTGTCCGTGGCGGTGCTGCTCTTCGCCTACGCCCTCACCGGGCTGCGCAGCAGGCGAGCCCGCCAGTAGACGGCCCCGCCGCGGACCGGGACGCGGGGGCCGGTCCGCGGCGGGTGGCCCGCGGTGGCACCCCGGGAACGGCTCGGGAGCGGTTGTGCGGGAGCGGCTCATGAAGTGGTCGCAAACTCCGGTGAAGGGTGCTGCTTTCTGTCCGAATCAGCGTCAATTGTGAGGTAATGGGCGATCACCCTTTCGTGTGCTTTTCACCAAAGACCTCAAGGGCCTCCGGAGCGTCGCCGACAAAGGATGCGTGAGTACCCTTGCGCACACCACCATGACCGCGGCTCGTTCCGCCGACTCCGGCCTCGCCGGCTCGGGCGGGCTTGACCGCTACTCCTACGCCGACGCCCCCGGCGCCGACCGCGGCAGCGCCCCCTCCTGGGACGGCGCCGACGCGGAGATCGGCCGGGTGGGCCGTCGCACGACCGGCAACCGGGGCCGCGGGCTGCACGGCCAACTCGTCCAGCAGCTCGGCCAGATGATCGTCTCCGGTGACCTGGGTGCCGACCGCCCGCTGGTCCCGGAGGAGATCGGCCAGCGCTTCGAGGTCTCCCGCACCGTCGTCCGGGAATCGCTGCGCGTCCTCGAGGCCAAGGGCCTGGTCAGCGCCCGCCCCAACGTCGGCACCCGGGTCCGCCCGGTCAGCGACTGGAACCTGCTCGATCCGGACATCATCGAGTGGCGCGCCTTCGGGCCGCAGCGTGACGACCAGCGCCGCGAGCTGTGCGAGCTGCGCTGGACCATCGAGCCGCTCGCGGCGCGTCTCGCCGCCGGGCACGGCCGGGAGGACGTGCAGCAGCGGCTGGCCGACATGGCCGAGATCATGGGGCACTCGCTGACCCAGGGCGACACCCTCACCTTCTCCCGCGCCGACGCGGAGTTCCATGCCCTGCTGCTCCAGGTCGGGGGCAACCGGATGCTGGAGCACCTGGCGGGCATCGTCGCCGCCGCCCTCCACGTCTCCGGGTCGCCGGCCAGCGGCTGTGACCGGCTCACCGAGGCGAGCGTCGGACACCACCGCCGGATCGTCGAGGCGGTCGGGTCGGGCGACGCCGCGGCGGCCGAAGGGGCGATGCGCCAACTCCTGACCGTCCACCTGGACCTCGATCACGCCGAGGTCGGGGTACCCGCGCCGCGCGAGCACTGAGCACACGCCGCGTGCGGCGCCCGGGGTGTACGGCGTATGGCAAGCCGCGGGCGGTGGGCCGTCGGCGGTGAGCGGCGTACGGCGTACGGAGCGGCGCCGCCGAATCCCGCCCGCGGGTTCGGCGGCGCGGCGCGGAGACGAGACATGAGGCGCGGGACGTGACATGAGACGCGGTTCGGGTGGATCGGGAGCACCGCCCGGGAGTCAGTGCGTGATCGACTCGGAGTTATCTGTCCCGTTGGGTGGGTATTAAGGCCGATATGTGGTGTGACTCGGGCCACGGCGATTGGGCGTAACGCTCTTTGGGGCAGCGCGATGATTAAAGAGGTGGCTGCCGCGGAGGGAATACGGATGTCGCTCGTGACGCTGTAGTCCTCCGCACTCCGCCCGCGCGCCGTCGGTTCATCCCTGCCGGCGGTCGTCGGCTCCGGTCCACAGCGGACGGGGCCGGAAGCCGTTTCCAACGTTCCGAGAGGTTGTTCGTGTCGGCCAGCACATCCCGTACGCTCCCGCCGGAGATCGCCGAATCCGAGTCTGTCATGGCGCTCATCGAGCGGGGAAAGGCTGAGGGGCAGATCGCCGGCGATGACGTGCGTCGGGCCTTCGAGGCTGACCAGATTCCGCCAACCCAGTGGAAGAACGTTCTGCGCAGCCTCAACCAGATCCTCGACGAGGAGGGTGTGACGCTGATGGTCAGTGCCGCAGAGGCGCCCAAGCGCACCCGCAAGAGCGTCGCAGCGAAGAGCCCGGCAAAGCGCACCGCCACCAAGACCGTCGCGGCCAAGACGGTCGCCGCCAAGAAGGCCCCCGCCGCTCCGGCCGCTCCCGCGACCGCCACGGGCGGCCCGGACGAGGACGCGGCGTCGCCCGCGAAGAAGGCCGTCGCCAAGAAGGCCACCGCCAAGAAGGCGGCGGCGAAGAAGACCACGGCCGCCAAGAAGACGGTCGCGAAGAAGACGACCGCCAAGAAGGACGTCACCGACGAGATCCTCGAGGCCGATGACGCCATCGAAGAGGTCCCGGCGCCGGGCAAGCCCGCTGCCGAGGGTGCCGAGCCCGAGCCGGAGAACGCGGGCTTCGTGCTCTCCGACGACGACGAGGACGACGCCCCGGCGCAGCAGGTCGCCGCGGCCGGTGCCACCGCCGACCCGGTCAAGGACTACCTGAAGCAGATCGGCAAGGTCCCGCTGCTCAACGCTGAGCAGGAGGTCGAGCTCGCGAAGCGGATCGAGGCCGGTCTGTTCGCCGAGGACAAGCTCGCCAACTCCGACAAGCTCGCTCCCAAGCTCAAGCGCGAGCTGGAGATCATCGCCGAGGACGGCCGCCGCGCCAAGAACCACCTCCTGGAGGCCAACCTCCGTCTGGTGGTCTCCCTGGCCAAGCGCTACACCGGCCGCGGCATGCTCTTCCTGGACCTGATCCAGGAGGGCAACCTGGGTCTGATCCGCGCCGTCGAGAAGTTCGACTACACCAAGGGCTACAAGTTCTCGACGTACGCCACCTGGTGGATTCGCCAGGCGATCACCCGCGCCATGGCCGACCAGGCCCGCACCATCCGTATCCCGGTGCACATGGTCGAGGTCATCAACAAGCTCGCGCGGGTACAGCGCCAGATGCTCCAGGACCTGGGCCGTGAGCCCACCCCGGAGGAGCTGGCCAAGGAACTGGACATGACCCCCGAGAAGGTCATCGAGGTCCAGAAGTACGGCCGCGAGCCGATCTCCCTGCACACCCCGCTGGGCGAGGACGGCGACAGCGAGTTCGGTGACCTCATCGAGGACTCCGAGGCCGTCGTCCCGGCCGACGCCGTGAGCTTCACCCTGCTCCAGGAGCAGCTGCACTCGGTGCTCGACACGCTCAGCGAGCGCGAGGCGGGCGTGGTCTCCATGCGCTTCGGTCTCACCGACGGTCAGCCGAAGACGCTCGACGAGATCGGCAAGGTCTATGGCGTGACGCGTGAGCGCATCCGCCAGATCGAGTCCAAGACCATGTCGAAGCTGCGCCACCCGTCCCGTTCCCAGGTCCTGCGCGACTACCTGGACTGACCTGGACCGACGGGCCTGACGGGTCGCCGTCGGCACCGCGCGGCGCCGCCACGAAGGCCGGGCCTCTTCTCGGAGGGCCCGGCCTTCGTGCTGTCCGAGAGCGATCCACCCGGTTGGCCGAGCACGGCCCGCCCCGGTTGGCCCACTCCAGGATGCGGACCGCGCCGGGCGGGGTAACGCTGGGTGGGCGACTCGCTCCGTACGGTCAGGAGGCTGCATGTGTAGGTCGCTGCCCCCGCTCCCCGCCCGCCTCGCCGTGCTGCTCGCGGCGGCGCTCGCCGCCGCGCTCGCGCTGCTGCTGGTCGCGCCCGCTCCGGCGACGGCCGACCGCGCCGTGGTGGGCGGTCACCGGGTTTCTACGGCCGAGGCGCCCTGGGCGGTCGCGCTGGCCAGTCGTGAGCTGTTCGGTGCGAAGCGCTCGGGGCAGTTCTGCGGGGGTGTGGCGGTGGCCCCCACGCGAGTCATCACGGCGGCACACTGCCTGAGCAGGGCGGTGCTGGGCAAGAAGTGGCAGGAGGTGCGGGACCTGCGCGTGATCGTCGGCCGCAACGACCTGCGGGGGACCCGCGGGGTGGAGATGGCACCGGCGAAGGTGTGGGTCAATCCGGCGTACCAGTCCGACGACCGGGCCGGTGACATCGCGGTGCTCACTCTGGGGCGGCCGCTGCCGCCCGCCTACGTCATCAAGATGGCGCGCGCCGGCGATCCGGCGTACCGGGCCGGGGGCCGGGCTCTGGTGTACGGCTGGGGCGATACGGGCGGCGATGGCAGCTATGCGCTGACGCTGCGGGCCACGGAGGTGCGCATCCTGGCCGACTCGACGTGCCGGAGCGCCTACCCCGGCAACGCGGAGGGCGATTACCAGTCCGCTTCGATGGTCTGCGCCGGGGTAACGAGCGGTGGCCGGGATGCCTGCCAGGGGGACAGCGGTGGTCCGCTGGTCGCCGGGGGGCGGCTGGTGGGCCTGGTGTCCTGGGGGAGTGGCTGTGCGGTGGCCGGGCGGCCGGGTGTCTACACGCGGATCTCGGCGGTGGTGTCGCTGGTGGCCGCGTATGGCTGAGCCGTCGGATGTGGTCGAGGTGTCGGCCGGGCGGACCGCCTCAGGTCCGCCGGAAGGCCCGGAAGGCCTGGGGCCCCAGAAGGCCCGGAGGTCCCCGGAAGGCCCGGAGGTCCCCGGAAGGCCCGGCGGTTCCCGGAAGGTCCCTGGGGCCGGTAGGGCCGCACGGTGAAGGGGCGCCGCGACACGAGCGCGGGCGGCCCTCCCCTGGCTGGGGCGGGCCGCCCGACATCCGGCTCTCGGCCGGCTTCGCTCGTCGTCGTGGCGCGAGGCGTCGGCGTCAGTCGTCCGACGCGGACGCCGGAGCGGCGGTCAGCCGCTCGGTCTCGTCCTGTATTTCCGCGGCGATCTTCTTGAGTTCCGGCTCGAACTTGCGTCCGTGGTGGGCGCAGAAGAGCAGTTCACCACCGCTCATCAGGACGACGCGCAGGTATGCCTGGGCGCCGCAACGGTCGCAGCGGTCAGCGGCCGTCAGCGGGCTCGCGGGGGTCAGAACAGTAGTCACGTCGCCTCTTCTCTAGCTCGACGAGCTGTCGTACCAGGGTCAACATCCAACCAGCCCGATATCGTTCCCGCTCGTGGCTTTTTCTCAAAAATTGCTTGTGAGTGGGCCGGATGGTGACGGTTGGCGGCGAATGAGCCGTATTGCGATGGTTTACGGATTCACGTCGCTTGTCGGATTTTGTCCTCCCGGCTGGGTTGCCGGTTGTTCATGAGGACGTGCCCGGAGCCTAAATGGTTCATGCCTCCAAGGGAACGTGATGTGTGCTTCACGCCAAACGGGCTATCGAACGCATGAGCGAAACCGGGGTGGCCTGGACTACGATGGACGTTTCATGGGTGGCGGCACAACGGCTCTATCAGGCCTCGGTACGCTCTGACGGGCGACCCGTGCCACCATCGTGCCCACAGTTGGGCCAAAAGAAATTCAGCGAGGAGCGAACCGCGTGACCGCCGACACGTCCGTGCCGTCCACTGCGCTGCTGACCGGAGCAGACCGGGGCGGCTCCAACTACACCGCGCGGCACCTTCTCGTCCTCGAGGGGCTCGAGGCAGTGCGCAAGCGCCCCGGAATGTACATCGGATCGACCGACAGTCGCGGTCTCATGCACTGTCTCTGGGAGATCATCGACAACTCGGTCGACGAGGCCCTGGGCGGCTATTGTGACCGCATCGAGGTGAACCTGCACGACGACGGCTCCGTCGAGGTGCGGGACAACGGCCGGGGCATCCCGGTCGACGTCGAGCCCAAGACCGGACTGTCCGGCGTCGAGGTCGTGATGACCAAGCTGCACGCCGGCGGCAAGTTCGGCGGCGGAGCATACGCGGCCTCCGGCGGCCTGCACGGCGTCGGCGCCTCCGTGGTGAACGCGCTGTCCAGCCGCCTCGACGTCGAGGTGGACAAGGACGGCAAGACCCACTCGATCAGCTTCCGGCGCGGCGTTCCCGGGATCTTCACCGAATCCGGAACGGACGCCCCCTTCGACCCCTCCAGCGGCATCCTCAAGGGCAAGCGGGTCCCCAAGACCCGCACCGGCACCCGCATCCGCTACTGGTCGGACCGGCAGATCTTCCTCAAGGACGCCAAGCTCTCCCTGGAGAATCTGCACGCCCGGGCCCGCCAGACCGCCTTCCTGGTGCCTGGCCTGACGCTGGTCGTCCGGGACGAGCGGGCCATCGAGGGCCGGGAAGGGCCCGTCGAGGAGACATTCCGCTACGACGGCGGCATCAGCGAGTTCTGCGAGTACCTCGCCCAGGACAAGGCCGTCTGCGATGTGCTGCGCCTCCCCGGCCAGGGCACCTTCAAGGAGACCGTGCCGGTCCTCGACGACCGCGGCCATATGACGCCGACCGAGGTCACCCGCGAGCTGGCCGTCGACATCGCGCTCCGGTGGGGCACCGGCTACGACGCCACCACCAAGTCCTTCGTGAACATCATCGCCACCCCCAAGGGCGGCACCCACGTCTCCGGCTTCGAGCGCTCGGTCACCAAGACCGTCAACGAGGTGCTGCGCTCCGCCAAGCTGCTGCGCGTCGCCGAGGACGACGTCGTCAAGGACGACGTCATGGAGGGCCTGACCGCCGTCGTGACCGTGCGGCTCGCGGAGCCGCAGTTCGAGGGCCAGACCAAGGAGGTGCTGGGCACCTCGGCCGCCTCCCGGATCGTGGCCAACGTGGTCGCCAAGGAGCTGAAGGCGTTCCTGACGTCCGGCAAGCGGGACGACAAGCAGCAGGCCCGTGCCGTCCTGGAGAAGGTCGTCGCCGCGGCCCGTACCCGGATCGCGGCCCGTCAGCACAAGGAGGCGCAGCGCCGCAAGACCGCGCTGGAGTCCTCTTCGCTGCCCGCGAAGCTGGCCGACTGCCGCAGCGACGACGTGGACCGCAGCGAGCTGTTCATCGTCGAGGGCGACTCGGCGCTCGGTACGGCCAAGCTCGCCCGGAACTCCGAGTTCCAGGCGCTGCTGCCGATCCGCGGCAAGATCCTCAACGTTCAGAAGTCGTCCGTCTCGGACATGCTGAAGAACGCCGAGTGCGGGTCGATCATCCAGGTCATAGGAGCCGGTTCGGGCCGTACGTTCGACATCGACCAGGCCCGCTACGGCAAGGTGATCTTCCTCGCCGACGCCGACGTCGACGGCGCCCATATCCGCTGTCTGCTGCTCACCCTCTTCCAGCGCTACATGCGCCCGATGGTGGAGCAGGGGCGGGTCTTCTCGGCCGTGCCGCCGCTGCACCGGGTGGAGCTGACCCACCCGAAGCGGGGCCAGGACAAGTACATCTACACGTACTCCGACAACGAGCTGCGGGAGACGCTGCTGGACCTGGAGCGCCGCGAGGTCCGCTACAAGGACGGCATCCAGCGCTACAAGGGTCTCGGCGAGATGGACGCCGACCAGCTGGCGGAGACCACGATGGACCCGCGTCACCGCACGCTGCGGCGTATCAACATCAGCGATCTGGAGGCCGCCGAGCACGCCTTCCACCTGCTCATGGGCAACGAGGTCGCGCCGCGCAAGGAGTTCATCACCAACTCGGCGGCGACCCTGGACCGGTCGCGCATCGACGTCTGAGACGCGTCGGAGTCTGAGACGCGTCGGCGTCCGGGGCGGCCGTCTCTCCACCCCCGGGTGGAGAGACGGTTTCCACCCGGAATCCGCCCTGGCTCCGATCCCCGCGGCCGGGTCCGTCCGTAGCGTCGGGAGCGTTCTCGTTCCCGCCCTACGGAGGCTCTTGTCATGCCGGGACTCGCCCAGGCCGTGCTCATCGCCGCGGTCGTCGTCATCGTGCTCGTACGGCAGTTCCAGCCGCAGAAGGTCACCGAGGACGCGCGGCGCTGGTGGGCGTTGCCGGTGCTGCTCGGCTTTCTGGCGCTGCGCGAACCCGGGCTGATCGATCACGACCACCGTGTGACCGCCGCGGCGCTGCTGGTGGTGGAGGTCCTCGTCGGGGTGGCGACCGGAGCCGGGTGGGGGTGGACCAGCCGGGTGTGGACGGACGCCTCCGGCGCGGTCTGGACCCAGGGCGCGAAGACCACGGCGGTGGTGTGGGCGGGCGCCGTGGCGTGCCGGGCGGCGCTGGCGGGTGTGGGCGCGCTGGCGGGCGTGGCGCAGGGCAGCGGTCCGCTGATGCTGTCCCTCGCGGCGTCCCTGCTGCTGCGCGGCGCCGTCGTCATGATGCGGGCGCGCGGGCTGGAGCCGGTGTCCGCACGGGCCGGTGCGCAGGGCACACTCGGTCGATGACCAGATGGACACGGTCTCGATGACCAGGTGGACGCAGTGGCCCTCGCGGCAGGCGCTCTCGCGGCAGGGCGTGCCGCGGACCCGGTTGCTGATCAACGGCGGACTGGCCGTGGCCGGGACCGGATGGCTGCTGGTGGGCGTCATCCGGGACGACACCTTCCACGGGATGCGGCGGGTGGCGCTGGTCGGCGCCCTTCTGGGGTGCGCGGCCCTGCTGTACGCGCTGCGCCGCGTCACCGTGGACCACCGGCTCGCCCCCGCCTTGGCGCTGCTCACCGTGCTGATCGGCGCGGGCGCCGCGCTGCACGTCGCCGGGGCGCGGACCCCGGCCGCCGCGGTGTGGATCGTGAGCGCCATCCTCGCCATGGAGCGGCTGCCGCTGGCGATCGCGCTCGGCTGCGCGGCCGTGGCCTCGGGGGCGTATGTGCTCGCCAGCGGCGACTCCCCGCTCACCGAGGCGGTCACGGCCGGGAGCCTGGTGCTCGGCGGCTATGCGCTCCGGCTGGACGAGGAGGCCCGCGGAACCGGCTACCAGTTGCTGGAGCAGGAGCGGGCGGCCCGGCGGGCGGAGGCCGAGTCGGCGGCGCTGGCCGAACGGTCCCGGATCGCCCGGGAGATCCACGACGTACTGGCGCACAGCCTGTCCGCACAGCTGGTCCACCTGGAGGCGGCGCGGCTGCTGATCGAGCGCGGCGAGGACTCCGCGAAGGTGCTGGACCGGGTGGTCGCCGCCCGGGGGATGGCCCGTGACGGGCTCGCCGAGACCCGGCAGGCGCTGTCCGCGCTGCGCGGCGAGATGGCCCCGGTCGAGGACTTCCTGCGGGAGTCGGCCGCGGCGGAGGGCGCCCGCTTCGTACGGGAGGGCGAGCCGCGGACGCTGACCGCGGAGGCGGGGCTCACGCTCCGCCGGGCCGCGCAGGAGGCGCTGACGAACGTCCGTAAGCACGCGCCGGGCGCCCGGGTGGAGCTGCGGCTGAGCTACGCCGAGCGGACGGTCTCGCTGGAGGTCCGCGACGGCGGCGCCGGTGCGGCACCGGCCGCCGCCGGTCTGACGGCGAGTGGCGCCGGGTACGGTCTGCTCGGGATGCGCGAGCGCGCCGAACTCCTCGGTGGCACGCTGGAGGCCGGACCGGAAGGGGAGGGGTTCGTGGTGCGACTGCGGGTGCCGCTGTGACGGCGCGGATCGTGGTGGCCGACGATCAGACGGTGGTGCGTGAGGGCATCGTGATGCTGCTGGGGCTGCTGCCCGGTATCGAGGTCGTCGGGTCGGCGGGGGACGGCGAGGAGGCGCTGCGGCTGGTCGCCGAGCTGGCCCCGGACATCGTGCTGATGGATCTGCGGATGCCCCGCTGCGACGGCGTGGAGGCGACGCGCCGGGTGCGCGCCGAGCATCCGGGCACCCAGGTCGTGGTGCTCACCACCTACGCCGACGACGACTCGCTCTTCCCCGCGCTGCGCGCCGGTGCCCGCGGCTATCTGACCAAGGACGCCGACGCCGACGAGATCGTCCGGGCCGTGGAGGACGTGATGTCGGGGGACGCCGGGCTGTCGCCCAAGGTGCAGCGGCGGCTGCTGGAGCGGCTCGACGCACGGCAGGAGCCGGTGGAGGCGGACGCCGCCGGGCCGCTGCCGGACGGGCTCACCCGCCGCGAGGCGGAGGTCCTGGCGCTGGTCGCCGAGGGGCTGTCCAACCCGGAGATCGCGCGTCGGCTGCGGATCGCGCCCGCCACCGTGAAGACGCACATCAACAACCTGTTCGCCAAGACCGCGGTCCGCGACCGGGCCCAGGCGGTGCGCTACGCCTACCGCCACGGCATCGCCGCTCCACCCGACGCCGATTCCGGGTTGTTCATCACGTGAGTCACCTGATGGGGTGAACGTCCGGTATTGGAGTATCCGGGATCTTCTCCCTCTGTCCATCCTTGGGCACGCCAACGCGGCAGTGAACAAGGAGTTTTCGGGTGGACATGCACAACGCGCGCGATGCCGGGGCGGCCCGGCTGGACGATCCCTGGTACGACGCGCTCGCCTCCGGCTGGGGCGGGACGGACGAGACGGCCGCCCCACCGCCGCCCCGGCGCGCCCGCCCGCCCGCCGCCGAGGAGGTGTACACGGAGGTGCACGGCAGCGCCGCCTTCCAGGAGGTGCGCAGACGCTACCGGCGCTTCGTCTTCCCCGCGGCCGCCGCCTTTCTGCTCTGGTATTTCGCGTACGTGGTCGCGGCGACCACCGCGCCCGGCATGATGGCCCGCCCGGTGGCGGGCGCGCTCAACGTCGCGATGGTCGCGGGCCTCGCCCAGTTCGCCACCACCTTCCTGCTGACCTGGGCGTACGCCCGCCACGCACGGCTGCGCAGGGACCGGGTCGCGCTGGAGCTGCGCTGGGTGACGCAGGAAATGATGCGGGGGCACGGGCGGTGACCGGTAATCAGCAGAGCCTCGCGCTCCTGCTCTTCGGCGTCTTCGTGGCCGCCACCCTCGCGATCACCACCTGGGCGAGCCGCCGGCGGCAGGGCTCCCCGGAGGAGTTCTACGCGGGCGGGCGGCTGTTCTCGCCGATGGAGAACGGCTTCGCCATCGCGGGCGACTACATGTCGGCCGCCTCCTTCCTCGGTATCTCCGGCCTCATCGCGCTCTTCGGCTACGACGGGGTGCTCTACTGCGTGGGCTTCCTGGTGGCCTGGCTGGTGGTGCTGCTGCTGGTCGCCGAACTCGTCCGCAACTGCGGCCGGTTCACCCTCGCCGACGTACTGGCCGTGCGGATGAGTGAGCGCCCGGTCCGTATCGCCGCGGGCGTCTCCTCGGTCACCGTCTGCGTGCTCTACCTGGTCGCCCAGATGGTCGGCGCGGGCAGTCTGGTCGCCCTGCTGCTGGACGAGACGGGGTCCCGGGCCCGGTCCTGGACGGTCATCGGCGTCGGCACCCTCATGGTGGTCTTCGTCGCGCTGGGCGGCATGCGGGCCACGACCTGGATTCAGATCGTGAAGGCCGTCCTGCTGATGGGCGGCGCGATGGCGCTCACCGTGCTCGTCCTGGTCCGCTTCCACGGCGACATCGACAGCCTGCTGAGCACCGCTGCGCTCCACAGCGGGCAGGGCGCCGACTTCCTCGCCCCGGGCCTCAAGTACGGCGACGGCTGGACCGCCCGGCTGGACTTCGTGAGTCTGGGGATCGCCCTCGTACTGGGCACCGCCGGGCTGCCGCACATCCTCTCGCGCTTCTACACCGTGCCGACCGCCCCGGCCGCCCGGCGGTCCGTCATCTGGTCGATCGGGCTGATCGGCGGCTTCTACCTGATGACCATCGTGCTGGGCTTCGGCGCGGCGGCCGTGCTGGGCAGCGACGCCGTACGCAGCTCCAACGCGGCGGGCAACACGGCGGTGCCGCTGCTCGCGCTCGACCTCGGCGGGGGCGCCGGGTCGACAGGCGGGACGGTGCTGTTCGCGATCGTCGCCGCCGTCGCGTTCGCCACCATCCTCGCCGTCGTCGCCGGGATCACCCTCGCCTCCTCGGCCTCCGTCGCCCACGACCTGTACGCCTCGCTGAGCAGCCGCAAGGACCGCTCGCCGCGCAGCGAGGTCGCGGTCGCGCGGGTCGCGGCGGTGGGGATCGGGGCGGCGGCGATCGGCCTCGGGCTGCTCGCCGACGACCTCAATGTGGCCTTCCTGGTGGGGCTCGCCTTCGCGGCCGCCGCGTCCGCGAACCTGCCCGTCCTGCTGTATTCGCTGTTCTGGCGGCGGTTCACCACGCGGGGAGCGGTGTGGTCGGTCTACGGCGGGCTGGTCCCGGCGGTGGTGCTGGTGGTGCTGTCCCCGGTGGTCTCCGGCGGCCCCGAGGCGATCTTCTCCGGGGTGGACTTCCATGTCTTCCCGCTGCAGAACCCGGGGCTGGTCTCGGTCCCCCTGGGCTTCCTCGCGGGCTGGCTCGGCACCGTCCTCTCCAGTGAGGGTGCGGAGGATGCCCGGGGGCATGCGGCCAGGCACGCGGAGACGGAGGTACGGGCCCTCACCGGGGCGGGCGCGGCCTGAGCATGCCCCCGACCGGTCTCCAGGGCTCAGACCCAGTCGTAGCGGTGTTCCGGGCGGCCGGTCTCGCCGTATTTGAGGCTGAGCCGTACCCGGCCCGTGCGCTCCAGGAGCTTCAGATAGCGCTGGGCGGTCTGTCTGCTGAGCGAGGCGCGCTCGGCGACCTCCTGGGCCGACAGCGGGCCCTCCGCGCCGCGCAGCACCTCCCGTACGAGGTCGGCGGTGAGCGCGGAATGGCCCTTGGGCAGCTCGACGGGACCCGCCGAGGCGCCGCCCAGGGCGCCGAAGATCCGGTCCACCTGGTCCTGCCCGGCCTCGCCGCCGCCCGCCAGGGCGCGGCGCAGCGCCGCGTAGCCCTCCAGCTTGGCGCGCAGCCCGGCGAAGGTGAACGGCTTGACCAGGTACTGCAGCGCGCCGTGGCGCATCGCGGCCTGGACGGTGCCGATGTCGCGGGCGGCGGTCACCATGATGATGTCGGTGTGGTGGCCCCGCTGCCGCAGCCGCCCCACCAGCGCGAGCCCCGTCTCGTCGGGCAGATAGTGGTCGAGCAGGACGAGATCGGCGTGGCCGCGCTCCAGGAAGGCCAGCGCGTCGGCGGCCGTGTGCGTCTGCCCGGCGACCCGGAAGCCCGGCACCTTCCCGACGTACGCCGCGTTGACGCGGGCGACCCGCACATCGTCGTCCACGACCAGGACCTCGATGAGGCCGCCCGGCCCGGTATCCGATCTCATCGCGGCTCTCCTGTCGCGGTCAGTGGCGCCTCGGCCGGTTCCCCGGCTGTTTCCCCGGCGGGTTGCTCGGTCAGCGCCTCGGGGAGGACGACGGTGAACTCGGCGCCGCCGCCGTCGCGGTCACCCACCCGTGCCCTGCCGCCCTGGCGCTCGGCGAGGCGGCGCACCAGCGCCAGCCCGATGCCGCGCTGTCCGTGCGCGGGCGGCTTCTTGGTGGACCAGCCCTCGGTGAAGACCAGATCGCGCCGGTCGGCGGGGACGCCGGGCCCGGTGTCCGAGACCCGCAGCAGCACCGTACGGTCGTCCGCGCACAGCTCCACCTCGACCCGCGGCCCGGCCGAGCCGACCGCCGCGTCCAGCGCGTTGTCGATCAGGTTGCCGACGATCGTCACCAGGCCCGGCGGGTCCACCAGCCGGTCCGGCAGCAGAGTGCCCTCGGCGATGCGCAAGGACACCCCGCGCTCGGTGGCGACCGTGGCCTTGCCGACCAGCAGGGCCGCCAGCAGCGGATCGTGCACCCGCTCGGTGACCTGCTCGGCGGTGGCGCGGTGGACACCGACCGCTTCGGTGATGAACTCGACCGCCTCCTCGTGGAGTTCGAGTTCGAGCAGACCGAGGAGAGTGTGCATCCGGTTGGCGTGCTCATGGTCCTGGGCGCGCAGCGCGTCGATCAGTCCGCGGGTGCCGTCCAGTTCGCGGCCGAGCCGCTCCAGTTCGGTGCGGTCGCGCAGGGTGGCCACCGCGCCGCCGTCGTCCGTGGGCATCCGGTTGGCGACCAGCACCCGGCCGCCGCTGACGGTCAGCAGATCGGCGCCGGTGACCCGCCCGGCGAGCACATCGGTCGTACGGCCGGGCGGCAGCACCGCCTCCAGCGGCTGTCCGGTGTCCTCGGCGCGCAGGTCCAGCAGCCGCTGCGCCTCGTCGTTCATCAGCCGGATGCGGCCGCGCGCGTCGAGCGCGACGACACCCTCGCGGATGCCGTGCAGCATGGCCTCGCGCTCGGCGAGCAGCGCGGAGATGTCGGAGAAGGCGAGGTCGTGGGTGCGCCGTTGGAGTCTGCGGGACACCAGATAGGCCGCCAGGGCGCCGACGGCGAGCGCGCCGCCCGCGTACGCGAGCATCCCCGGCAGCGCGCCGAGCAGCCGGCCGCGCACGGTCTCGTACGCGATGCCGACCGACACCGCGCCCACGATGTGGCCGCCCTCGTCGCGCAGCGGCACCTTGCCGCGGGCCGAGCGGCCGAGCGTGCCGTTGTCGATCTGCATGACCTCGTGGCCCGCGAGGGCGTCGTCGGGGCTGGTGGAGACGTGCTTGCCGATCTCGTCCGGGGAGGTGTGCGACCAGCGGACCCCGCGCCGGTCCATGATCACGACGTATTCGGCGCCGGTCGACCGGCGGATGCGCTCCGCCGCGGCCTGGACCGGGCCGTCCGCGGTGGGGCGGGTGTGCTGCAGCGCCGTGACGAGCCGTGGTTCGGTGGCCGTGGTCTGGGCGATGGCCAGCGCCCGGCGCATGGCCTGGTCGTCGAGCTGGGAGCCCAGTGGACGCAGGAAGAGGCCGGTCGCGAGCACGGTGACGCCCGTGGCGATGGCCAGCTGCATCAGCAGCACCTGGGAGAAGACTCGTCGGGGCCAGCCGATGCGCCACCTTGTGGCCGTGGGGGGCGGCCCCGGGGGTATCGCGGCGCTCATGGCAACGAAGGGTAACGAAGGGCGGGGCGCGGGGACGCCGCCAGGACCCCCGCGGCTCCCGGCGTGCGGGGGAGGCCCGAGGGCGCGGTCTCTCAGCGTCCGCCGACGGTGACCGTCCGTCCGTGGTGCGCGGGCCGCACCGCCCGGATGCCGACCACGTCCATACGGGCCGGGGAGCCCAGCGGCGAACCGCAGCTCTGCTCGCGCGGCGGGGCGGCGGCCACCTGCGCCACGCTCACCCGCCACGCCCGTCCGTCGGTGTGCGCCACGGTCACCGACCAGGCGGGGGCGGCGCTCTCGGTCCACGTCCGTACGACGGTCAGCGCGTCGGCCCCGTCCTCACCGGTCAGCGCGCGGACCGCCAGTTCGGCCGCCTGTCCGGGGCGCTCCCAGGCGGAGCGGCCGCGGCAGCCCTCGGTGGCCACCCGGTTCTCGCGCAGCGCCGCGAGGGTGTCCTTGACGTCCTGGGCGGTGACCCGGCCGTAGGCGTAGCCGTGCGGCAGGACGACCAGCGTCGGCGAGAAGCGGTGGCCGCCGATGTGGGTGATCTCCCAGGTGCCCTCCACCCCGGCGGCGGTCAGCTCGGCGGCCAGCGGGCGGCCGAGCAGCGCGCAGCAGCGGTCGCGCTTGCCGTTGGTGCACACCAGCACCAGGGGGTCGCCGGTGTACTCGTCCCACTCCCCGGCCAGGTCGTCGGGAGCGCCATCGGCCGCACCGGCCAGCCCGCCCGGGTCGCCCGCGCCCAGCGCGGCGAAGTCCAGGCCGAGCAGCCGCGCCGGGTCGGCGAGGGCGGTCGTGCGTATCCAGGTGCGGCCGGGCCGGGTGTGCGCCACGAACACCCGGTGACGGCTGCCCGCGTGCAGGTCGGCGTGGCGGCCGGGCCGGCGGATCAGCGCGACCCGCACGCCGGTGCCCTCGGCGGCGCGCTCCAGGGCGCGCCCCACGGCCGGGTCCAGACGACTGGCCGTGAGGGCCTCGGTACCCCAGGGGCCCGGTTGTTCGAGAAGAAGCCAGGTGGGGGCGGTGGCCGCCGTCCCGGCGAGCGGCTCGGACAGATTCCGGGAAGCGGTCGTGCACGTGCTCACGAAGGTAAGCCTAACCTCTGTCGATCAACTTCGCGCACGGGCCGGGGAATCCGGGTGAGGAGAGGGGAGCGAGACGGTCCGGTTCCCTCAGAGCGCACCCTGTTCCGCGGGGGCGGGGACGGCGGGAGAATGACGCTCCGGGGGCGGAGGGGGTTCCGATGCGCGGGCTGTGGGCGCGGTGGCGAGGGCGCCGGGGGAAGCGCGGGGCGCGGCGGCTGGACGCGGCGCTGCGGGCGAGGGTGCGGGCGGCGTACAACGAGGGGCGGCCGATCCCCGAGGCACTCGCCCGGCAGGCGGCGCTCGCCGGTGACCGGGAGGGCATGACGGTCTACGGGATCGGGCTCGGCAGGCGCGGTGCGTACCCGGAAGCCCTGCACTGGCTCGGCGAGGCGGTCGCCGCCGGGGACCTCACCGCGCTGGTGGTGCTCGGCACCCTGCACCTGGACCTCGGCGATCCGGCCGAGGCGGAGCGGCACTTCCGGAAGGCGGCCGACCGCGGCCACCCCGGCGCCCGGGTCGCACTGCGGCAACTGCGCGCCCGGCGCAACGGAGCCGGGCACTGAGCCTCGCGCCGCAGTCATCCCATCCGGCGGCCCGCATGCGCGGGGGCGCGGCACCCATCCGGTGCCGCGCCCCTGACCGTCCGTCCCAGCCGGGCCTATACCGGCCCGGCGACCACCGTCACCGGCTTGGCGAGCGGCATTCCCGAGCCGTCCCGGCGCGGATCGGGCTCCGGCAGGGGCGCCGGGACGCCACCGCTCGACGCCGCGCGGGCCGGGGTCGCGCCCGCCCAGGCCAGCACCAGACAGTCCTCGCCCTTGAGGAACCGCTGACAGCGCACCCCGCCCGTGGCCCGCCCCTTGCGCGGGTACTGGTCGAAGGGGGTGAGCTTGGCCGTCTGCTGTGCGGAGTCGTCGAGCGTGCCGTGCGCACCCGAGACGGTGAACACCACCGCGTCGGCCGCCGGATCGATCGCGGTGAAAGAGATCACCTTCGCGTCGGGTGCGAGCTTGACGCCCGCCATGCCGCCCGCGGCACGCCCCTGCGGCCGCACCTGGCCGGCCGGATAGCGCAGCAGATGTGCGTTGTCGGTGATGAAGACCAGGTCCTCCTCACCCGTGCGCAGCTCGACCGCGCCCACGATCCGGTCGCCCTCCTTGAGGCCGATGACCTCAAGCTCGTCCTTGTGGGCCGGATAGTCCGGGACCACGCGTTTGACGACGCCCTGCTCCGTGCCGATCGCGAGCCCCGGAGAGGACTCGTCCAGGGTGGTGAGGCAGATCAGCTCCTCGCCGTCCTCCAGCGACAGGAACTCGGCGATCGGCGCACCGCCCGCCAGATTGGGGGTGGCCTCCGGTAGCTGTGGCAGGTCGATCACCTGGAGCCGCAGCAGCCGCCCGGTCGAGGTAACCGCCCCGATCTCCGCGCGGGCCGTCGCCGGGACCGCCGAGACGATCACGTCGTGCTTGCTGCGCTTGGTCTGCCCCTCGCCCGCGAACGGTTCCCCGTTCGCCGTACGGGCCAGCAGCCCGGTGGAGGACAGCAGCACCCGGCACGGGTCGTCCGCGACCTCCAGTGGCACCGCGCTCACCGGGGAGTCGGCGGACTCCAGCAGCACCGTGCGCCGCGGGGTGCCGAACTTCTTGCCCACCGTGGCCAGTTCGGAGGAGACCAGCTTGCGCAGCTCGGTGTCCGAGTCGAGGATGCGGGTCAGCTCCTCGATCTCCGCGTTGAGCCTGTCGCGCTCCGACTCCAGCTCGATCCGGTCGAACTTGGTCAGCCGGCGCAGCGGAGTGTCCAGAATGTACTGCGTCTGGACATCCGACAGATTGAAGCGGTTCATCAGCGTTTCCTTGGCCTGCGCCGAGTTATCGCTGGACCGGATGAGCCGGATGACCTCGTCGATGTCGAGCAGGGCCACCAGCAGCCCCTCGACCAGGTGCAGCCGGTTGCGCCGCTTGGTCCGGCGGAACTCGCTGCGCCGCCGCACCACGTCGAAGCGGTGGTCGAGGTAGACCTCCAGCAGTTCCTTGAGCCCGAGCGTGAGCGGCTGGCCGTCCACCAGCGCCACGTTGTTGACGCCGAAGGACTCCTCCATCGGCGTGAGCTTGTAGAGCTGCTCCAGCACGGCCTCCGGGTTGAAGCCGTTCTTGATCTCGATCACCAGGCGCAGGCCGTGCGCACGGTCGGTGAGGTCCTTGACGTCCGCGATGCCCTGGAGCTTCTTCGCGCCGACCAGGTCCTTGATCTTGGAGATGACCTTCTCGGGGCCGACGGTGAAGGGAAGCTCTGTGACGACGAGGCCCTTGCGGCGGGGCGTCACGTCCTCCACGGCCACCGTGGCGCGGATCTTGAAGGTGCCGCGCCCCGTCTCGTACGCGTCCCGCACGCCGGCGAGCCCGACGATCTGGCCGCCGGTCGGCAGGTCGGGGCCCGGGACATGCCGCATCAGCGTCTCAAGATCCGCGTTCGGATGCCTGATCAGGTGGCGGGCCGCGGCGACGACCTCGCCCAGGTTGTGCGGCGGCATATTCGTCGCCATGCCGACCGCGATCCCCGACGTGCCGTTGACCAGCAGGTTGGGATAGGCGGCGGGGAGCGTGACGGGCTCCTGCTCGCTGCCGTCGTAGTTCGGCGAGAAATCGACCGTGTCCTCGTCGATGGACTCGGTCATCAGCGAGGTCGCCGAGGCCATCCGGCACTCGGTGTACCGCATCGCGGCGGGCGGGTCGTCATTGCCCAGCGAGCCGAAGTTCCCGTGGCCGTCGACCATCGGGAGGCGCATCGAGAACGGCTGCGCCATGCGTACCAGTGCGTCGTAGATCGACGAGTCGCCGTGCGGGTGGAGCTTACCCATCACCTCGCCGACGACGCGGGCGCACTTGACGAAGCCGCGCTCGGGGCGCAGCCCCATCTCGTTCATTTGATAGAGGATGCGGCGGTGCACGGGCTTGAGCCCGTCGCGGGCGTCGGGCAGCGCGCGCGAATAGATGACCGAGTAGGCGTACTCGAGGTAGGAGCCCTGCATCTCGTCGACGACGTCGATGTCGAGGATGCGCTCCTCGAAGTCGTCCGGCGGCGGACTCTTCGTGCTGCGGCGGGCCATCGCGCTTGCGGCTCCTTCAACGGCAGAGCTGGATCTGACGCGGACCATTGTGGCCCCGTCCACCGACAACTGTGGAACGGGCCGTCCCGTAGCGACCCCGTGAGCGGCCCCGCACGGCCCCCTCGGGCCCCGTTCCGGTCGGCCCGGGAGAGCTTGAGATGACCTTGGCCCGACCTTTGCGTGACGGGAACTTCGCCAGATGTCCGTGCGGTTGCATACAGTGACAGAAGCGCTCATCACGTGGTTCACACGCGCTCCATCACGCGATCGAAGGGACGTACATGCCCATGGGTCACACGGCCACGCAACAGGCCGGCTCCGGCGGCCTGAAAGCGACCGAGCACCGTCTGGCCAACGGCCTGCGGGTGGTGCTCTCCGAGGATCACCTGACCCCGGTCGCCGCGCTCTGCCTCTGGTACGACGTCGGTTCACGCCACGAAGTCAAGGGGCGTACCGGCCTCGCCCACCTCTTCGAGCACCTGATGTTCCAGGGCTCGTCCCAGGTGACGGGGAACGGCCACTTCGAACTGGTCCAGGGCGCCGGCGGCTCGCTCAACGGCACGACCAGCTTCGAGCGCACCAACTACTTCGAGACGATGCCCGCCCACCAGGTCGAGCTGGCGCTGTGGCTGGAGGCGGACCGGATGGGGTCCCTCCTGACCGCGCTGGACGAGGAGAGCCTGGAGAACCAGCGGGACGTCGTCAAGAACGAGCGCCGCCAGCGCTACGACAACGTGCCGTACGGCACGGCCTTCGAGAAGCTCATCGCCATGGCCTACCCCGAGGGCCATCCGTACCACCACACCCCGATCGGCTCGATGGCCGACCTGGACGCCGCCTCCCTGGAGGACGCCCGGGAGTTCTTCCGCACGTACTACGCGCCGAACAACGCGGTGCTGTCCATCGTCGGTGACATCGACCCCGAGCAGACGCTCGCCTGGATCGAGAAGTACTTCGGCACCATCCCCTCCCACGAGGGCAAGCGGCCGCCCCGCGACGGCACGCTCCCCGACGTCATCGGCGGGCAGCTGCGCGAGGTCGTGGAGGAGGAGGTCCCGGCCCGCGCCCTGATGGCCGCCTACCGGCTGCCGCACGACGGCACCCGTGAGGCCGACGCCGCCGACCTGGCGCTGACCGTCCTCGGTGGCGGCGAGTCCTCCCGGCTGCACAACCGCCTGGTGCGCCGCGACCGTACGGCCGTCGCCGCCGGGTTCGGCCTGCTGCGGCTGGCGGGCGCGCCGTCGCTGGGCTGGCTGGACGTGAAGACCTCCGGCGGGGTCGAGGTGCCCGGCATCGAGGCCGCCGTCGACGAGGAGCTGGCCCGCTTCGCCGCGGAGGGCCCGACGCCGCAGGAGATGGAGCGCGCCCAGGCGCAGATCGAGCGCGAGTGGCTGGACCGGCTGGCCACCGTCGGCGGCCGCGCCGACGAGCTGTGCCGGTTCTCGGTGCTCTTCGGCGACCCGCAGCTGGCCCTGACCGCCGTGAACCGGGTCCTGGACATCACCGCGGAGGAGGTGCGGGCCGTGGCCGCGGCGCGGCTGCGCCCCGACAACCGCGCCGTGCTGGTCTACGAGCCCGTCCAGGGCGCCGACGCCGCCGACGCCGATGACACAGACCAGGCCGAAGCCGCCGACACCGACGCAGAAGGGGAGGCGGCCCAGTGAGCGACGCCGTCACCGCCACCATGACCTTCCACCCGCAGCCGCAGGGTGGCGCCCCCAAGCCGTGGGCCTTCCCGGCGCCGGAGCGCGGTGAGCTGTCCAACGGGCTCACCGTGCTGCGCTGCCACCGCCCCGGCCAGAAGGTCATCGCCGTGGAGATCAACCTGGACGCCCCGCTGGACACCGAGCCGGCCGGTCTGGAGGGCGTCGCCACGATCATGGCGCGCGCCCTGTCCGAGGGCACCGACAAGCACACCGCCGAGGAGTTCGCCGCCGAGCTGGAGCGCTGCGGCGCCACCCTGGACGCCCACGCGGACCACCCCGGCCTCCGGGTCTCCCTGGAGGTGCCGGTCTCCCGGCTGCCCAAGGGGCTCGGCCTGCTCGCCGACGCCCTGCGCGCCCCCGCCTTCCCCGACGGGGAGATCGAGCGGCTGGTTGCCAACCGGCTGGACGAGATCCCGCACGAGCTGGCCAACCCGGCCCGCCGCGCCTCGGTGACCCTGGCCAAGGAGCTGTTCCCGGCCGAGTCGCGGATGTCCCGGCCGCGCCAGGGCACCGAGGAGACCATCGAGGGCATCGACGCGGCGGCGGTGCGGGCCTTCTACGAGGCGCACATCCGGCCGTCCACCGCGACCGCGGTCATCGTCGGCGACCTGGCCGGTGTCGACCTCGACCAGGCACTCGCCGACACCCTGGGCGCCTGGACCGGCGGCCCGCCGCCGCAGCGGACGGTCCCGCCGATCGTCGGCGACGACACCGGCCGTGTGGTGATCGTCGACCGGCCCGGCGCGGTCCAGACCCAGCTGCTCATCGGGCGCATCGGCGCCGACCGGCACGACCGCGTCTGGCCCGCCCAGGTGCTGGGCACCTACTGCCTGGGCGGCACCCTCACCTCCCGCCTGGACCGGGTGCTGCGCGAGGAGAAGGGCTACACCTACGGGGTGCGCTCCTTCGGCCAGGTGCTGCGTTCGACGCCGCCCTCGCCGGCCGGCGGCGGCTCGGCGGGCGCCTCGCTGCTGGCGATCAGCGGCTCGGTGGCCACCGAGGTCACCGGCCCGGCGCTGGAGGACCTGTGGACGGTGCTGCGGACGCTGAAGGAGGAGGGGCTGACGGACGCCGAGCGCGATGTCGCCGTGCAGAACCTCGTCGGCGTCGCCCCGCTCAAGTACGAGACGGCCGCAGCCGTCGCGGGCACCCTCGCCGACCAGGTCGAGCAGCACCTGCCGGACGACTTCCAGGCGCAGCTGTACGCCCGGCTCGCCGATGCGGGGACGGTGGAGGCGACCGCGGCGGTCGTGAGCGCCTTCCCGGCCGACCGGCTGGTGACGGTGCTCGTGGGTGACGCCGCCCGGATCGCGGAGCCGGTCAAGGCGCTCGGCATCGGAGAGGTGAGCGTCATCACCGGCTGAAGCCGCTCAACGCACCACCCGAAAAAGGACCCTGGCGTCGTGTGAGACGCCGGGGTCCTTCCCGTATGACCGATTTGCGGGCTGTTTGGTTTGTGGCGAGAACAACAAAAACCCGTAACTGTTTGGTGATCGAAACGCGGCCCGTCTAGCGTCAGTGCGGCTGTTCGCCGGATATCCGCCGCATCCGCGGCACGGACAGCCATCGCCGAGTCCCATGGTGCGAGTGCCAGGGGAGCCGGGGACCCAAACGTCCCTGGGGTGAATCGGACGCCTTCCCCGGCCGGGGGAGGGGCCCGTAGGAGACCTTCCTGCTCCGAACCCGTCAGCTAACCCGGTAGGCGAGAGGGAAGGAAAGGAGTGCGCCACAGCATGGCGTTCACCCGTGCCGCCGGGAAGCACCGACGTCCCAGCCAGACCGCCGTCCGTACCGGCGCGAACATCGCCGGCATCACCACGGTCGCCTCGGGCGTCGTCGCCGGCATCGCCGGCCCGGCCCTCGCCGCGACCGGCGAGACGCCGTCTCCCCAGGACACCGGTCTCCGCCAGGCGATGGTGATGGGCGACGGTCTCTCCGACCAGATCGACGCGCAGGCCCAGTCCCAGAAGAACGCCGCCGAGGCCGCCGCCGCCAAGGCGAAGGCCGAGGCCGTGGCCCGCCAGCAGGCCGCTCGGAAGGCCGAGGCCGCCGAGAAGAAGGCCAAGGCGGAGCGTGACGCCAAGGAGCGCGCCGCGCGTGAGGCCGAGCGCAAGGCCCTCAACACGTTCGTGTCGCCCGTCGACGGCTCCTCCGTCTCCACCGGCTACGAGGCCTCCAGCGGCCTGTGGTCCTCCGGCAGCCACACCGGCATCGACTTCCAGGCCTCCACCGGCACCGAGGTGCAGTCGGTGGGCTCCGGCGAGGTCGTCGAGGCGGGCTGGGGCGGTGCCTACGGCAACAACGTCGTCATCAAGATGAACGACGGCACCTACACCCAGTACGGCCACCTCTCGTCGATCGGTGTCTCGGTCGGCCAGAAGGTCACCCCTGGCCAGCAGATCGGCCTGTCCGGCGCCACCGGCAACGTCACCGGCCCGCACCTGCACTTCGAGGCCCGCACCACCGCCGAGTACGGCTCCGACATGGACCCGCTCGCGTACATGCGCTCGCACGGCGTCAGCCTCTGACCCGTCGCCCGCCCCTGTCGAAAGGCCCCGTCCGCTCCGGGCGGGGCCTTCGTCGTGCGTCCGCCGCCGTGACCAAAAAATATCCCTGAATTTCCTTCGCCCATCGGAAATCCCGGCCGCTTCGAATAGAGTCGCTGAACGCGCGTCAATCGGATGCGTTTCGCGGGGTTGAGGCGGAGGTTCGACAATGCGGGACCGGAAGTGAACGGGGATACGGCCGCACTCCAGGGCGGTCGCCGGATTTCGGCGCATGCGGTGTGCACGGCGATCCGTGACGACATCATCTCCGGTATCTGTCCGCCCGGCAGCCGGCTGACCGAGGAACTGCTCGCCCGGCGCTACGGGGTCTCCCGGGTGCCCGTCCGCGAGGCGCTGCGCACCCTGGAGTCCGAGGGCTTCGTCACGACCCGGCGGCATGCGGGCGCGTGCGTCGCGCAGCCGTCCGAGAAGGAGGCGGCCGACCTCCTGGACATCCGGGCCCTGCTGGAGCCGCTGGGCGCCGCCAGGGCCGCCCAGCGCCGCACCGAGGGGCATCTGAAGGTGCTGCGCGGTCTGGTCCGGCTCGGCCAGGAGCGGGCCCGGCACGGCAGGCTGGGCGAGCTGCGCTCGCTGGGCGACTGGTTCCACGAGACGCTCGCCCAGGCGTCCGGCAGCCCGAGCCTGGCGGGTCTGCTGGTGCAGCTGCGGCGCAAGACGGCGTGGGTGTACGCGGCGGATGCGGCCCGGCAGACGGCACAGGGCGGGCAGGGCATGCAGACGGCGCAGGCCGTGGCGGGCGCACCGGGCGCACCGGGCGCGGCGGGGGTCTCCGGGAGCGTGGACCTGTCGGTGCGCGCCGTCGAGTCCTGGGCGGAGCACGGCGCGATCGTGGACGCGGTCGCGCGCGGTGACGCCGACCGGGCGCGGGCGCTCGCCGCCGCGCACACCGAGCGTTCGCTGTCCGAATACCGATTGCGAAATGCGTCCCGGGTGAGAACTTCGAAACATTCCGTAAACACGGCGAGCGGCCGGAATTAACAGCCGTCCGATATGCCGTTCAAGGAATTCCGTATCCAGAAAAACAACGGGGCCGCGGTGATCCGTAATGGTTCACCGCGGCCCTGCCGCGCCGAAATGCTATTCGGACGGAATCAGACGGTCTCCGGAAGCTCCTCAAGGCCCTCGGTCACCAGCTTCGCCAGGCGGTCGAGCGCCGCCTCCGCGTCGTCGGCCGCGGAGGCGAGCACGACCTCGTCGCCACCCTGAGCGCCCAGGCCGAGCACGGCGAGCATGGAGGCGGCGTTGACCGGGGCGCCGTCCGCCTTGGCGATCGTGATGGGGACGCCGGCGGCGGTCGCCGCACGGACGAAGATCGACGCCGGGCGGGCGTGCAGGCCCTCGGTCCAGCCGATGTTGACGCGGCGCTCAGCCATGGTGTTGCCCTTCAGGTCTGCGGGTGATGTTGTCTAGACCAGATCATACGGTGTCCGGTCTCGCCCGGGTCGGGTCCGAGTGGGTCCGGTCATGTCCGAACAGGTCCGATACGGACTTTCCCTCGACATCCCCCGTTCACGCAAGGGGGTCCGCCATGCGGACCTCTCCGTCCCGGACTTCAGCCCGTACGCTGTCCCCATGCCGAGCCCATCGGATCATCACGCGTATCCCACCCACTGGGAGGCGGACGTGGTGCTCAGGGACGGCGGCACCGCGCAGATCCGCCCCATCACCCCCGATGACGCGCAGCGCCTGGTCAGCTTCTATGAACACGTCTCGGACGAGTCGAAGTACTACCGCTTCTTCGCGCCCTACCCCCGGCTCTCCGACCGCGACGTCCACCGCTTCACCCACCACGACTACGTCGACCGCGTCGGCCTCGCGGCCACCGTCGGAGGCGAGTTCATCGCCACCGTCCGCTACGACCGCATCGACGAGAACGGGCTGCCCGCCCATCTCCCGCCCCCCGCCGAGGGCGAGGGCGGTCGCGCCCCCGCCGACGAGGCCGAGGTCGCCTTCCTCGTCCAGGACGCCCACCAGGGCCGGGGCGTGGCCTCCGCCCTCCTCGAACACATCGCCGCCGTCGCCCGCGAACGCGGTATCCGCCGCTTCGCCGCCGAGGTGCTGCCCGCCAACACCAAGATGATCAAGGTGTTCACGGACGCGGGCTACACCCAGAAGCGCAGCTTCGACGACGGCGTCGTCCGCCTGGAATTCGGCCTCGAACCCACCGACCGCTCCCTGGCCGTCATGCGCGCCCGGGAACAGCGCGCCGAGGCCCGCTCCGTGCAGCGGCTGCTCACCCCCCGCTCCGTCGCCGTCATCGGAACCGGCCGGGCCCCCGGCGGAGTCGGCCGCACCGTGCTGCGCAACCTCCTCGACGGCGGCTTCACCGGGCGGGTCCACGCCGTCAACCACGCCTTCCCCGAGGACTGGACGCGCCTGGACCCCGACGGCGTCCCGGCCCACCGCTCCGTACGCGAGATCGACGGACCGCTCGACCTGGCCGTCGTCGCCGTGCCCGCCGCCCAGGTCCCCGCCGTCGTCGCCGACTGCGGTGAGCACGGCGTCCAGGGGCTCGTCGTCCTCTCCGCCGGATACGCCGAGAGCGGCCCCGAGGGCCGCGACCGCCAGCGCGAGCTGGTCCGCCAGGCCCGCACCTACGGCATGCGCGTCATCGGCCCCAACGCCCTCGGCATCATCAACACCGCCGAGGGCACGCGGCTGAACGCCTCCCTCTCGCCCCGGCTGCCGGTCCCCGGCCGCATCGGGCTCTTCACCCAGTCCGGCGCGATCGGCATCGCCCTGCTCTCCGGGCTGCACCGGCGCGGCGCCGGACTCACCCGGCTCACCGGCGCCGACCGGCCCACCGGCACCGAGGGGATGGCAGATCTCGCGGGCATGGCGGGGCTTGCCGGTCTCGCGGGCCTCGCCGGCCTTTCTTCGTTCATCTCCACCGGAAACCGCGCCGACGTCTCCGGTAACGATCTCCTCCAGTACTGGTACGAGGACCCGCAGACCGATGTCGCCCTCATGTACCTCGAATCCATCGGCAACCCCCGCAAGTTCACCCGGCTCGCCCGGCGCACCGCCGCTGTCAAGCCCGTCGTGGTCGTCAAGGGCGCCCGGCACAGCGGCAGCGCCCCCACCGGGCACGCCGTGCCCACCACCCGCATCCCCGACGCCACCGTCTCCGACCTGCTGCGCCAGGCGGGCGTCCTGCGCGTGGACACCGTCACCCAGCTCGCCGACGCCGGGGTCCTGCTCGCCTCCCAGCCGCTTCCGGACGGGCCGCGCGTCGCCATCCTCGGCAACTCCGAATCCCTCGGCCTGCTCACCTACGACGCCTGCCTCACCGAAGGCCTGAGCCCGCTGCCGCCCCGCGACCTGACCACGGCCGCCGCCCCCGGGGACTTCCGGCGCGCCCTGACCGGGGCGCTCGGCGACGACACGTGCGACGCGGTCGTCGTCACCGCCATCCCCTGGGTCGGCGACGCCCGCGCGGCGGACCTGGCCGCGGCCGTCCGCACGGCGGCCGCCGAGGCGCCCGGACGCGGGGCGGCCAAACCGGTGGCGGTGGTCCACCTGGAGATCCCCGGCCTCGCGGAGGCCCTCGCGGGCGTCGGCGACCCGGTCGCGGCGCCCGGCGCCGAACCACCGGCCGAAGCCCGCCGCGTCCCGGCCTACCCGGCCGCCGAGCGCGCGGTGCGGGCGCTCGCCGAGGCCGTGCGGTACGCGCGCTGGCGGCGGGAGTCCGGGGAGCCCGGCCGGGTGCCCGAGTACGACGACATCGACGAGACCGGGGCCGCCGCCGACATCCAGGTGCTGCTGGCCCCGCCCGAGGGAGCCCCGCGCCGGGACATCCCGCCCCCCGAAGCCTCCGCCGCTCCTGAAGCCTTCGCCGCCCCCGAAGCTCCCGGCGCTCCCGAAGCTCCCGGCGCTCCCGTGCCGGACGGGTCCGGCGGCGTCGGCATCGAGCTGTCCGCCGCCGACACCCAGCGCCTGCTGGCCCGGTACGGCGTCAGCGTGCTGCCCGCGCTGCCCGCGCCCGACCCCGACACCGCCGTACGGGAAGCCGGGCGGCTCGGCTATCCGGTCGCGCTGAAGCCCACCGCGCCGCATCTGCGCCACCGCACCGACCTGGGCGGGGTGCGGCTCGACCTCGGCGGCGAAGCGGAACTGCGCCGCGCCTACGCCGAGCTGACCGCCCATCTCGGCCCCGCCGACGAGCTGGGCCTGGTCGTACAGCGGATGGCGCCGCGCGGTGTCGACACCGTCGTCCGGGCCGCGATAGACCCCGGCGCCGGGGCCGTGCTCTCCTTCGGACTTGCCGGTGCCCCCTCGGAGCTGCTGGGCGACACCGCCCACCGGCTCGTCCCCGCCACCGACCGGGACGCGGCCGAGCTGATCCGGTCCATCCGGACCGCGCCGCTCCTCTTCGGCTGGCGGGGTTCCAAGCCGGTGGACACCGCCGCCCTCGAAGAGCTGCTGCTCAGGGTGTCGCGGCTGGTGGACGACCATCCCGAGGTGGTCGCCGTCGATCTGGAGCCGGTGGCCGTCGCCCAGCGCGGCCTCTCCGTGCTCGGCGCGTCCGCGCGGCTGGCGCCGCCGCCCGTGCGCACCGACCTCGGCCCCCGGCATCTGCCCGCCTACTGACGGCTCCGGACCGGGGCAGGCATGGGAGCCGCTGTCGGCGCCGCCCCGTAGGATGGTGTCCATGGCGAAGACCGGTACGACGACCCAGGGGCTGCGCGCGGCGATCGAGCGCAGCGGCTATTACCCGGCACTCGTGGCCGAGGCGGTGGAGGCCGCCGTGGGCGGCGAGCCGATCGTGTCATACCTGGTCCATCAGGAGACCACGTTCGACGCCAACGAGGTCCGGCGCCATGTCACGGTCCTCGTCCTCACCGGAAACCGCTTCATCGTCAGCCACACCGACGAGCAGGCGGCGGACGGCACCTCCCCGTCGCCGTACGCGACGACCTCCACCGAGTCCGTGAAGCTCCAGCGGATCTCCTCGGTCGTGCTCAGCCGGGTTGTCGCCAACCCCGAGTCGTACACCCCGGGCACGCTGCCCCGCGAGGTCGTGCTGACCATCGGCTGGGGCGCCGTCAACCGCCTCGACCTGGAGCCCGCCGCCTGCGGCGACCCCAACTGCGAGGCCGACCACGGCTACACCGGCTCGTCCACCGCCGACGACCTGAGCCTGCGGGTCAGCGAGGCGGGCGACGGCCCCGACACCGTCCGCCAGACCCTCGCCTTCGCCCAGGCGCTCTCCGAGGCCACCGCGGCCACCCCGGACACCGGCCGCTGATGCCCGGCTCCGTCACCGGCCCGACCACCGCCGCCGACTCCGCCTGGCCGGAGCCGGTGCCGCTCGACCCCCGCGCCGCTCCCGTGCCGCGCTACGGCACGGGTTCGCTCGCCGATCTGCTGCCCGCGATCGCCGCAGGTCAGGAGGTTCCCGGGCTGACGTCCGGGCTGGCCCTCGCCCCGGCCGACCGGGGCTGCGTCTTCCTGGTCGACGGCCTGGGCTGGGAGCTGCTGCGCGCCCACCCTGCCGAGGCGCCCTTTCTGACCTCGCTGCTGTCCTCCTCGATGAACGGCACCGGCGCTCCGCTCACGGCGGGCTTCCCGTCCACCACCGCGACCTCGCTCGCCTCCGTGGGCACGGGCCTGCCGCCCGGCGCCCACGGGCTGCCGGGCTATACGGTGGCCGACCCCGCCACCGGCCAGCTGATGAACCAGCTGCGCTGGCAGCCCTGGACCGATCCGCACGCCTGGCAGCCGTATCCCACGGTCTTCCAGCTGGCGGACGCCGCGGGCGTGCACACCTGCCAGGTCTCCGCGCCGACCTTCGCCGAGACCCCGCTCACCAAGATCGCGCTGAGTGGCGGCACCTTCCACGGGCGGCTCTCCGGCGAGGAGCGGATGGACCTGGCGGCCGAGCAGCTCGGCGCCGCGGACCGCTCGCTCGTCTACACGTACTACAGCGAAGTGGATGGCAAGGGTCATCGCTTCGGCGTCGACTCCGCTGAGTGGCGTGACCAACTCCGCTACGTCGACGGGCTGGCCCGGCGGCTCGCCGAACAACTCCCGCCCCGCTCCGCGCTGTACGTCACCGCCGACCACGGCATGATCGACATCCCCTTCGACCCGGAGTCGCGGCTCGACTTCGACACCGACTGGGAGCTGCGGGCGGGCGTCGCGCTGCTGGGCGGCGAGGGCCGTGCCCGCCATCTGTACGCGGTCCCCGGCGCGGCCGGCGATGTGCTCGCCGTCTGGCGCGAGGTGGTGGGGGAGCGGATGTGGGTGGCCGGGCGTGACGAGGCCATCGAGGCGGGCTGGTTCGGGCCGCCCGGAGGCACCGGCGGCGTGGACGACCGGGTCTACCGGCGCATCGGCGACATCGTGGCCGCCGCCCGCGACGATGTCGCGATCGTCGCCTCGGAGACCGAGCCGAAGGAGTCCGCGATGGTCGGGCTGCACGGTTCGATGACCCCGGTGGAGCAGCTCGTCCCGCTGCTCGAAGTACGCTCCTGAGCGCCCGCGTTGCCCCGCACGGCCCTCTTACCATCGCCCCTCCCGTACGAAAGGCTCCACCACCCCCATGCCCGAGCTGGTGTTCTTCTCCGGAACCATGGACTGCGGAAAGAGCACGCTGGCTCTGCAGATCGAGCACAACCGCTCGGCCCGCGGGCTCCAGGGGATGATCTACGCCCGGGACGACCGGGCGGGCCACGGCAAGCTCTCCTCACGGCTCGGACTGGTCACCGAGGCCGTCGAGGCCGTCGAGGACCTGGACTTCTACGCCCATGTGGTCGGCGTACTGACGGCCGGGGGCCGCGCCGACTACGTCATCGTGGACGAGGCGCAGTTCCTCACCCCGCTCCAGATCGACCAACTCGCCCGCATCGTCGACGACCTGGAACTGGACGTCTTCGCCTTCGGCATCACCACCGACTTCCGCAGCAAGCTCTTCCCCGGCTCCCAGCGGCTGGTCGAACTCGCGGACCGGGTGGAGGTGCTCCAGGTCGAGGCGTTGTGCTGGTGCGGCGCCCGGGCGACGCACAACGCCCGTACGGTCGGCGGCGAGATGGTCGTCGAGGGCGCCCAGGTCGTCGTAGGGGACGTCAACCGGCCGGAGAGCGAGGTGGGTTACGAGGTGCTGTGCCGCCGCCACCACCGGCGCCGGATGACGGCCGCCGGCGCGCGGGCCGCCAGCCTGTCACCCGATGTGCTGCCGGTCGACGCCCGAGCCGTCGCCGCGCCGAAGATTCTCTGAACTCCCGAGCTCTTAGGTCCCGGCGGCCCGCACGACCGTGAAGGCCGCCCCCTCCCGGTCCATGACCAGGGCCGCGCGCCCGGTCGGACCGTCCGACGGCGGCTCGACCACCCGGCCGCCCAACTCGGCCACCCGGCGCACCGCTTCGTCCACGTCCGCCACCGCGAAGTGGGTCATCCAGTGCGCGCCCCGGTCGCGGGGCAACGCCCGGCCCACGCTCCGGATCGCGCATACCGGCCGCCCGGCCAGATGCAGGGTCCGGCGGCCGGGGTCGGGCGACGGCGTGCTCTCCGCGGCACCCGGTTCGTAGCCGAAGACCATCTGGTAGAACTTCGCGACCGCCCCGGACTCGCGGGCCGTCAGCTCGTGCCAGACCGGGGTGCCCGGTGCTCCCGTCTGTCGCTGGGCGGCGTGTTCGTCCTCCTGCCATACGCCGAACACGGCGCCCTCCGGATCGGCGGCGATCAGCATCCGGCCCGCCTCATCCGCGTCCAGCGGGCCCACGGCGACGGTGCCGCCGCAGGCGCGGATCATCTCCGCCGTCTCGTCGGCGTCGTTCGAGGACAGATAGGTCAACCAGGAGACCGGAAGCTGTCGTTCCGGAGGGAGTTCGCCCAGCCCGGCGACCGGCCGCCCATCCCGCAGGGCGCGGACGTACGCGCCGAGCTGCTGTGGCCCCGGGGCGAACTCCCAGTCGAACAGGGCGTGGTAGAAGTCCTGTGTCGCGGAAAGGCTGTGCACCATCAAACTCGTCCAGCAGGGCGTGCCCGGTGTGTGCCGAGTCGCTGCCTCGGTCATACGTCACTCTCTCCTCGGACCATCGTCGTGGCCGTGCGGCCCCGGGCCGGTCGGCGGCGCGGGGCAGTGGTGCGGAGGTGCTGATGTGGGGGGCCCGAACGATATTTGCACCACCTGCCGCAGCAAGCGCCCCGGCCGCGCCGCACGATGCGCGCCCCGGAGGAAGAATGACCCATTTATTGCCGCACATCCGTTTCGCTTTGCTTGCCGTTGAGTGTCCATCGGCTGTGCGGTGGGTGATCGGGGGGTCCAAACATCGCAGGGGCATCTACGCAAGGATGGTTCCCATGAATGCCATCATCACCGCACCTGATCTCATGAACGCGCTGGCGGGGGAGCGCCCCCCGCTTCTGCTGGACGTGCGCTGGCAGCTCGGCGGCCCTCCCGGCCGCCCCGCGTACGAGGCCGGACATCTGCCCGGCGCCGTGTACGTCGATCTCGACACCGAGCTGGCGAGCCCGGCAGGGTCGGCCGGACGCCATCCGCTGCCCGATCTTTCCGCGTTCGCGGCCGCGATGCGCCGGGCCGGGGTCGGCCGGGACCGGCGCGTGGTGGCGTACGACGGCGGACAGGGGTGGGCGGCGGCGCGCGCCTGGTGGCTTCTCCGCTGGGCGGGCCATCCCGACGTACGCGTACTCGACGGCGGTCTGCCCGCCTGGACCGCGGCCGGTGGCGGGCTGACCACCGACCTCCCGGACGAGCCCGAGGGCGACTTCGTCCCGGAGCCCGGCGCCCTGCCGCTGCTCACGGCGGACGACGCGGCCGCGCTCGCGCGGCGCGGGGTGCTGCTGGACGCGCGGGCGGGCGAGCGCTACCGCGGCGAGGTCGAGCCGATCGACCGGGTCGGCGGCCATATCCCGGGCGCGGTCTCCGCTCCCACCGCCGAGAACGTCACCGCCGACGGCCATCTCCTGCCCGCCGAGCGGCTGGCCGAGCGCTTCGCGGACTTCGGCGCCACCGGGGACACCGAGGTCGGGGTGTACTGCGGTTCGGGCGTCTCGGCCGCGCACCAGGTCCTGGCGCTGGCGGAGGCGGGCATTCCGGCGGCTCTGTACGTGGGGTCGTGGAGCGAGTGGTCCGCCGACGGCGGCCGTCCGGTGGCCACCGGCCCTCAGCCCGGCTGAACCGCCGCGGAACCGCCGAGCGAAAAGCTCCGGGCCCCGTCACCGACCTGCGGTGGCGGGGCCCGGAGCGTGCACCGAACGGGTCGGCTACTCCTGCTTCTTGCGGCGCGTGCCGAAGACGATCTCGTCCCAGCTCGGCACCGCGGCCCGGCGGCCCGGACGGACACCGTCCGCCTCGGCCTGGCGGTCCGTCGTACCGGTCAGCCGGTCGCGGTGGCCCGCGACCGCACGGGGCATCAGTACATCCGCGTACGCCGAACCCGCGCTCGCCGCCGGGGCGGGCGGCTCGACGGTCTCGGCCTCCTCCACCGGGTCGTCCGGCGGCGGTGGTGGCGCCACGACCGGTGCCTCGGGCACGACCATGTCACCGCGGAAGTTGGGCACGGCCTCTAGCAGGCTGGTCAGCGAGTCGCGCTCGCCGCCGAGGCCGTCGTCCATCGAGGCGGACGCCGGTGTCGGCAGGGCGGATTCGCCCTCGTCGTCGCCGTACTCGGAGTACGTCCCCCGGTCCCGGTCCCGGTCTCTGTCCCGGTCGCGGGGCAGCCGGGCGATGCGCGGCACGAAGGGGAAGCTGGGCTCCGGGGTGTCGTCGGCCTCACCGATGAGCGTCCGCGCCTCGTCGTCCACGGCCTGGACCAGCCGCCGGGGCGGGTCGTAGGTCCAGCTCGCCGAGTGCGGCTCACCGGCGACCCGGTAGACCAGCAGCACCTCCCAGGTGCCGTCGTCACGCCGCCACGAGTCCCACTGCGCGGTGTCCTTCTCGGCGCCGCGCAGCAGCAGCCGCTCCGCCACGGCCTCGCCGAGCTGCGGTCCGGTGTTCTCGCCGGGGCGGCGCACGGGTGTCTTACGGGCGCGCTCGGCCATGAACGCGCGCTCCGCCAGCACCGGGCCCTCGAAGCGGCGCACACGGTCGACGGGGATGCCGGCCATCTGCGCGACCTCTTCGGCCGTGGCGCCGGCGCGTATACGGGCCTGGATGTCACGGGGCCGGAGATGGCTCTCGACCTCGATCTCGATCTGGCCGAGCCGAGCACGGTCGTTGCGCACCGCGGCGCGGAGGCGCTCGTCGATGGGAAGTGTGTACTCCGTGCTGTCCGCAGCCTTGAGCACCAGCCGTGTGCCGTCGTTGCTGACGGCCACGACACGCAGTTCGGGCATGGGGACCTCCCGGGTGGTGCCTGCCGACGTCACGGTTGCGTCGCTGCTCTCCCGCTAGACGAGTGTGGCCTGCCCGGGTGCAGCCTGCCACAACTTTGCCGAGTTGCCCGGGCCCGTTCGTTGCCGCCCTCTGCCCCCTCCCGTTGGGTCCGGGCGGCCGGACGGGAAAGCGGGGCCAGGGCTCGCCACAGTACTCCATTCGGGCCGCCCGGGTGGAGCGGCGCGCCAGCGGAGTTCGGGCGTGGCGTGGTGATCCGGCGCCGAATCCTCCGAAGCGGAGCGCAATATGGATGGCAACTTTCACAGAAACGTCAGAATCGGAACGATCCGCTTCGCTTATAGTCCGCTTCCCCCTGTGGGCGGGAACGAATGTCCACGCGAGGGCGGGACACGCGACGGCGGGAGGGGCCGCGCGTCCGTCCGGCCCCCTCAGCCGCCGAGCACCCGCCGCAGGTAGTCGTTGCCGAACACCCGGTCCGGGTCGAGCCGGTCGCGCAGCGCGGTGAACTCCCCGAACCGCGGATAGACCCCGGACAGATACGCGGCCTCACGGCTGTGCAGCTTGCCCCAGTGGGGGCGTCCGCCGTGCGCGGTCATGATCTGCTCGGCGGCCGTGAAGTACGCCCGGTGCGGGGTGCCCCGGTAGAGGTGGACGGCGATGTACGCGGTGTCCCGGCCGGAGGCGGTGGACAGCGGGATGTCGTCGGCGGGCGCGGTCCGCACCTCCACCGGGAAGCTGACCCGCAGCCCCGACCGCTCGACGGTCGCCTTGAGTTCGCGCAGCGCCGGGACGGCGGCCTCGCGCGGCACCGCGTACTCCATCTCCAGGAAGCGGACCCGGCGCGGGCTGGTGAAGACTTTGTAAGGGATGTCCGTGTACGTACGGGCGGACAGGGCGCGGCTGGAGATCTTCGCGATCCCGGGAATGGTGGCGGGGACCGCCCGGCCCACCGTGCAGGCCACCTGGAAGATGCCGTTGGACAGCAGTTCGTCGTCCACCCAGCCGCTGACCCGGCCGACGGGGGAGGCGGGGCCGGTGCTGCGGTTGTTGCGCTTGGTGTTGCAGTTGCCGGTGTGCGGGAACCAGTAGAACTCGAAGTGCTCGTTCTCGGCGACGAGTTGTTCGAAGTCGGTCATCACCTGCTCGAAGGGCATCGGCTCCTCGCGCGCAGTGAGCAGGAACTCCCGCTCCACTCCGAAGGTGATCGCGGTGACCACGCCCAGCGCGCCGAGGCCGACCCGGGCGGCCGCGAAGATCTCCGGGTGCTCGGTCGCCGAGCAGTGGAGCACCGAGCCGTCCGCCGTGACCAGCTCCAGGGCCTTGATCTGGGCGGCGATCGAGGCGCTGTCGCGTCCCGTCCCGTGGGTGCCGGTGGAGATGGCCCCGGCCACCGTCTGCTCCATGATGTCGCCCATGTTGGCCAGCGACAGACCGGCGGCCGACAGGGTCTCGTTCAGCTGACGCAGCGAGGTGCCCGCCGCGACGGTCACCGTGCCCGCCTCCCGGTCCACCTCCCGCACGCCGACCAGGCGGTCCGGGCGTATCAGCACGCCGTCGGTGGCGGCCGTGGTGGTGAACGAGTGGCCGGTGCCCACCGCCTTGACCCGCAGCCCGTCCGCCACGGCCTGGCGCACCGCCTCGGCCAGCTCCTGGGTGGAGGAGGGGGCCACGCTCCGTACCGGACGGGCGATGACGTTCCCCGCCCAGTTACGCCACACGCTGTTCCGCTCGGTTCTTACGGTCTTGACGGCCATCCGGACCTGACCCCTCCCGCTGTGGCGCCGGCCGGAGCCGGCGGTACCCGAGGAACGCCACCGCCGCCGCGAGCGCCCCGGCCACGGCCGGCACCGCGTACCCCGCGCGGGCCCCGGCGGCGTCCACCACCCCTCCGGTGGCCGACGAGCCGAGCGCCACCCCGACCATGAGCCCGGTGCTCACCCAGGTCATGCCCTCGGTCAGGTGCGCGCGTGGTACGTGCTGTTCGACGAGGGCCATGGTCGTGACCATCGTCGGTGCGACGGCCAGGCCCGCGACAAAGAGCGCCACGGCCAGAAACGAGAGGTTCCCGACCAGTTGGAGGGGGATCATACTCACGGTCATCGCACAAATACCCAGCAACCAGCGGAAAGAGAGTGATCTTTTGAGCGACAGCAGTCCGAAGACGGCTCCCGCCCCGCACGAGCCCAGCGCGTACACCGCCAGGACCAGGCTCGCCGCCCCCTTGTGACCCTGGTCCTCGGCGTAGGCCACGGTCGCCACGTCGACCGCCCCGAAGATCGTGCCGACCGCTATGAAGGTCAGGACCAGCACTTGGAGCGCGCGCGAGCGCAGCGCGGAGCCGCCGGTGTGTGTCCCGCGCGGATGCGGGGCGGGCTCGGTGGCCCGCTGCGAGGTGAGCCAGAAGACGCCGACGGCCAGGAAGCCCGCGGCGACGAGCGGACCCGCCTCCGGGAACCAGGAGGTGGAGAGCCCGATCGAGATCACCGGGCCGAGGATGAAGCAGACCTCGTCGACGATGGCCTCCCAGGAGTACGCGGCGTGCAGTTCGCGCGGGGCGTCCCGGTGGATCGCCGCCCAGCGGGCCCGCACCATGGACCCGACGCTCGGCACACATCCGGCCGTGGCGGCGAACGCGAACAGCGTCCAGTCCGGCCAGCCCCGGTGGGCCGCCAGCAGCAGCCCGGCCAGCGAGGCGAGGGTGATGAGGGCCGCGGGGCGCAGCACCCGGCGCTGCCCGTACCGGTCGACCAGCCGGGAGATCTGCGGGCCGATGACGGCGACGGAGAGCGCGAGGGTCGCCGCCAGCGCACCGGCCAGCCCGTACCGGCCGGTGAGTTGGGAGACCATCGTGACCACGCCGATGCTCGTCATGGCCACGGGCATCCGCGCGATGAACCCGGCCACGGAGAACGCCTTGGCGCCGGGGGCGGCGAAGATCACACGGTACGGACCGGGTCCGGGCATGGCAGGGGCCTCCGCGGGCTGGCAGAGCGGCGGGACGGGATGGTGGGAGGAGTGCTGAAGAGGGGGAAAGCAGGTCGGCGGAGCCGGGGTAAGGAACGTCGAAGCTGATACAGCTTACGGTCGCCCAGGGGCCCGCACAGGGGCATTTCCCGCCGGTCCGGGGCTGGTGGCAGGATCGGGACCATGCCCGAACAGTCAGCGCAGACATCCCCCGCTCCGTACGACGCCCTGCTGTTGCTCTCCTTCGGCGGGCCGGAGGGCCCGGAGGACGTCGTGCCGTTCCTGGAGAACGTCACGCGGGGGCGGGGCATCCCCCGGGAGCGGCTCAGGGAAGTCGGGCAGCACTACTTCCTGTTCGGCGGCGTCAGCCCGATCAACGCGCAGAACCGCGAGCTGCTGCACGCGCTGCGCAAGGACTTCGCCGAGCACGGGCTGGACCTGCCGGTCTACTGGGGCAACCGCAACTGGGCCCCGTATCTGACCGACACCCTGCGCGAGATGGTCGCCGACGGCCACCGCCGCATCGCGGTGCTCGCCACCAGCGCGTACGCCTCGTACTCGGGCTGCCGCCAGTACCGCGAGAACCTCGCGGACGCGCTCGCCGCCCTGGAGGGCGAGGGGCTGCCGCTGCCGCGCGTGGACAAGCTGCGGCACTACTTCAACCACCCCGGCTTCGTCCGGCCCATGGTGGACGCGACGCTCGCCGCGCTCGCCGAGCTGCCCGAGGGGCTGCGGGCGGGCGCCCGCCTCGCCTTCACCACCCACTCCATCCCGACCGCCGCCGCGGACACCTCCGGACCCGTAGAGCAGCACGGCGAGGGCGGTGCGTACGTCGCCCAGCACCTCGACGTCGCCCGGCTGATCGCCGAGGCGGTGCGCGAGGAGACCGGCGCCGACCACCCCTGGCGGCTGGTCTACCAGTCCCGCAGCGGCGCCCCGCACATCCCCTGGCTGGAGCCGGACATCTGCGACCACCTGGAGGAGCTGCACGGCGAGGGGGTGCCCGCCGCCGTGATGGTTCCGATCGGCTTCGTCTCGGACCACATGGAGGTCAAGTACGACCTGGACACCGAGGCGGCGGCCAAGGCGGCCGACCTGGGCCTGCCGGTCGCCCGGGCCTCGACGGTGGGCGCCGATCCGCGGTTCGCGGCGGCGGTGCGCGATCTGCTGCTGGAGCGCGCGGCCACCGAGCGGTTCGCCGCCGGGGAGGCCCCGGCGGCCCCCGAGCGCTGTGCGCTGGGCGCGCTGGGCCCCGGCCACGACCTCTGCCCGGTGGGCTGCTGTCCGGCCCGCTCGCCGCGTCCGGCCGCCGCCGGAGCCGACTAGCCGACCGGGGCGCCGGTCCGGCGGATCTCGACGACGGTCCGGCGGGTCTCCAGGGCCGCCGCACGCGCACACGCAGTACGCAACGGGTAATCCGCTAAGGAGCACAATGACCGACTCGCTCAACGCCGAACTGCTCGATCTCGCCCTGGAGGTCGCCCGCAGGGCCGGGGACCTGCTGCGCGACGGCCGTCCGGCCGATCTCGGCGTGGCCGCCACCAAGTCCAGTCCGATCGACGTCGTCACCGAGATGGACGTCGCCTCCGAGAAGCTGATCACCGACTTCATCGCCCGGCACCGCCCGCAGGACGGGGTGCTGGGCGAGGAGGGCGCGAACAGCGAGGGCAGCAGCGGTGTCCGCTGGGTGATCGACCCGATCGACGGCACCGTGAACTACCTCTACGGCCTCCCGTCCTGGGCGGTCAGCATCGCCGTCGAACGGGACGGCGAGACGGTCGCCGGTGTGGTGGCGGCGCCGATGCGCGGCGAGACGTACCACGCGGTGCTCGGCCAGGGCGCGTACCTGGACGGGGAGCGCGTGCAGGTACGCCCCGCGCCCCCCTTCGAGCAGGCGCTGATCGGCACCGGCTTCGGCTATGTGCGCGAGCGCCGCATCGGGCAGGCCAGGGTCCTTCATGAGCTGCTGCCCCAGGTGCGCGATATCCGGCGCGGCGGATCGGCCGCCATCGACCTGTGCGACGTGGCCTGCGGCAGGCTCAACGCGTACTACGAGCGCGGGCTCAACCCCTGGGACTACGCGGCCGGTGACCTCATAGCCCGCGAGGCGGGCGCGCTCACCGGCGGACGGCCGGGCATACCCGCCTCGACGGAGCTGACCGTCGCCGCTGCCCCCGGCCTCTTCGAGCCGCTGCGGGCGCTGCTGGAGGACCTGGGCGCCTGGCACGACTGAGCAGATTCCCCGGGGCACGACTCCGCGCACGCGAAGCGCCCCGGTGCCATGAGGGCACCGGGGCGCTTCGGCGTGGATTGTGCTGGTTGTGCGTCATATGTAGGCGCACCGGAGCTGGATCGTCTCCGTCACACCGGGTTATCAAGCCGCCGGGAACAACATCGGGCGGCGCACTGGATCAAGCAGCCTGGATCAGGCGGCGCTTACTTCGACGCCGTGTTCGGCAGCCAGTCGGCGGAGGTCTTCCAGCTCCGCCAGCTCCACATCGGCGAGGAACTCGTCGCCCGTCTCGCGGGCGCGGGTCAGATCGGACTGGGTGGTCTCTATACGCTGCAGAATACCGGTGGTGAACGCGTCCATGGTGCGCCCCCTCGTCGTGGGTCGGTGGCACGGGGGTGTGCCGACGGCGGGAGCGATCACGTACGTGAATCCCTGAGGGTGGCAGCGGCTCATGGGATAGCCACATACAGGGCGTGATCGCGGGGTGTGCAGTCGTCCTCCCCGCCCCACTCGGAGCGGAAACCTCCGGCACCAAAAGTTTCTCAACGATCTTGAAAAAGCCCGCCATCGGTGCTGCCATCGGGGCCGCCACCGAGTGCTGCCGCCGAGACCGCAGCCGAGGCCCCGGAACCTCTTACCGCCGGTTTATGAGACTTCGAGGCAGGATGGAGGCGCCGAACGCTCATCGCGTCCGGCCAGATCACGCCCGCTGTGGCGCAGGAGAGTCCGCCGCGGCCACGAACCCGCCGCGGCCATGACGGAAGGACGAACGACGTGCGTGTACTCGTCGTCGAGGACGAGCAGCTGCTCGCCGACGCGGTGGCCACCGGACTGCGCCGGGAGGCCATGGCTGTCGACGTCGTGTATGACGGTGCCGCCGCCCTGGAGCGCATCGCCGTCAACGACTACGACGTCGTGGTCCTCGACCGTGACCTGCCGCTCGTCCACGGTGACGACGTGTGCCGCAAGATCGTCGAACTCGGCATGCCCACCCGCGTCCTGATGCTCACCGCCTCCGGCGACGTCAGTGATCGCGTCGAGGGGCTGGAGATCGGCGCCGACGACTACCTCCCCAAGCCGTTCGCCTTCAGCGAGCTGATCGCCCGGGTGCGGGCGCTCGGCCGCCGTACCACCGTCGCCCTGCCGCCGGTCCTGGAGCGGTCCGGGATCAAGCTGGACCCCAACCGCCGCGAGGTGTTCCGGGACGGCAAGGAGATCCAGCTGGCGCCGAAGGAGTTCGCGGTGCTGGAGGTGCTCATGCGCAGCGAGGGCGCGGTGGTCTCCGCCGAGCAGCTGCTGGAGAAGGCCTGGGACGAGAACACCGACCCGTTCACCAACGTTGTCCGGGTGACCGTCATGACGCTGCGCCGCAAGCTCGGCGAGCCCGCGGTGATCGTCACGGTCCCCGGCTCGGGCTACCGGATCTGACCGGGCATGGCCACGACTCCGCTGCCGCCGGCGGCCCCGCCCAAGCCCAGCTGGGACCCGCAGCACTCCTCGCCGCCCAACCCCTGGCTGCGCCCCACCATCCGGATACGGCTCACCCTGCTGTACGGCGGGATGTTCCTGATCGCCGGTGTGGTGCTGCTGACGATCATCTACCTGCTGGCGGCCGACGCCATCCGCCGGGGCAGCGAGTTCCCGCTGCAGATCGTGCGGATCGACTACAAGCCCTCCGGCACCTGCCATCTGCCCAGCCAGGGCAACAACGACGCGTTCAACCGGGCGGTGGCCCAGTGCATGTCCCAGCAGCGCGACTACGCCCTGGACGGGCTGCTGCGCCGCTCGCTGCTGGCGCTGCTGGGGCTGGCCGTGGTCGCGTTCGCGTTCGGCTACGCGATGGCCGGGCGGGTGCTCTCGCCGCTGGGCCGCATCACCCGTACGGCGCGTCAGGTGGCGGGCTCGGACCTCTCCCGCCGGATCGAGCTCGACGGGCCGGACGACGAGCTGAAGGAGCTCGCGGACACCTTCGACGAGATGCTGGAGCGGCTGGACCGGGCGTTCACCGCCCAGCAGCGCTTCGTCGCCAATGCCTCGCACGAGCTGCGCACCCCGCTGGCGATCAACCGCACCCTGCTGGAGGTGCAGTTGTCCGATCCGCAGGCCTCCCCGGAGCTGGTCCAGCTCGGCAAGACCCTGCTGGCCACCAACGAGCGCAGCGAGCAGCTGGTGGAGGGTCTGCTGCTGCTGGCCCGCAGCGACAACGAGATCGTCGACCGCAAGCCGGTGGACCTCGCCGAGGTCGCCTCCCAGGCCCTGGAACAGGTCCGGGCCGAGGCCCAGGCCAAGGGGGTGGAGATCCGGGGCGACCGGGCGGCCGCGGTGGTCCAGGGCAACGGGGTGCTGCTGGAGCGGATCGCGCTGAACCTGGTGCAGAACGCGGTGCGCTACAACGTCCCGGACCACGGCTGGGTGGAGGTGACCACCGAGGTACGGCAGGGGCAGGCGCTGCTGGTGGTCGCGAACACCGGACCGGTGATCCCGGCGTACGAGATGGACAACATCTTCGAACCCTTCCGCAGGCTCCGTACCGAGCGCACGGGCAGCGACAAGGGCGTGGGCCTCGGTCTTTCGATCGCCCGCTCGGTGGCGCGCGCCCACGGCGGGCGCATCGCGGCCGAGCCGCGGGAGGGTGGTGGCCTGGTGATGCGGGTGATGCTCCCGGTCTGAGCGCGGAACGGCGAAAGCGGGAGTACCCTCGTGGGGTGTTCGCTTTGGGCGGAATTTTCGTGATCCGCCCACCGCCAGTATCGTGTGTGATCGATCACATGGGCGATATTCAAGCCATACACTCTGCGTGATCGTGCCGGTTGCCGGAAAGCCGTAAAAATCCGGGTTTTCAGGCACCCTGATCACGGGAAGTACACGTCATGGCGCATGAGAGTGCGACATTCGGACCGTGTACGGTCCCGATGGCCATCCAACCCGATCACCTCTTCAGGGGTGCGGTTGGGTGTCGATTGAGTAACAGACCTTGATGTGAGGCAAAATCTCCGCCTCAGGTCGGGCACAAGTCCGGCCTCTCACGCGTTACGAGCGCTGAGACACCGCAGACACCCAGAGGGGGAGAGCGACATGGCAACGGATTACGACACCCCACGCAAGACCGACGATGACGTCAACGAGGACAGCATCGAGGAACTCAAGGCCCGGCGGAACGACAAGTCCGCGTCCACCGTCGACGTCGACGAGTTCGAGCAGGCCGAGGGCCTGGAACTACCCGGTGCGGATCTCTCCAATGAGGAGTTGTCCGTCCGGGTGCTGCCCCGCCAGGCAGACGAGTTCACCTGCATGACCTGCTTCCTCGTGCACCACCGCAGCCAGCTGGCCGCCGAGACCAAGAACGGCCAGCCGATCTGCCGCGACTGCGCGGCCTGAGCCGCAGGCCAGGCGTGGACGCGGAGCACGACGGCGTGAACGAGGGGCGCGGCGACGTGAACCAAGGGCGCGGCGACGTGAACCAAGGGCACGGCGGCGGGAAAGAGGCGGACGAGGCGCATGTCGAGCGAGGCCGGGCGGCCTCGCTCGCGGCCGCCCTCGGCCGTGGCGTGCGGCAGGGCGGTGACCGTGCGCGGGCGGGGGTATACGCGGTCGCCGACCGGATCGTGGCGAACGCACCGCGCATTCCGGTCCGCGACCTCGCCGCACTCCGCAAACAGTTCCCCGGGCTCGGCCCGGAGGAGATCGCGGACAAACTGGTGGCGGGTGCGGCGAACGGCACCTCCACCGTGGGCGCGGGCGTCGGTGCCGCGGCGATGCTGCCAACCCCGCCCGCCATGCCCACCGAGCTGGCCGCCGAGATCGTCGGCGTGGCGTCCATAGAGTTCAAGCTCATCGCCGAGCTGCACGAGGTCTACGGGGTGCGCGCGCCCGGGACCGTACGGCAGCGGGCCACCGTCTACCTCGCGGCGTGGGCCGAGGAGCGTGGCGTCGACCCCACCATCCCCGCCAGCGTCAACGCCGCGCTGAACGTCCGGATGAAGCGGGAGCTGCGCCAGCAGGTACTGAGACGGAGCTTCCGGAATCTGCCCGTCCTCGCGCCCTTCATGGTCGGCGCGGCCATCGGCGCCTCGATGAACCGGCGCGACACCAAGAGACTCGCGCGCAAGATCCGCAAGGATCTGCGCGACCGTCAGGTGCCCTGGGACGCCCTCCCCCCGTCCCCGAGCACCCAGGACGCCTCCTAGGCGCGTACGGCCGTCAGTGCCGCCGCCAGGCCCTCCGGGTCCCGGGTGGAGACGTACACGTACGGCGTCGGGTCCTGCGGATCGGTGACCTCGACCCGCAGCGCGGTCGGGATGTAGCTCCGCAGCAGCATGAAGGCCCGCGGATCGGCCTTGTACGACCGCCAGGCGGCCGCCTCGGCGGCGTCCAGCACCTCGGCGGCCCCGAGCGCCGACACCGGAATCCTGGCCTCTCCCGCCACCAGGGAGCCCGCCACCACCCGCACCCGGGCCGAGCCGTACGAACTCACCGCGACACAGGCCAGTGCCCCGCCTCCGATCAGCCCGCCGAGCATCGGCAGCGTTCCGAACGGCAGCATGATCAACGCCGTCGCGAGCCCGATCAGAAACGCGATGAACCACCATGAACGGGGCGCGGTCAGACGTTCGTCGTAAGGCTGCATGCGTATCAGCTTGGCATGGCCGCCTGCCGGGGCTGTTCTCGCGGGTAAGGTCAGCCGTTGTGAGTGGAACAACGACAGTGCTGAAGCCGCCGGACGGCGCCACGGCACCCGTGCGCCACCCCGGCGCGCCCGCGCCCGGGGAGCCTCTCGACGCCCACAACGAGCACTGTTTCGGCTGCGGTGACCAGGCGAACGGCCTGCGCATGCGGGCCCGCGCCGGAGAGGGCGTCGGCGTCACCGCCGAGTTCGAGGTGCACCCCGCCCACCAGGGGGCGCCGGGCCTGGCCCACGGAGGGATGCTGAGCGCGGCGCTGGACGAGATGCTGGGCGCGCTCAACTGGATGCAGCGCGTGAACGCGGTGACCGGGCGGCTGGAGACGGACTTCGCCCGGCCGGTGCCCGTCGGCACCGTCCTGCACCTGGAGGCACGGGCGACCGCCGTGCACGGCCGCAAGCTCTACTGCGCGGCCACGGGCCGTATCGGGGACCCCGAGGGGCCCGTCGCGGTGCGCGCGGAGGCCCTCTTCATAGAGCTGCGGGCCGACCACTTCACCAAGGACGACCGGCCGGAGGAGAACAACGCGGCGCTCGCCGGTCCGGATCAGGCGAAGGCCGCGCGCGCAGTCGAGGTGAATCCGTGACTCCCGTACCGGTGGACGTGCTGATCCGCAGGGTGGACCCCCAGGTGCCGATCCCGGGGTATGCCCACCCGGGGGACGCCGGTGCCGACCTCGTCACCACCGAGGCCGCGGAGCTGGCCCCGGGCGAGCGCGCGGTTCTGCCCACCGGAGTGTCTATCGCGCTCCCGGAGGGGTATGCCGCCTTCGTGCATCCGAGGTCCGGACTCGCCGCCCGCTGCGGGGTCGCCATGGTGAATGCCCCGGGGACCATCGATGCCGGGTACCGTGGAGAGATCAAGGTGATCGTGGTCAACCTCGACCCGCGCGAGAGCGTGCGGTTCGAACGCTACGACCGGGTCGCCCAGATGGTCGTCCAGCAGGTCGAGAAGGTGCGCTTCCAGGAGGTGGCGGAGCTTCCCGGGTCGGCGCGGGCCGAAGGGGGCTTCGGGTCCACCGGCGGTCATGCCGCCGTGGACGGCACAACGGGTGGGAATGGATACGCTTCGGTCGGTTCCGACCGGGAAGGACGATGACGTGTTCGGACGTCGCCGCAAGCGCAGCGAGGAGGACGTCGAGTCGCTCGACGTGACCTCCGATGAGTTGACCGAGGACGCGGAAGACGCGGAGGACGCGGCGGACCTCGTCGACGAGGGCGACGCGGAGGCCACCAGGGTGAGCCTGCCCCCCGCGCCGCGCCCCGATGGACCGTGGGACGTGTCCGAGGTGCGGGAGCCCGGCGAGGGCCGGGTGGACCTCGGTGGCATGTTCGTGCCCGGTGTCGAGGGCATGGAGCTGCGGGTGGAGGTCGCGGGGGACGCGATCGTGGCCGCGACCGTGGTGCTGCGGGACAGCGCCGTGCAGCTGCAGGCGTTCGCCGCGCCCAAGAAGGAAGGCATCTGGGGCGAGGTGCGGGACGAGATCGCCACCGGCATCACCCAGCAGGGCGGTGTGGTGGACGAGGTCGAGGGCCCGCTCGGCTGGGAGCTGCGGGCCCAGGTGCCGGTGCAGCTGCCGGACGGCAAGAACGGCGTCCAGGTGGTGCGCTTCATCGGCGTCGACGGGCCTCGCTGGTTCCTGCGCGGAGTGATCTCCGGGCAGGGCGCCGTGCAGCCCGAGACCGGCAGCCTGCTGGAAGCGATCTTCCAGGACACGGTCGTGGTGCGCGGTGAGGGCCCGATGGCCCCGCGCGACCCGATCGTGCTCAAGCTGCCGAACGACGCGCAGATGGTGCCCGACGGGGTGCAGCAGGAGGAGGCGCAGGGCTCGCGGTTCGCGGGCGGTGCCGACCGGCTCCAGCGCGGTCCGGAGATCAGCGAGGTGCGCTGACCGGCGGCCCGCGCCGAGGACGCAGAGCGAGGTCGGAAGGGGTCCGGGGAGTCTCCCCGGGCCCCTTCGGCTTTTTTTCGTACCGCGTTGAACACTCCTGCCACACGGGACGTATGGACGGGTGGAAGCGCTTACCGCGCCCATTCGATCTCAAGGAAGTGAGTGGTCAGATGTCCCGTGGCCTTCCGTTATTTCACCGGCGCCGGATCATTGTCGCCGGGACCCTGGGCGGCACGCTCGTAGCGGCGGTAGCCGTCGGTGCCGCCATGGCCGGTGGCAACGACGGCGGAGACGGGACCGGCGAGCTCAAGGCCGCGTCCACGATCACCTGCCCCGCCGTCGAGGGCGAGCTGCCGGAGATCCCCGCGGAGGCCAAGGCGGAGGTTGACCGAAACCTCGCCCTTCTGGACACCCAGCTCGCCGAGGCGAACAAGCGGCTGAGCACGAGCCAGGGCGAAGGCGGCCCGAACTTCGTGCAGAACGCGATCCTCGGTCCGCTGGCGGACAAGCGGAAGTCCACCCTCGACCGCATCGCCATCTCCATCGGGCGCCGGGCCGAGAAGCCGACAGGCCTGGACACCCTCGCCGAGTGCACGCTGTCCGGCGGCGGCGCCGGGGCGGGCGGCGCGGCGAGCCCGACGGCCGCCGCGAGCGCCGCGGCCTCGGCCGACCCCGCGGCGGAGACCGGCGCGGACACGGGCGCGGACACCGGCGCCGGTGCGGACACGGGCGCCGACGCGGGCGCCGGGTCCGGCCAGACGATCAGCTGCCCCGACGTCGCCGGTGAGATCGGCGATGTGCCGGCCGCCGCCCAGGCGGAGGTGGACCGCAACCTCACGCTGCTGGACACGCAGCTCGGCGAGGCCAACAAGAGACTCGCGACCTCCGCGGGCCAGGGCGGCCCGAACTTCGTCCAGAACGCGATCCTGGGCCCGTTGGCGGACAAGCGGAAGTCCACGATCGACCGCATCAAGATCTCATTCTCCCGCCAGGGCTCGACCGCCCCCTCCGGTCTTGACGCTCTGGCGGGCTGCTCGCTCGCATCCGGCTGAGTCCCCGGCGTAAGGCTCGGCTGATGTGAGCGTTCTACCGGTGGGCCGTACTTTTCTCTGCGGAGTACGGCCCACCGGCTATGTCACGTGCGCGCTGTTTCGCATGCGACGCCCCCGACGTCAGGGAGGCGTCAAGAGCGGGCTCCCCGCCGTCAGGGAGCCGTCAACGGCGGGCGCACACGCTCCGAACAGGGGTTTCCTCAAGAGGTCAGTACTCCACCGATCCTCTAGGAGCCCACGATGGCCGACCTGGCCTTCGTCGTCACCACGCTCGCGGTCTTCGCACTGGTGGCCTTCGTCGCCAAAGGGGTGACGAAGCTGTGACCGCCGAGAACGTCGTCGGACTGGTCGTGGCCGTCGCACTGCTGGGCTATCTGGTCCTCGCCCTCCTCTTCCCCGAGAGGTTCTGAGGGCGTCATGAGTCCCGAACTCGCCGCGGTGCTCCAGCTCGCCGCGCTCATCGGCGCGCTCGCCCTGGTGTACCGGCCGCTCGGCGACTACCTGGCCGCCGTCTACCGCTCCGGGAACCATCTGCGCGCCGAGCGGTGGATCTACCGCTGTATCGGCGCCGATCCGGACACCCGGATGCGCTGGCCCGCGTATCTGCGCGGGGTGCTCGCCTTCTCCGGCGTCAGCGTCCTCTTCCTGTATCTGCTGCAGCGCCTCCAGGGCGCTCTGCCGCTCTCGCTCGGCTTCTCCTCGATCGGCCCGGCGCAGGCGTTCAACACCGCCGCGTCCTTCGTCTCCAACACCAACTGGCAGTCCTACGCGGGCGAGCAGTCCATGGGCCATGTCGTGCAGACGGCCGGGCTCGCGGTGCAGAACTTCCTGTCCGCCGCCGTCGGCATCGCCGTGGCCATCGCGCTCGTCCGGGGCTTCGCCCGCTCCCGCACCGGCGAACTGGGCAACTTCTGGGCCGACCTGGTGCGCACGACCGTCCGCGTCCTGATCCCGATGGCGGTGATCGCCGCGGTCGTGCTGGTGGCGTGCGGCGCGATCCAGAACTTCGCGGGCATCCACGAGGTCGGGCAGCTCACCGGCGGCAGCCAGCAGATGAACGGCGGCGCGGTCGCCTCGCAGGAGGCCATCAAGGAGATCGGCACCAACGGCGGCGGCTTCTTCAACGCCAACTCCGCCCACCCGTTCGAGAATCCGAGCGCCTTCACCAACCTCTTCGAGATCTTCCTGATCCTGGTCATCCCGTTCGCGCTGACCCGCACCTTCGGCGTGCTCGTCGGGAACGTCCGGCAGGGGTACGCGATCCTCGCCGCCATGGGCCTGATCTGGCTCGGCTTCACGGCGCTGATGATGTGGAGCGAGTTCCACCACGGCGGCCCGGCGCTCCAGGCCGCGGGCGGCGCGATGGAGGGCAAGGAGCAGCGGTTCGGGGTCGGCGCGTCCTCGATCTTCGCGACGAGTACGACGCTGACCTCCACCGGCGCGGTGGACGCCATGCACTCCTCGCTCACCGGCTTCGGCGGCGGCATCGCGCTGCTGGGCATGATGCTCGGCGAGATCGCCCCCGGCGGGGTGGGTTCCGGCCTCTACGGGATGCTCGTCATGGCCGTGATCGCGGTCTTCATCGCGGGGCTCATGGTCGGCCGTACGCCCGAGTACCTGGGCAAGAAGATCGGCTCCCGCGAGATCAAGCTCGCCGCCTGCTACATCCTGATCACCCCGGCGCTGGCGCTCGGCTTCACCGCCCTGTCCGTGGTGCTGTCCACCCCGCCGCACTCGATCCTCAACACGGCGGGGAACGCGGCGGGCCACAGCGGGGCGCACGGCTTCTCCGAGGTGCTGTACGCCTTCACCTCCGGCGCCAACAACAACGGCTCCGCCTTCGCGGGCCTGAACGCCAACACCGACTGGTACAACACCACGCTCGGGCTGGCGATGCTGCTCGGCCGCTTCCTGCCGATGGTCTTCGTCCTGGCGCTGGCCGGTTCGCTCGCCGAGCAGAGGCCCGTCCCCGAGACGGCGGGCACCCTGCGCACCGAGAAGCCGCTCTTCGCGGGGCTGCTCGTCGGCGCCATCCTGATCATCACCGGTCTCACCTACTTCCCGGCCCTGGCCCTTGGCCCGATGGCGGAGGGACTCTCATGAGCACGACCACCCCCGTACGCCCCGCCCCCGGCGGCGAGCGCCCGCCCCAGCACGACGCGGGCGGAGGCAGGGTCTCCGGCGGCTTCTTCGACCCCCACCGGCTCCTCACCTCGCTGCCGGACGCCTTCCGCAAGCTCGATCCGCGGGTGATGGCGAAGTCCCCGGTGATGTTCGTGGTGGAGATCGGCTCGGTGCTCACCACCGTGCTGGCCGCCCTGGACCCGGGCGACTGGTTCGGCTGGGCGATCACGGTCTGGCTCTGGCTGACCGTGCTCTTCGCCAACCTCGCCGAGGCCGTCGCCGAGGGCCGGGGCAAGGCCCAGGCCGACACCCTGCGCAGGGCCAAGACCGACACCGAGGCCCGGCGGCTCGCGGACGGCGGCGAGGAGCGGGTCCCGGGCACCGCGCTGCGCGTCGGCGACCTCGTGGTCTGCGAGGCGGGCGACGTCATCCCGGGCGACGGCGACGTGGTCGAGGGCGTGGCGTCCGTCGACGAGTCGGCCATCACCGGCGAGTCCGCGCCGGTCATCCGCGAGTCCGGCGGCGACCGGTCCGCGGTCACCGGGGGTACGAAGGTGCTCTCCGACCGCGTCGTCATCAAGATCACGACGAGGCCCGGGGAGACCTTCATCGACCGGATGATCAGCCTGGTCGAGGGCGCCGCCCGGCAGAAGACCCCGAACGAGATCGCGCTCAACATCCTGCTGGCCTCGCTCACCATCGTCTTCCTGCTGGCGGTCATCACCCTCCAGCCGTTCGCGATCTTCGCGGGCGCCGAGCAGACCATGGTCGTGCTCACCGCGCTGCTGGTCTGCCTCATCCCCACCACCATCGGCGCCCTGCTCTCCGCCATCGGCATCGCGGGCATGGACCGCCTCGTCCAGCGCAACGTTCTCGCCATGTCCGGCCGCGCGGTCGAGGCGGCGGGCGATGTGTCCACGCTGCTGCTCGACAAGACCGGGACGATCACGCTCGGCAACCGGCAGGCCGCCGAGTTCGTCCCGGTCAGCGGCGTGACCGAGGGGGAGCTCGCGGACGCGGCCCAGCTCTCCTCGCTCGCCGACGAGACGCCCGAGGGCCGCTCGATCGTGGTCCTCGCCAAGGAGACGTACGGCCTGCGGGCCCGCCACGAGGGCGAGCTGAACGAGGCTGATTTCGTACCGTTCACCGCGCAGACCCGGATGTCCGGCGTCGACCTGGACGGCACCAGGGTCCGCAAGGGCGCGGCCGCCGCGGTCACCGGCTGGGTCGCCGAGCGTGGCGGACAGGCCTCGGAGGACGCCCGGGAGCGGGCCGACGCGATCTCGGCGGCGGGCGGCACTCCGCTGCTCGTGGCGGTCGAGGACGCCAGGGGCGCGCGTGTGCTCGGGGTGATCCACCTCAAGGACGTCGTCAAGGAGGGCATGCGGGAGCGGTTCGACGAACTGCGCCGGATGGGCATCAAGACGGTCATGATCACCGGCGACAACCCGCTGACCGCCCGGGCCATCGCGGACGAGGCGGGGGTGGACGACTTCCTGGCGGAGGCCACGCCCGAGGACAAGATGGCGCTCATCAAGCGCGAGCAGGCGGGCGGCAAGCTGGTGGCGATGACCGGCGACGGCACGAACGACGCCCCGGCGCTCGCCCAGGCCGATGTCGGCGTGGCCATGAACACCGGCACCTCGGCCGCCAAGGAGGCCGGGAACATGGTCGATCTCGACTCCAACCCGACCAAGCTCATCGAGATCGTGGAGATCGGCAAACAGCTGCTGATCACCCGCGGAGCGCTGACCACCTTCTCGATCGCCAACGATGTCGCGAAGTACTTCGCGATCATCCCGGCGATGTTCGCGGGCGTGGCGGGCTACCAGGGCCTGGACGCGCTCAACATCATGCACCTGGCCTCGGCCCAGTCGGCGATCCTCTCCGCGGTCGTCTTCAACGCGCTGATCATCGTCGCGCTGGTGCCGCTCGCCCTCAGGGGCGTGCGCTACCGCCCGATGAGCGCCGACCGGATGCTCCGCCGCAACCTCGCGCTCTACGGCCTGGGCGGGCTCATCGCCCCGTTCCTCGGCATCAAACTCATCGACCTGCTGATCTCCCTCATACCGGGCATCGGGTGACGAAAAGACCATGACGATCTTCAATGGCACAGCACGCTCCACCGCCCGGCTGGCGGGCGCCGCACTGCGCGCCCTGATCGCCCTCACGGTGCTCTGCGGGGTGCTCTATCCGCTCGCCGTCACCGGCATCGCCCAGGCCGCCTTCCCGCACCGGGCGAACGGCTCCGAGGTCCGGGCGGACGGCAGGACCGCGGGCTCCGCGCTCATCGGCCAGACGTACACCCTGGCCCGGAAGGACAAGGCCGGAAACCCGCTGCCGGACCCGAAGTACTTCCAGCCCCGCCCCTCGGCGGCGGGCACCAACACCGTCAACACCCAGTACAAGATCACCGTTTCGGGCGGGTCCAACCTCGCCGCCGACAGCACGGTGCTGCGCCGGGAGATCACGGACCGCCGCGCGCAGATCGCCGCCTTCAACGGGGTCCAGCCCGCCGCCGTACCCCCGGACGCGGTCACCGCCTCCGCCTCCGGCGTCGACCCGGACATCTCGCCCGCGTACGCCGGCCTCCAGGTGACCCGGGTGGCCCGGGCGGTCGGCCTGCCCCGCGCCGAGGTCGCCCGGCTGGTCGCGGACCACACCGACGGCCGTCAGCTCGGCTTCCTCGGCGAGCCGCATGTCAACGTGCTGGAGCTGAACATCGCCCTCCAGAAGCTCGCCCGGCAGTGACACCGGGGCGACGAGGTAGGCGGCGACGAGGCAAGCGGCGACCGGAAAGCGGCGACCGGAAAGCGGCGACCGGGAAAAATGAGCGAACGGGGAAAATAGGGGCATGGGACGCGGCAAGCTTCGGATCTACCTCGGCGCGGCGCCGGGCGTCGGCAAGACCTACGCGATGCTGTCCGAGGGGCACCGGCGGGCCGAGCGCGGCACGGACCTCGTGGTCGGCTTCGTGGAGCACCACGGCCGCCGCCGCACCGAGGTGATGATGCACGGACTGGAGGAGGTGCCGCGCCGGGAGCTGGAGTACCGGGGCGCCGCCTTCACCGAGATGGACGTGGACGCGGTGCTCGCCCGCCGCCCCGGCGTCGCCCTCGTCGACGAACTGGCCCACACCAACGTCCCCGGCTCCCGCAACGCCAAGCGCTGGCAGGACATCGAGGAGCTGCTGAAGGCCGGGATCGACGTCGTCTCCACCGTCAACATCCAGCACCTGGAGTCGCTGGGGGACGTCGTCGAGTCGATAACGGGCGTACGGCAGCGGGAGACCGTACCCGACGAGGTGGTGCGCCGCGCCGACCAGATCGAGCTGGTCGACATGTCGCCCCAGGCGCTGCGCCGCCGCATGGCGCACGGCAACATCTACGCGCCCGACAAGGTCGACGCCGCGCTGTCCAACTACTTCCGGCCCGGGAACCTCACCGCGCTGCGCGAGCTGGCCCTGCTGTGGACCGCCGACCGGGTCGACGAATACCTCCAGCAGTACCGCGACGAGCACAGCATCCGCTCCACCTGGCAGGCGCGCGAGCGCATCGTCGTCGGGCTCACCGGCGGCCCCGAGGGGCGCACGCTCATCCGGCGCGCCTCCCGGATGGCGGCCAAGGGCTCCGGCAGCGAGATCCTCGCCGTCTACATCGCCCGCAGCGACGGCCTCACCTCGGCCTCCCCGAAGGAGCTGGCGGTCCAGCGCACCCTGGTCGAGGACCTGGGCGGCACCTTCCACCACGTCATCGGGGAGGACATCCCGGGCGCGCTGCTGGAGTTCGCACGGGGCGTCAACGCCACCCAGATCGTGCTCGGCTCCAGCCGCCGCAAGGCCTGGCAGTACGTGTTCGGGCCGGGCGTCGGCGCGACCGTCGCCCGGGACTCCGGGCCCGATCTGGACGTGCACATCGTCACCCACGACGAGGTCGCCAAGGGGCGCGGGCTGCCGGTCGCGCGCGGCGCCCGGCTGGGGCGCTCCCGGCTGATCGCGGGCTGGCTGGTGGGGGTCGCCGGGCCCGTCCTGCTCACCCTGGGGCTCACTGCCACGGGCGCCACGCTCACCGCGGACGCCGGTCCGGGCTTCGCCAACGAAGTGCTGCTGTTCCTGTTCCTCAACGTGCTGGCGGCCCTGCTGGGCGGGATGCTGCCCGCCCTCGCCTCGGCGGCCGTCGGATCGCTGATGCTCAACTACTACTTCACGCCGCCCACCCACACCTGGACCATCGCCGACCCCGAGAACATCGTCGCGATAGTGATCTTCGTGGCGGTGGCGGTCAGCGTCGCCTCCGTCGTCGACCTGGCCGCGCGCCGCACCCATCAGGCCGCCCGGCTGCGCGCCGAGTCCGAGGTGCTGTCCTTCCTCGCGGGCAGCGTGCTGCGCGGGGAGACCAGCCTGGACGCGCTGCTGGAGCGGGTCCGCGAGACCTTCGGCATGGACACGGTGGCCCTGCTGGAGCGGGAGAGCGACGTCGCGCCCTGGACCTGCGCGGGCAGCGCCGGGGGCACCGCGGGCGTACCGCCGCCGGAGCGGCCCGAGGACGCGGACGTGGACATGCCGGTCGGAGACCATATGGCGCTCGCGCTCTCCGGCCGGGTGCTGCCCGCCGAGGACCGCCGGGTGCTGGCCGCCTTCGCCGCCCAGGCCGCCGTCGTGCTGGACCGGCAGCGGCTGGTGGGGGAGGCGGAGCGGGCCCGCGAGCTGGCCGAGGGCAACCGCATCCGCACCGCCCTGCTGGCCGCCGTCAGCCATGATCTGCGCACCCCGCTGGCGGCCATCAAGGCGGCCGTGACGTCCCTGCGCGCGGACGATGTGGCCTGGTCCGCGGAGGACGAGGCCGAGCTGCTGGAGGCCATCGAGGACGGCGCGGACCGCCTGGACCACCTGGTCGGCAATCTGCTCGACATGTCCCGGCTCCAGACCGGCACCGTCGCCCCCCTCTTCCGGGAGATCGACCTGGACGAGGTGGTGCCGATGGCGCTCGTCGGCGTCCCGGAGTCCGCCGTCACCCTGGAGATCCCCGAGGACCTGCCGATGGTCGAGGTCGACCCCGGGCTGCTGGAGCGCGGCGTCGCCAACATCGTGGAGAACGCGGTGAAGTACAGCCCGCCGGACCGGCCCGTGCTGGTCTCCGCGAGCGCGCTGGGCGAACGGGTCGAACTGCGCGTCGCCGACCGGGGCCCCGGTGTCCCGGACGCGGCGAAGGACCGTATCTTCGAGCCCTTCCAGCGGTACGGGGACGCCCCGCGCGGCGCCGGGGTCGGCCTCGGGCTCGCCGTCGCCCGCGGCTTCGTGGAGGCGATGGGCGGATCGCTGGCCGCCGAGGACACCCCGGGAGGTGGGATGACCATGGTGCTGACCCTGCGCGCCGCCCCCGGCCGCCCGGGGCACGACACGCACGCCCCGCAGGGCACACACGCCACACACGGCACAACGGAAAGGCAGGCCGCCAGATGAACCGGGTGCTCGTGGTGGACGATGAGCCGCAGATCGTACGCGCCCTCGTGATCAACCTGAAGGCCCGCAAGTACGAGGTCGACGCCGCCGGGGACGGCGCGACCGCCCTGAAGCTCGCCGCCGCCCGCCACCCCGATGTGATCGTGCTCGACCTGGGCCTGCCCGATATGGACGGAGTGGACGTGATCAAGGGGCTGCGGGGCTGGACCCGGGTCCCGATCCTGGTGCTCTCCGCCCGTCAGACGTCCGACGAGAAGGTCGAGGCCCTGGACGCGGGGGCCGACGACTACGTCACCAAGCCCTTCGGCATGGACGAGCTGCTGGCCCGGCTGCGTGCCGCGGTCCGCCGCGCCGAGCCCTCCGGGCCGTCGGACGCCGCGGTGGTCGTCGTGACCGAGGGGTTCAGCGTCGACCTGGCCGCCAAGAAGGCCCACCGCGACGGCCGAGACGTCCGGCTGACGCCCACCGAATGGCATCTGCTGGAGGTGCTGGTGCGCAACGAGGGCCGCCTCGTCAGCCAGAAGCAGCTGCTCCAGGAGGTGTGGGGGCCCAGCTACGGCACCGAGACCAACTACCTGCGCGTCTATATGGCGCAGTTGCGCCGCAAGCTGGAGAACGACCCCTCGCATCCGCGGCACTTCGTCACCGAGCCGGGGATGGGGTACCGCTTCGAACGGTGAGGCGCCTGTTCGTACGGGAGTCGTACGGGAGGCACACGGGAGGCGAACGGCCCGGCGGCGGGCGGGGATGCGGCGGCGCGGCGATTCGGCGGGGTCTCACCGGTACGCTGGCCGTATGAGTTCCGTACCCCAGCCCCCCGGGAAGCGTGACAAGCCGGTCGGCCGCTTCCGGCGGATGATCGACCGGCTGTCGAGTTCCCAGGAGGAGCTGCACTCCGCCGAGCTGCAGCAGGACGCGGAGAACGCGGGCTGCACCAAGATCGGCGAATGTGGCGACCGGCAGATCGTCAAGGTGACGGGTACACTCCGCACGGTCACGCTGCGGCCGCGGGCCGGAGTGCCCGCGCTGGAGGCAGAACTCTTCGACGGCACCGCCGCCCTCGACGTGGTGTGGCTGGGCCGCCGCTCCATCATCGGTATAGAACCCGGCCGCAAGCTGATCGCCATCGGCCGGATCTCCATGAGTCACGGGCGCCGGGTGATATTCAATCCGAAGTACGAACTCCGACCGCTCGGACAGGAGTAGCCGGTGACGTCTGACGACAAGACGACCCCGACCGACCATCAGGACGCCGCCGCCGCCGCCGACGACGACGCCGACGCGCAGAGCAGGGCGGCGGCGGACACCGCGCTCCTGGAGGCGTTCGGCGGGGTGAAGGGCATGGTGGACACCACCGTCCCCGGGCTGGTCTTCGTCCTGCTGTACACCATCAAGCGCGACATCCACCTGGCCGCGATCGCCGCGCTCGGTCTGACCGTGCTGCTGGGGCTGACCCGGCTGGCGCGCAAGGAGACGCTGAAGCACGCCTTCAGCGGGGTGTTCGGGGTCGCGTTCGGCGCGATCTTCGCGATGATGTCCGGCGACGCCAAGAACTTCTACCTGCCGGGCATGCTCTACACGCTCGGCCTGGCGATCGCGTACGTCCTCTCGGCGATCTTCCGCTATCCGCTGATCGGCGTGCTGCTCGGGCCGATGCTCAAGGAGAACCTCTCCTGGCGCACCCGCAACCCCGGCCGGTTCCGCGCGTACACCCGGGCCACCTGGGCGTGGGGGCTGATCCTGCTCGCCAAGTCGGCGATCCTCTTCCCGCTCTACTGGTGGGGGGACGTGACCCAGCTCGGCTGGGTGAAGGTGGCGCTCGGCATTCCGCCGTTCCTGCTGTGCGTCTATCTGACGTGGATCTTCCTCGCCAAGGCCCCGCCGCCGATCGACGTGATCGCCGAGATGGAGGCCGAGGAGAAGGCGGAGCGGGAGCGAGAGCGCGCGAAGCGGGAGGCCGGGCAGGCCGAGCGGATCGCCGAGCCGCTGCTCTCGGAGTGGACCGACCAGATCGTGAACGAGGCCCGTACCGAGTCGGCCGACCGGCGCCCGCCCCGGCACTGAGCACCGCACCACCAGGCCGAACCACCGAGCCCCGGGCTCCCGTGCAGGGAAGCCCGGGGCCCGGTGGTTCCGGTCCGCGGCGTGTCCGGTCCGCAACGTGTCCGGCCCGCGGCGGCTCTAGCCCGCGGTGTCCTGGCGCTGGACGGACAGCAGCTGCTCCAGCTGCTCCTCGCGCGCCTGGGCCGCGACGAACAGCAGTTCGTCGCCCGCCTCCAGGACGTCGTCCTTGTTCGGCGTCAGCACCCGGGTGCCCCGGATAATCGTGACCAGCGTGGTGTCCTCCGGCCACTCCACGTCGCCGACCCGGGTGCCGACCAGGGCCGCGTCCGGCGGCAGCGTCAGCTCCACCAGGTTCGCGTCGCCGTGGCTGAAGCGCAGCAGCCGCACCAGATCGCCGACGCTCACCGCCTCCTCGACCAGCGCCGACATCAGCCGCGGCGTCGAGACGGCGACATCGACGCCCCACGCCTCGTTGAACAGCCACTCGTTCTTGGGGTTGTTGACCCGGGCGACCACCCGCGGCACCGCGTACTCGGTCTTCGCGAGCAGGGACACGACCAGGTTGACCTTGTCGTCCCCGGTGGCCGCGATGACCACGTTGCAGCGCTGCAGCGCCGCCTCGTCCAGTGAGGTGATCTCGCACGCGTCGGCCAGCAGCCATTCGGCCTGCGGTACCCGCTCCACGGAGATGGCGGTCGGCGCCTTGTCGATGAGGAGGACCTCGTGCCCGTTCTCCAAAAGCTCGCCCGCGATGGAGCGCCCCACGGCGCCCGCTCCGGCAATGGCAACCCTCATCGGGCACCACCCTCCTCAGGACCCTCGTCGAACGACGCCTCGACCTTCTCGACCTCGTCGGTGCGCATCATCACATGCACCAGGTCGCCTTCCTGCAGCACCGTCTGCGAGGTGGGCAGCATCGCCTCGCCGAGCCGGGTCAGGAACGCGACCCGCACCCCGGTCTCCTCCTGGAGGTTGCTGACCTTGTGCCCCACCCACGCGGGGGAGGTGTGCACCTCGGCGAGCTGTACGCCGCCGCTCGGGTCCCGCCACAGCGGCTCGGCGCCGGACGGCAGCAGCCGCCGCAGCATCTGGTCCGCGGTCCACCGCACGGTGGCCACGGTCGGGATGCCCAGGCGCTGGTAGACCTCGGCGCGGCGCGGGTCGTAGATCCGGGCCGCCACGTTCTCCACGCCGAACATCTCGCGCGCCACCCGGGCCGCGATGATGTTGGAGTTGTCGCCGCTGCTGACCGCGGCGAAGGCCCCGGCCTCCTCGATACCCGCCTCGCGGAGCGTGTCCTGGTCGAATCCGACGCCGGTCACCCGGCGGCCGCCGAATCCCGCGCCGAGGCGGCGGAAGGCGGTGGGGTCCTGGTCGACGACCGCGACGGTGTGTCCCTGTTGCTCCAGGGTCTGGGCGAGCGCCGCGCCCACCCGGCCACAGCCCATGATCACGATATGCATGCGTCTTACCCCGCACTCCTGATGACCGTGCTGACCTGCGCAAACACCCTGCTCACATCTTCCTTCCAGGACCTACGGGGCGACAGCGGGGCGAAGACCCCGATGCCGGTGCCGCACGGCGACGGAGGTCGTCCGCGACGGCGTCTGTTCCCACCGTATCCGTACCCATGGGGCGATTCCCCGCCCGAGTACCCGCGGCCGGGAGGGAACCCGGCGCGCGGAACGACCGGCGGCTACCGTGAGGGGGCGGGCGCCGATGGCCGGCGCCGGGGTGCGCTCCCTCATCTTTGCCCGATATCCAGGATCTTCACTGAACTCTTACGGGAAATGGCAATAGAGTCCCGTCAGTTCGAACTTTGTTACGGCCGTCGGACACTCGGTCACGGCGTGACTAAGATGATCGTCGTATTCCGTTTCCGGACGGGACATCAGGGCTCTGAATCGTTCCTTCCGCGCCCGCGTTCTCTGCACGAGGTTCCTGATGACAGATCACATGACGGAGACGGTGAGCTGGTGTCTGGCCGTCGTCCTCCTCGTCGTATGGGTGCTTCTGATGCGCCAGCGGCGGATCACCGCCGGAGTGCGCAGGCGTAACGCCACGCTCGAGGACAACCTGCGCGTCCGTGACGAGGAAGTGCAGCATCTGGTCGAGGTACGTCTCCCGGCGATCGCGGACGCGATGAGTCAGCCCACCCCGCTGCCCGGGCTGCGGGACGAGAAGCTGGCCGGGACCGCCTACGCGCAGAGCCTGCACGCGATCGTGGAGCACTTCGCCCGCGCGATGGACAAGGCGCAGTCGCGGGCCGACGCCTCCGCCAAGGCCGCGCTCAAGGCGTCGATGCGCGCACTCCAGGGCCTCGCCAGCGAACAGCAGGTCTCGATCTCGGAGATGCAGGACCGGCACGACAACCCCGACGTGCTGCGCGACCTCCTGGAGATCGACCACGCCAACGCGCAGTTCGGCCGCCGCGCCCAGGCCATCGCCGTGCTGTGCGGCTCCTGGCCCGGCCGTCAGCGCACCGCCTCGCCGATGACCGACGTCGTCCGGGGCGCCAAGTCGCGCATCCGCGACTACCGGCGGGTGCAGGTGCACGCCCTGATCGACATCGGCGTGGTGAGCCGCGCGGTGGAGCCCGTGGTGCTCGCGGTCGCCGAGCTGCTGGACAACGCCGCCCGGCACTCGCAGCCCAACACCAGCGTCGAGGTCAGCCTGCAGCCGGTGCACAACGGCGCCTGCATCGTGATCGACGACGCCGGGGTCGGCATGGACGGCCTGGAGGTCCAGCGGGCCGCCGGGCTGCTGTCCGGCCAGCGCGCCGTGGACGTCTCCCGGCTCGGCGACCCGCCGCAGTTCGGCTTCGCCGTGGTGGGCCTGCTCGCGGCCCGGTACGGCTTCAGCGTCTCGGTGGACACCCGGTCCCCGTACGGCGGCGTGCGCGCCGTCCTGTTCCTCCCCAGCGCGCTGCTCACCCACATCGACGCGGACGCGCCCGCCGCCGCTCCGGCGGCCCACGACCCGTACGAGGCCGAGGTCGCCGCCCCGCTGCGTACCCTCCCGTCGCGCCCGACCCGCCGCCGCAGGGCCGAGCCCCAGGCCCCCGCCGGGGCCGAGGCGTTCGCCGGAGCCGAGGCGTTCGCCGGGCCCGAGGCGTTCGCCCAGGCGCCCGCTCCGTCCCCCGCCGAGGCCTCGCCGTTCGCCCCCGCCCAGGCCGCGGCTCCGGACTACGCGCCTTCCGCGGCGGCCGGGCAGCCCTCCGCGGCGGCCGGGCAGCCGTCCGCGGACGACGAGGCGACGCGCGTGTACGGAGAGACCGCGGGCGGTCTGCCCAAGCGCCGCCGCCGCCGGCCCACCGCCGCCCCACCGGTGGACGACTGGCCCACCGCGCCCGGACAGCCGTCCGGCGCCACCGGAACCGACACGGGGTCGCACCGCGTCCGCTCGGCCGAGGAGACCGCCAAGCGCATGGGCGCGTTCGCGCGCGGTACGCGCTCCGGCCGTGGCGTCACCCAGGATGCCGCCCCTCACAACGAAGAAGGGAACCGCCAGGCATGAACGACCACATGAACAACGAGCTCGGCTGGATGCTCGACGAGGTGGTCAAGATGCCGGAGGCACGGCACGCGATCCTGCTCTCCGCCGACGGCATGCTGCGGGCGCACTCCGCGGCCATCGCGCGCGACGAGGCCGAGCGCCAGGCCGCGGCGCTCTCCGGGCTGCAGTCGATCAGCCGCAGCACCTCCGAGTTCTGCGACCGCGACGAGACGCCCTGGCAGCAGACGCTGGTCGAGTTCGTCGGCGGCTACGTCTTCCTCATCGCCGCCGGCCCCGGCGCGTATCTGGCCGTCTCCACCACCGAGCACGTGGACATGGAGGGGGTCACCTACCGGATGCAGAAGCTGGTCGACCGGCTGGGCAAGGAGCTGACCAGCCCGCCGCGGCAGGGCGCGACCCGGCAGGGGATCGGCAGCCACACATGAGTCCGGGCAGGCGCGAACGAGGACTGGTACGGCCGTATGTCGTGACCGACGGCCGTGCCTATCCGAGCCGCAACACCTTCGACCTGGTGACCCTGGTCATGGCCCACCCCGACCGGCCGCTGGCCGGTCTCAGCCCGGAGAAGCGGGCGGTCATGGAACTCTGCCTCGGCGGCGCGCTGTCCGTCGCCGAGGTCGCCGGATACCTGGAGCTTCCGGTGAGCGTCACCAAGGTCCTGCTGGGCGATCTTGTCGACAGCGGCCACATCAGCACCCGCGCCCCCGTCCCGCCCGCCGAACTCCCCGAGACCCAGCTGCTCCAGGAGGTGCTCGATGGACTCCGCGCTCGCCTCTGACCGGGGCGCGGTCTATCTGCCCCAGACCGTACGGACGGCGGCCAAGCTGCTGGTCGTCGGGCACTTCGCGGTCGGCAAGACGACCTTCGTGGGCTCGCTGTCCGAAATCCGCCCGCTGCGCACCGAAGAGACGATGACTCAGGCCGGCGCGCTCATCGACGACCTCGCGGGCATCGAGGAGAAGACCACCACCACGGTCGCCATGGACTTCGGCCGGCTCACCCTGAGCGAGTCCCTGGTCCTGTACCTCTTCGGCGCGCCCGGACAGCAGCGCTTCACCCGGATCTGGAAGGACATGACGCGCGGCGCGCTGGGCGCGCTGGTGCTCGCCGACACCCGTCGGCTGGAGCAGTCCTTCCCGGTGATGGCCGTCCTGGAGGAGCAGGGGCTGCCGTACGCGGTGGCCGTCAACCACTTCGAGGGAGCGCCCCGCTTCGCCGAGACGGAGGTCCGGGAGGCGCTCGATCTGCTGCCGGAGACCCCGCTGGTCACCTGTGACGCCAGGGACCGGATCTCCTCCACCCACGCGCTGATCGCCCTCGTCCAGTATCTGCAGGCCCGGCACGCTCGCGTTACGTCCCAGGAGAATGTGTGATCCATCGTCCAGACCTCGAGGCAGTCACCGGAACCGCGCCACCGCCGGGCTGTCCCGCCCACCAAGGCGGTGCGGCCCCCGGCTCCCTCGGGCGGGGTGCCCGGGTGCCGATGTACGGCGCCGGCTTCGCCGCCGATCCGCACGGGTTCTACGCGCGGATGCGCGCCGAGGGGCCCATCACCCCGGTGGAGCTGGCCCCGGGCGTTCCCGCGTATCTGGTCACCAGTTACTCCACGGCGCTGGAAGTCCTGCGCGACACCGAGCGGTTCGCCAAGGACCCCCGTAACTGGGCCGACCTCACCGAGGGCCGGCTCCCGCAGGACAGCCCCGTGCTCCCGATGATGGAGTTCCGGCCCAACGCCCTGTTCACCGACGGCGAGCAGCACGCCCGCTACCGCGGGGCGATCACCGACAGCCTCAGCCGGGTGGACTCCCACGCGCTGAGCGACTACGTGGAGCGCAGCGCGGACACCCTCATCGACTCCTTCGTGGAGCGGGGCGAGGCCGAGCTGCTGAGCGAGTACGCGGGGATCATCCCGCTGATGGTGTTCAACCGGCTCTTCGGCGCCCCTCCGGAGCAGAGCAGCGAACTGATCCGGATTCTCACGGTCATGTTCGACGCGAGCACCGCGGACGCGGGACAGGCCAACGAGGACCTCTCGCGCTATATGGGGGACCTCGTCGACGCCAAGCGCCAGAAGCCCGGCGCCGACGTCACCTCCTGGATGATCGCCCACCCCTCGCGGCTGGCCGACGACGAGCTGATGCAGCAGATCGCCCTGCTGATGGCGGCCGGTACCGAACCCCAGGTGAACCTGATCGGCAACGCGCTGCGGCTGCTGCTGTCGGACGACCGGTTCGCCGGTGAGCTCTCCGGCGGCAGCCTGCCCGTCCAGGACGCCCTGGACGAGGTCCTGTGGGCCGATCCGCCGCTGGCCAACTTCGGCACCCGGTTCGCCCGCTACGACGTCGAGATGGGCGGCGTACGGCTGCGCAAGGGCGACGCGGTGCTCACCAGCTACGCCGCGGCCAACACCGACCCCGAGATGACCTCCCAGGGCCGCGCGGGCAACCGGGCCCACCTCGCCTGGAGCGTGGGCGCCCACCGCTGCCCCGCCGAGGGTCCCGCCCGGGTCATCGCCTCCGTCGCCATCGAACGGCTCCTCGACCGCCTCCCCGACATGCGACTCGCCGTGTCGGCGGACCAGCTGACCTGGCGCCCCGGCCCCTTCAACCGCGCCCTGGCGTCGTTGCCCGTGCGGTTCCCCGTCCTCACCAAGCCGACTCCCGGACCCGCCTCCATGCCGCCCGCCGCGGCCGTGCCCGCTCCACGACAGCCCGAGCCCCAGGGAGACAACCAGTGGTCCACGAGCCCCGTCCCCTCGTCCTCGACCCCACCGGCAGCGATATCAACGCCGAAGCCGACCGCGTCCGATCCCAAGGGCCCGCGACGCCTGTGGGGCTTCCTGGGGGCTTGGTGGCGTGGGCAATAAGCCGCCAGAGCCTGCTCAAGCAGCTCCTGACCGACCCCCGGGTGTCCAAGAACCCGCGCCTGCACTGGCGGGCCTGGCACGAGGGTGAGGTCTCGTCCGACTGGCCGCTGATCAACTGGGTGGCCGTGCAGAACATGTTCACGGCCTACGGCGCCGACCACCGCAGGCTGCGCACCCTGGTCTCCAAGGCGTTCACCGCGCGGCGCACCGCCGCCCTGCGGCCGCGCATCGAGGCGATCGCCGCCGATCTGCTGGACCGGCTGGCCGCCACCCCGCCCGGGGAGCCTGCCGATCTGCGCGAGGGGTACGCGTACCCCCTGCCGCTCCAGGTGATCTACGAGCTGTTCGGGCTCACCGACGAGGGGCTGCGGACGCGGATGAGCCGGTTCGCCGACAGCTCCTTCCGCACCACCACCACGCCGGAGGAGGTCGCGGCCGCCTCCGCCGAGATGGACGCGATCATGTCGGCGCTCGTGGCGTCCAAGCGCGAACGGCCCGGCGACGACCTGACCAGCGGACTGATCGCCGTGCGCAGCGAGGAGGACGCGGCGCTGAGCGAGCGTGAGCTGTGCGACACCCTCGCGCTGATGCTCACCGCCGGTCACGAGACCACGGTCAACCTCCTGGACAACGCCGTCCACGCCCTCCTCACCCACCCCGAGCAGCTCGCCCATGTGCGCGAGGGGCGGGCCTCGTGGGACGACGTGATCGAGGAGACACTGCGGCACTCCGCCCCGGTCGCCAACCTGCCGCTGCGCTACGCCGTCGAGGACATCGAGCTGGCGGACGGGGTGGTGCTGCGCAAGGGCGACGCGATCCTCGCCGCCTACGCGGCCGCCGGACGCGACCCCGGGGTCCACGGCGAGGACGCCGCCGCCTTCGACGTCACCCGGCAGCTCAAGAGCCACCTCGCCTTCGGCCACGGCGTCCATCTGTGCGTCGGCGCGCCGCTGGCCCGGCTGGAGGCCTCGATCGCGCTCCCGGCTCTGTTCGACCGCTTCCCTCGACTCTCGCTAGCGTCCGGGCAGGGTCCGCTGGAGCCGGTGGAATCCTTCATTTCCAACGGCCACCGAGCCCTGCCGGTCCGGCTGTCCTGACCGTCGTACGGGCCGCCCGCCTGCCCTCCCGCCTCCAGGTGGGCAGGCGGCTGGGCGGGCGCCCCGCCCACCCTTTACGATCCTCAGCGTGTCCAAACTGACCGACGTCCCGAAACGGATTCTGATCGGGCGCGCGCTGCGCAGCGACAAGCTGGGGGAGACCCTTCTCCCGAAACGCATCGCGCTCCCCGTCTTCGCCTCCGACCCCCTGTCCTCCGTCGCGTACGCGCCCGGGCAGGTGATGATCGTCCTTTCCGTGGCGGGTGCGTCGGCCTATCACTACTCTCCGTGGATCACGATCGCCATCGTCGTGCTCATGTTCACGGTGGTCGCCTCGTACCGCCAGAACGTGCACGCGTACCCCAGCGGGGGCGGTGACTACGAGGTCGCGAACACCAACCTCGGCCCCAAGGCGGGTCTCACGGTCGCCAGCGCCCTGCTGGTGGACTACGTCCTGACGGTGGCGGTGTCGATCTCCTCCGGTGTGGAGAACCTCGGCTCGGCCGTCCCGTTCATCGTCGAGCACAAGACGTTCGTCGCGATCGCGATCATCCTGCTGCTGACCCTGATGAACCTGCGCGGGGTCCGCGAGTCGGGCAAGCTCTTCGCGATCCCCACGTACGTCTTCGTCGGCGGCGTCTTCGTGATGATCCTCTGGGGCGCCTACCGCGCGCTCGTCCTCGGCGACGACATGAAGGCCCCCACCGCCGGTTTCGAGGTCCACGCCGAGCAGACCGGGCTGGCCGGGTTCGCGCTGGTCTTCCTGCTGCTGCGGGCCTTCTCCGACGGCTGCGCCGCGCTCACCGGCGTCGAGGCCATCAGCAACGGCGTACCCGCCTTCCGCAAGCCCAAGAGCCGGAACGCGGCGAGCACGCTGGCGCTGATGGGCGGCCTCGCCGTCGCCATGTTCGTCGGCATCATCACCCTCGCCCTGGTCACCAACGTCAAGATGGCCGAGGACCCGGCGCACGACCTGTTCAAGAACGGTGCCGCACTCGGCTCCGGATACACCCAGAACCCCGTGATCTCGCAGGTCGCGGCCGCCGTCTTCGGCAACGGATCGTTCCTGTTCGTGGTGCTCGCCGCGGCGACCGCGCTGGTCCTCTTCCTGGCCGCCAACACCGCGTACAACGGCTTCCCGCTGCTCGGCTCGATCCTCGCCCAGGACCGCTACCTGCCGCGCCAGCTGCACACCCGCGGCGACCGGCTCGCCTTCTCCAACGGCATCCTGCTGCTCGCCGGGGCCGCCGCGGTCCTGGTGTACATCTACGGCGCGGACTCGACCCGGCTGATCCAGCTCTACATCGTCGGCGTCTTCGTCTCCTTCACCCTCAGCCAGACCGGCATGGTGCGGCACTGGAACCGCCACCTGGCCACCGAGCGCGACCAGGCCGCCCGCCGCCGCATGATCCGCGCCCGCGCGATCAACACCTTCGGCGCCTTCTTCACCGGGCTGGTCCTGGTCGTCGTGCTGCTGACCAAGTTCACCCACGGCGCCTGGGTGGCGCTGCTCGGCATGGCCGTCTTCTACATCACCATGTCCGCGATCCGGCGCCACTACGACGGTGTCTCCGAGGAGCTGGCCGCGGCCATGGAGCAGCAGGACGAGGAGGAGGTCCGCCCCTCCCGGGTGCACTCCATCGTCCTCGTCTCCAAGATCCACAAGCCGACGCTGCGCGCCCTGGCCTACGCCAAGCTGATGCGCTCCCACCGGCTGGAGGCGCTGAGCATCAACGTCGACCCCACCGAGACCAAGGCGCTGCAGTCCGAGTGGACCGAACGCGGCATCGACGTCCCGCTCAAGATCCTCGACTCGCCGTACCGCGAGATCACCCGGCCGGTCATCGACTACGTCAAGAGCCTGCGCCGGGAGAGCCCGCGGGACGTGGTCTCCGTCTACATCCCCGAGTACGTGGTCGGCCACTGGTACGAGCACCTGCTGCACAACCAGAGCGCGCTGCGGCTCAAGGGCCGCCTGCTGTTCACCCCCGGCGTGATGGTGACCTCCGTACCCTGGCAGCTGGACTCCTCGGAGCTGGCCCGCAAGCGCGCCCGCAAGCGCGCCGACTGGAACGCCCCGGGCGCGGTGCGGCGCGGCCCCGTGGTGCCGCAGCGGCCGAAGGGCGAGCGCAAGGCCGAGAAGGCGGCCGTCAAGGCCCCGGGGCGGTAGCCGCCGCCCGGGTGAGGGCAGGCGGTCCGGGGCCGTAGACTGGTGGGCTGCTGTTCCCACCACCCTCACACCCCCTTACGGAGCCGAGCCCGCCATGCAAAGTGAACCCAAGGCGTCGCTGGTCGGCGAGGAGTACGAGGTCGAGGTCGGTCCGGTGGCCCACGGCGGCCACTGCATCGCCCGGACCGCCGAGGGCCAGGTGCTGTTCGTACGCCACACCCTGCCCGGTGAGCGGGTCGTCGCCAGGATCACCGAGGGCGAGGAGGGCGCGCGCTTCCTGCGCGCCGACGCGGTCCAGGTGCTGGACGCCTCCAAGGACCGGGTGGAGGCCCCCTGCCCGTTCTCCGGCCCCGGCCGGTGCGGCGGCTGCGACTGGCAGCACGCCGCCCCCGGCGCCCAGCGCAGGCTCAAGGCCGAGGTGATCACCGAGCAGCTGGAGCGGCTGGCCGGACTCACCCCCGAGGACGCCCGCTGGGACGGCACCGTCGAACCCGCCCCCGGCGACAAGGTGGCCCGCGGCGAGGTCCCCGCCTGGCGCACCCGGCTCCAGTACGCGGTGGACGCACAGGGCCGCCCCGGGCTGCGCCGCCACCGCTCGCACGAGGTGGAGCCCGTCGACCACTGCCTGATCGCCGCACCCGGCGTCACCGAACTCGGCATCGAGAAGCGGGAGTGGCCGCAGATCGAGACCATCGAGGCCATCGCCGCCACCGGCTCCTCCGACCGCCAGGTCGTCCTCACCCCCCGCCCCGGCGGCCGGCTGCCGATCGTCGAACTCGACCGCCCGGTCTCCGTCCTGCGCATCGGCGAGTCCCGCGGCCGCGAGCGCCAGCGCCTGGTGCACCGCGTCCACGGCCGCCCGTTCGTCCGCGAACGCGCCGCCGAGCGCACCTGGCGCGTCGGCGAGGGCGGCTTCTGGCAGGTCCACCCCAAGGCCGCCGACCTGCTGGTCGAGGCCGTCATGCAGGGCCTCATGCCGCGCAAGGGCGACACCGCGCTCGACCTCTACTGCGGCGTCGGCCTCTTCGCGGGCGCCCTCGGCGACCGGGTCGGCGACCGCGGCGCGGTGCTGGGCATCGAGTCGAGCAAGCGCGCCGCCGAGGACGCCCGCCACAACCTCCAGGACCTGGACCGCGTCCGAGTCGAACACGGCAAGGTCGAACAGGTGCTGCCCCGCACCGGCATCACCGAGGCCGACCTCATCGTCCTCGACCCGCCCCGTGCGGGCGCGGGCAAGGAGACGGTCGCCCGCCTCGCCGCCCTGGGCGCCCGCCGCATCGCCTACGTAGCCTGCGACCCGGCCGCCCTCGCCCGCGACCTCGCCTACTTCCGCGAAGCGGGCTACGCCCCGCGCCGCCTGCGCGCGTTCGACCTGTTCCCGGTGACGCACCATGTGGAGTGCGTGGCGATTCTGGAGCCGGCCGCGAAGGGCTGATTCCCCTGCGAACCCCGCCGCCGCTGCTGTGCGCTGCCCTCAGCGCTTGGCAGCCCCCGGCCTGATGTCCTGGTTCCACGCGTTGCTCCGGCCGTTCGGCCCCGTCTTGCAGACCGTGTCGTAGCAGCGCCAGAACCAGGTGCCATTCGTGCGGCGGCGCAGTTCGATGCTGGTGCCGCCGCAGCGGGCGCACTTCGGGGGGCGGGTGAACAGCTCGGCGTGCTCGTGTTCGAGGAGCTTGCGGGCGAAGTGGCCGCCGCGCATCGTCACCATGACCTCGCGGGTCCACGACTGGGACAGTGTGTTGAGACTGCCGATCATCACCGTCCGTTCGTCGATCACCGCGATCTTCTGGTGCATCACGTTGACGGGGATGACGGTGTGCACGGTGGACCGGAGATCGGCGATGAGGCTCTGGCCGGCCGGACGGGCCTGGAGCTGATCCGTGTCGTCGCGGATGAACACGGTCACGCGCACGCCGCGGGCGACCGCCTCGCGAAGGAGCGGCAGGATGCCGCGTACGCGGTTCGCCACCCATGGCGCCCACAGCCAGATCGAGGTGCGGGCCTCGCGGATCTCGTCCTCGAAGGTGCTGAAGAACGTCCGTTCGTCATCGATGCCCGTCACCTCGACGTGCCGGGCCAGGACATCGGCGAGTGCGCCCCCGAATTCGCCGAGAGCACGTCCGTTCTCGTGTGGCGGAGTGATCAGGTGGCTGGCCCGCAGCCGTCGTACGCCCCGGGTGCCGACCAGGGCGCCCAGATGCGTCAGGACCCTGCCGTCCTTCGCGGCCTGGATGCGTTCCCAGCTCCCGATGACGTAGAGGCGGGTCTGGACGCGGGTGGCCGCCACGTTGAACAGACGCACACGGTCGCGTGCCCAGTCCGACGCGCCCGGTTCCCGGTGCGCCAGCGACATCCACAGGTCGCGGCCGTCCGCGCCTTCGACCGTGTCGAAGATGACGACGGGGAACTCCCGGCCCTGGAAACGGTGCGCCGTGCCCACCTCGGCGAGCGGGACGCCACCGCCTTCCACGTCCCGCAGGGCCTCAAGGGTCGCGTCCGCCTGGGCGCCGTAGGGCGTGACGATGCCCGGTTCCTCGCCTTTCCCGCGGTGGTACTCCACCAGGGCTCTGGCGATCAGTGACCCGGCCGGCCACCAGCCGCTGCGGCTGCCCGTCAGATGGGGCCTGGCCAGTTCGTGCAGTCCGTCGGTGTCGACGACGACGATCTCGGGGTCGTCGGACGGTCGCGGGGCGGCGACCTGCTTGCCACCCCGCAGCATTCCTCCGTACGCGAGGGTGTTGGCCAGGCGCATCACCGCCGGACCGAAGCGGTGCTGCTCGGTCAGGGTGACGCAGGCCGGGTGCCGCTGAGCCTCGGCCGGGTCCCGGATGCCGCAGTGCTGGAAGACGTCCGGGAGCAGCCAGCGTTTGACGTCTGGGCGGTCGAGGTCCTTCAGCTGATTCTCGATGACCGGGCCGAGCTGCATGAAATCACCGAGCAGGACGGCTGTCCGAGTCGCCTTCGCCGTCGCGAGAAGCACCTCGGGCAGCGTCGCCGCGCCCGCCTCGTCGATCAGGACCACGTCGTACGGACCCTCGAAGACGGCCTTGTTGGTGCGGAACCGGGCGAGGGTGGTGGCCACCAGTTTCGCGCTCTTGATGATTTCGCCCTGGGCGTTGCGCGCGAGGCGTTCGTACTCCTGCTGTACCTGCTGGTACTCGTCCTCCAGGGCAGAGCGGCGGGCGGTGTCGGCCGTCACCTGGGGACGCAGCCGCTCGGCACGGGCGTGGCGGGACGGCCAGTCCTGCTGCTCGGCGCGGGCGGTGAGTTCAGCGGCGTCCAGAGCGCGTACGACGGCCCGCTCCAGCCGGGTGGTCTCCTCGCGGCGGGTGGCCACGAGGTCCACGGCCGACTCCTGGGCGGCCAGGGCCGAGGCGAGTGCCCGCTCCAGGGCGGTGATCTGCTCGCGGGTGTGGGTGATGCCGTTGGTCAGCTCTGCCACGTCCGTCTCCAGCGTGACGACGTGCGCGTCTGCCGTGGCGCGCGCGGCCTGCGCCGACTGGCGCGCACGGTCGGCGTCCTCCTCGGCGACGGCCAGCTGCCCACGGAGCGTCTGCCGCTTCTCCCGGGCGCGCCAGCGGGCCACGGACCGCTGGGTGTCGAGTTCCCGCACCTCCTCTCGCAGGTCGCCGAGGCGGCTCTCGGCCATCAGGCACTCGGCCTGCTTCCGCTCCGCGGCTTTGAGGACGCGGGACTGTTCCTCGCGCAGCCGGTCGGCCTCGGCCCACTGCCGGCGCGACTCCCCGGTCCCGTCCCGGCGCCGCCGGGCCGCCGCCGCGGCCCTCTCCGCCGCGTCCCGGGCCGTCACGGCCTCCTCCAGCCGGACCGCCGCCGCCTCCGCCCGCTCCCGCACCGACACCGGGTCTTGATGGGGCGTGCGCAGCAGCTTCAGAGCGTCGAAGTAGGCGGCCGGGTCGAAGCGGCTGAGGGAGGTGTCCAGCGCGGACAGTTCCGCCGCGCGGGTCCGGACGTCCACCAGCGCGGCCTCGGCCACACGGCGCCGCTCGGCCGTCTCGGCCAGCCGCTCTCGCACCATGAGCGGCAGCGACACCTCGGGGTTGTCGGCGACCTCTCGCAGCTGCGGCGGGCCTACGCGGACGATGTCACCCGGGCCGTGCCGGTTCTCCTTCACCACGCCCAGCAGGGCGTTGTCCACGGCGATGTTCGTGGCGGACACCAGCAGCACACGGTCGCCGCGGGCGATCAGGTCGCCGATGGCACGCTTCAGTACCGTCGTCTTGCCGGTGCCCGGCGGGCCCCACACCAGATGTACGCCCTGGCCGAGGCATGCGCGGTAGGCATCCCCCTGCGCGGGGTGGAACCCGGGAGGGTCGGGGTCGGGTGAAGACGTCCCGCCGACCGAACCTCCGGCCAGGGCGCTCGCCAGTGGGGTCTCGCCCAGCCCGGCGATGCCGTCGCGCAGCGCCTCGACGAGGAAGGTCGGCGGCTGCTTGAGCAGCCACAGATACGCGTCCGTGAGGTCGGCGAATTCCGCGACCTTCAGGGTGAGCAGTGAGCCGTTCTGCACCGTCTCCGAAACGGTGAAGCCCTTGGCCTCGACGCCGTCCGGCTCCGGACCCGCGAGGCGCAGTGCGTCCAACTGGTCCGGTCCGATGTCGGACCCGCGCAGATCCACCGCGTACCAGCCCGCCTCCTTGGTACGGATCGCGCGCCCCACCCGCTGCCAGCGCGGCTGTCTGCCCGTGCCGCCCATGATCGCGACCAGTTCGCCCAGAGCCGTAGCGATCTCCTCGCGCCACCCCACCGCCGTCGCCCCCGCTTTCGTCTGTAACGGCAGATCCCGTGCCGGACCCTACCCAGCGGGCACCGGTGGTGATCCCGTGAGCACCATGCGGTGAGGAACCCTTCCATCTCGCGAGTTATGATAGTTGCAGCTATCATAACTTCAGGGGTGATTATAGTGACGAAGCCGGAGCGGCTGTTCGCGCGGGACGGGGAGTGGCGGGAACTGAGCGAGTTCGCCGCGTCCGGGCAGCAGGGGGCTTCGCTCGGCCTGGTGTACGGGCGGCGGCGGCAGGGGAAGACGCTGATGCTCGAACTGCTGGCACGCCAGGCGGGCGGTTTCCTGTTCGCGGCGACCCAGCAGAGCGAGGCGCAGAACCTCGCGGACCTGGGCGCGGCGTACGCGGCGTTCCGGGGGCTGCGGCGGCCGGTGCTGTTCACCGACTGGCGGGACGCGCTGGACGAGCTGCTGCGGATCGGTGAGGACGCCGCGGTGCCTGTGGTGATCGACGAGTTCCCCTACCTGGTGTCGGCGACCCCGGCGCTGCCCTCCTACCTCCAGCAGGCACTCAGCCCGCTGAGCCATGCCAAGGAGCACACCCGGACCCGGATGATCCTGTGCGGCAGCGCGCTGACCACGATGGCGCAGCTGCTGGGCGGAGGCGCCCCGCTGCGTGGCCGGGCGGGGATGGAGCTCGTGGTGCGGCCCTTCCGGTTCCGGGAGGCGGCCGCGTTCTGGGGTGTGGCCCAGGACCCCGAGCTGGCGTTCCGGCTGCACGCGCTGGTGGGCGGGACCCCGGCGTACCGCGAGATGTGCGGGGGAGCGGGGCCGGAGGACCTGGCCGACTTCGACCGGTGGGTGGCCCGCCGACTCCTCAACCCCGCCTCCGCGATGTTTCGCGAAGGCGGGCTGCTGTTGCGTGAGGAGCCCTCGATCTCGGACCCGACCTCGTATGCGGCGGTCCTGGCGGCGGTCAGCGCCGGGCATCACCGGCGGTCGGAGATCGCCGGAGCCCTGGGGCGGCCGAGCAGCGCGCTGGCGCATTTGCTCTCCGGTCTCCAGGACATCGGCCTGGTGGAGCAGGTCGAGGACGCCCTCAGGGACAAGCGCAGCGTCTTCCGGATCGCCGAACCGGTCGTGCGGCTGCACCAGTTGCTGAGCCAGCGGCACGAGCCGGAGCTGGTCGTGGGCCGTGCCGACCGCGTCTGGGCGGACAACGCCGACACCGTCGCCGGGAAGATCTACGGCCCGCACTTCGAAGATCTCGCCCGCCAGTGGTGCTTCGAGCACGCCGCGCCGGAGACCCTCGGCGGTCGTGCGAACCGGGTGCGCCCGACCGAGATCGCCTGCCGGGAGCATCGTCGCGGGCATGAACTGGACCTTGTGGCGGCGGAGTCACCGGCGTTCGGCCCCGAGCGGATCACCGCGATCGGCGAGGCGAAGGGGACCCTCACCCCCGTCGGCCTGCCACAGCTGGAACGGCTCGAACACCTCCGGGGGCTGCTGCCCAGCGCCCGTGTGGGGGCCCTGCCCAGACTCCTGCTCTTCGCACGTTCCGGCTTCACCGACGATCTCCGGCGCGAGGCCGGTCGACGCGCCGACGTCGAGCTGGTCGACCTGCACCGGATGTACCACGGTGAGTGAACCGCCCGGCGTCAGCCGCCGATCGGAGACTCCGCGACGCAGCCACCGGCCTTCATCAGCTTTTCGCCCTTCCCCTCCGCGATGACCTTGCCCTTGTGTACGATCTTGCAGCTCACCGTGGGGTCGCTGGAGACCGGCATCACCGCCGACGGCATGATGCCCCGCAGCGTCACCGTCTTCTTCCAGGGCAGCGCGGGCTTGTTCACCGTCGCGGTCTCGGGCTCCATGGCCTTGCCGCCACCCCCGTTGAACTCGATCGAGGCGACGTCCTTTCCCGTCACCTCATAGGTGACCTCGTATGTCTGGTCCACCGCCTTGTCGACGGCGTCGACGGCCTCCTCCTCCGAACAGGCGGAGACGCTCAGCGCGAGGCCGGTGAGGGCGACGGATAAAACGGCAGCACGTATCGTGCGCTTCATGCGGGATCCCTCCGGATCTCAGAAATCAGACGCCGGAGCTCACCGTAAATAGACAGTAAAGTCAAGCGACCCGGTCACCCGCCCGACCTCGCTGGTTTGCCGCCCGAACTCCATCCGCCGCCGGTTTCTGCGGTACTCGCCCTGGACCCCACGGCCTGGCCGACCCTCGCACAGGTCACCGAACAACTCGTCGACGTCATGGCCGACCGTGGGTTGACTGCCGCCCAAGCCCAACGCGGGTTCTCCGACCGCGTTCCGGCTGTCACGGTTCCCGAGGTGCCGACCGCGCCCGCGAAAGAAGCAGTGACTCGATCAGACGGCTCTGCTGGACGTCGCTCCAGATACCGGCCCGGCGCTGGAAGTCCGGCGCGAGGTCGATCATCTTTTCCCTCAGCCGGGACAGCAGCAGCTCGTCGGGTTCGTCCACCGGCGGATACCGCTGATAACCCCGGTCCCGCTCACGCCCGCCCGCTGCCGCTACCTCTAGCCCCGCTATGTCTCCCCAATGCCGTTCCGTTGCTGCCGTGACATCCGGTCAGCCGCCCCGGACTCGAACCGCTTCGTCCCGGCCGACGCCGCGAGGCGTGCGGGCCGCAGCGATCCGCAGGGTGTGCGGTCGCGTGGTCCTGCACCGCACCGCGGTGAGCGCACTGCAGGACCACGCAGGGTTAGCGCCTGTTGTCTGGGCTAGCGCTTTTCCACCGCCCCGACCTTCACCCACGAAATCGGGTTCCCGGCGTACGCGTACACACGCAGCGTCTCGCCCGGCTTGTAGGTACCGGTGGCCTTCTTGGCCTGCCGATTTCCCGTGCACTTCTTCCACCCGGTGTCGAGGATGGTCTTGTTCCTGTCCACGTTCTTGATCGTGACCCGGACGTACCTGTTCTTCATGCAGGTGTACCAGACGCCGTGGTTCTTGACGTTGGTGGTGTAGGGGCGTGAATTCCACTTGCTGTTGTGCTCGGCGAAGTACGTCCTGGTGATACCCGACGGGCCCCAGACCCAGCGCCAGCTCGCGCGCTGGAGGTTCGCCTGACCGGCCGCCTGCTCGTGCTGAGCGGTCGTGCCGGTGGCGGGCAGTCCCGAAGAGGCGCTGAACGTGGCCTTCCCGTAGCTGCTGGGGTTGGTGTGCCCGGTGCCGGTGCCGGTGCCGGTGGCAGCGTGCGCGCTACCCTGCGCCGCGATGCCGAGGGCGAGCGCCAGCGTACTTACCACCACTGCGGACCGCTTCACATACTGAGTCATCACTTCTCCTTGTGAGGCTGTTGGCCTTGAGCCAGTGCCACCGGCGCGGAAAGAAGTTTTCCGGTGGCCTTCTGCCGGGAATGACTCTGCTTGGCCAGTCATGGACAAAACTCGCAAGACCTTGAACCGGCTGGTGGGAGCGGATGTCCCCGGGTCAGGGTTTCAGCCGAGGGGGAGGCCTGTATGGCGGTGGAGTTCGGCTTACTCGGCGGCGTCGAGGCGTGTGTGGGCGCTGAGCCGGTCGACTTGGGTCCTGCCCGGCAGCGGTGGGTGCTGGCGGCATTGCTGGTCGATGCGAACCAGGTGGTGTCGGTCGACCAGCTGGTCGACCGGGTGTGGGGGGAACGTCCTCCGCAGCGGGCCAAGGGGACGCTCTACAGCTATATCTCCCGCCTGCGGCAGGCCCTGGCTCCCGCCGCGGAGGAGGTACGTCTCTCGCGGCGGTCCGGCGGCTACGTCCTGACCGTCGATGCCTCCGATGTCGACCTGCACCGCTTCCGCGCTCTCTTCGCGCAGGCCCGCACGGCCGAGGACGACAGCAGTGCCGCGGCCCTGTTCGAGCAGGCGCTCGGGCTGTGGCGGGGGGAGCCGTTCGCCACCGTGGACACCCCGTGGTTCTGCGATCTGCGCCAGACCCTGGAGCGGGAACGGCTGTCGGCCGAGCTGGACAATGCTGACGTCCGGTTACGGAGCGGGCTGCACGGCGAGCTGCTGCCCACGCTCACCGTCCGCGTCGGGCAGCACCCGCTGGATGAGCGGCTGGCCGCTCAGCTCATGCTGGCCCTGTACCGCAGTGGACGGGCCACCGATGCCTTGGCTCACTACCAGCAGATTCGCAAGCGATTGGCGGGGGAGACGGGCACCGACCCCGGCCCCGCGCTGAAACATCTGCACCAGCAGATCCTCACCGCCGACCCGGCCCTGGCTCCCCCGGAGCCGGAGCCCGCGAGCGCCGAAGTCGTCTCCCCGGTGCCTCGTCAGCTTCCCGCCCGCCCTTACGGGTTCACCGGCAGGGACCGCCAGCTCGCGGAGCTCACCAAGGCGTTGGATTCGGCGGGTGAGCCGGGTGGCACGGTGGTGATCTCCGCGATCGGCGGTAGCGGTGGGATCGGCAAGACCTGGCTGGCCCTGCACTGGGCGCACCAGAACATCGACCGGTTCCCGGACGGGCAGCTCTACGTCGATCTGCGCGGTTTCGATCCTTCGGGTGAGCCCGTCGCGCCTGCCGCGGCGATACGCGGGTTCCTCGATGCCCTGGGGGTGGATTCCGGGTCCGTGCCGGTGGATGTGCAGGCTCAGATCGGGCTGTACCGGAGCCTGGTCGAGGGCAGGCGGATGCTGATCGTGCTGGACAACGCCGCCGATACCGAGCAGGCGGCCGCGCTGCTGCCGGGCAGCGCCACCTGCACGGTGCTGGTCACCAGCCGCCGGCGGGTGGCCGGACTGGCCAGCGCCCACGGAGCCCGGATCGTGACGCTCGACGTACTGACCGACACCGAAGCGCTGGAGCTGATGGGCCGCCACCTGGGCCAGGAGCGGATAGCGGCCGAACCGGAAGCCCTCGCCGCCTTGTTGGTGCACTGCGCGGGACTGCCGCTGGCGATCAGCGTGGTCGCGGCCCGCGCGGCGGCCCACCCCGACTTCCCACTCGCAGCGCTGGCAGAGGAGATCCAGGACGAGTCGGCCCGGCTGGACGCACTGGACGCAGGTGAGCTGTCGGCCAACGTGCGCGCGACCTTCACCGTGTCGTACCGCGCCCTGACCGTCGCGGCAGCCGACGTGTTCCGGCTCGTGGCACTGGCCCCCGGGCCGGAGATCGGGCTCTCCTCCGTCGCCAGCCTCGTCGCCCGGCCGGTCACCGCCGTACGTGCGGCACTGCGGGAACTGGAGAACTTCCACCTCGTCCAGCAGATCGCACCCGGCCGCTATCGCCAGCACGACCTGCTGCGCCTGTACGCGGCGGAGCAGGCCCACCGGACCGACCGGCAGGAAGAGCGCGATGCCGCGCTGCGGCGCCTGGCCGACTTCTACCTCCACACGGCCCGCGCAGCCGAACAGCTCTTGCACCCGCACCGCATGAAGATCGAATTCCCGGAGCCGTCCGCCGGCTGCCGCCCGCTGGCACTGGCGGATGAGACGGAGGCGCTGGCCTGGCTGGAGACCCAGCATGCCGTGTTGCTGGCGACCCAGCGGCTGGCTGCCGACTCGGGCTGGTGCGAAGTGGTGTGGCGGATGGCATGGGTACTGGACACTTTTCACCGCCGCAACGGCCACCTGCACGCCCAACTCGACGCCTGGAGAAGGGGGCTGGAGGCGATCCAGCAACTCGGCGACTCCGAGGCGGAGATACTCGCCCGTCGCAACCTGGGCATCGCCTGCATCCGATCCAACCTTCACGATGAGGCACTGGACCACCTTCACCAGGCCATGTCCCTGGGCAAGACATCCGAAGACGCCGTCCAGATGGCCCACACCTCCCTGGTACTGGCCTATGCCTGGGAGCGCCGGGAGAACCATCAGCAGGCGCTTGAACACGCCCGCCACGCCCTCGCTCTCTTCCAGACATTGAAAACGCCGGTCTGGGAGGCCCAGGCGCACAACCAGGTGTGCGTGTACTGCGCCCGGCTCGGTCGGTACGAGGAGGCCCGCGCCCATGGCGAGGCCGCGCTCGCCCTGTTCCGCAGTCATCGGGACCGGGACGGCGAGGCAGACGTCCTTGGCACGCTGGGCCGCCTGGCCCACCAGAACGGCCGGCACACACTGGCCCTGACCCGCTTCCAGCAGGCACTGGCGCTGCTGCGGGACATCGACCATGCCTACGGCGAGGCCGACGCCCTGGAATGGCTGGGGCGCGTGCACGCCGCCCTCGGCCAACGCGACCAGGCCCGCGAGAGCTGGCAGCAGGCCGTTGGCCTCTACCAGGCACAGCACCGCGACGAGGATGCCGAACAGCTCCAGAACAAGTTGGACACCCTGCCTGACTGAACCAGGCGTGGCCGGACATCTGTCCGCCCCCGCCGTGCGCTGGGGCATTTCGCCGACCTGGTGCAATTCTCCAAGCACACGGTCGCGTCAGTCGAGCAGGGTCGGCGCATGCCGGAGCCGTCTCTCGTGGAGCGGGCGGAGGAGGCGCTGGGCAACACCGGTGCCCTACGGAAGGCGGCACAGTTCCTGTGCCGACAGCCGGGGCTGGCGGCCTGGTTCCGGCAGTGGGCCCGGTTGGAGCGGGTGGCGATCAGCCTGTACACGTACGAGTGCCGGGTAGCGCCGGGCCTGTTGCAGACGGAGGCGTACGCGCAGGCGGTGTCGCTGAGCGTCCCGCCCGTACCGGACGAGGTGGAGCTGGCCGAGCGCATCGCCGCCCGGCTTGCACGACAGGAACTGCTGTCCACCAGCCGCAAGCCGCCGACGGCGTTCAGCTTCATCATCATTGAACAGGCGGTGCTGGAACGGTACACGGGCGGCGAAGAGGTCACGCGGGAGCTGCTTGATCATCTGCTGGACGTAGACGAGCGGCACTGGAATGTGGAGTTGCAGGTCATGCCATTGCGGAAGCCGGTCCATGCCGGACTGGACGGCCCCGTGCAGCTGCTGGAGACACCCGATCACCGATGGTTCGGGTACTCCGAAGGTCAGAAAGACGGTCGCCTGATCTCTGATCCAAAGGAGATCAGCGTCCTGCAGCACCGGTATGCAAAACTGCGCTCGCAAGCCCTCACCCCAGAGGACTCCAGGAGCCTTCTGGAGCGGATGCGAGGAGACCTATGAGCACGTCCGAACTGATCTGGCACAAGTCCAGCTACAGCAGCGGCAGCGAAGGCGACTGCGTCGAGGTCGCCACCCGCCCCGACACGGTCCATGTGCGGGACTCCAAGGACAAGCAGCGCGCGCAGCTCGCCTTCTCCTCCACTGAGTGGGCCAGCTTCGTGGCGTACACCGCCCAGCGTTGACCTTCGCGGCTCGCCCCGTGCCGAATCAATCCGGTACGGGGCGGGCACTCACTTCGCGTTCTTGAGCCGGGCTTCGAAATGCGCGAGTCGTGGCCGGGTGAAGTCTGCGGCGAAGTGGGCACCGTGCCATGGTCGTGTCCCTCGTGATGGTGTAGGGGATCAACTGGTCTGCTTGTTCGTGGCATTGGGTAGCGCCGGGGCACTTTCGGGGAGTTCGGGGTAAAGCTCGTCCATGCTGCCTTCGGGGAGGTAACGACGGGGGAAGGCGATCCACTCGTCGTGCATCTCGAAGAGCACGGCGGTCAGCCTGCCCCGGTTCTGCAGCAGGAGGACAAGGGAGAGAAGCCTGGCCGCGCGAATGAACCAATCATTCCAGGCCCGGGTCGCGTTCGGGCACCTGAGATCGCCCTGGCCCCCGCTTCTACCACCTCGACGATCACGTCCCCGCCTTCCACGGAATGGCCCATCGGGGTCACGTAGTCGTACGGCACCCGCAGTTCACCACTCTCGGCCACCTCCTTGACGTACCGGGCGGCGACCGCGAGCCCGCAGCGCCAGAAGTCGGTCTCCGGGTGTAGCACCCGCAGCGCGACGAACTGTGCCACCTCCGCAGGATCACGCGGCGTGGAGAACTCCAGCAGTTCCCGACCCAGGTTGCCGCAGCGATCGGTCTCTCTGTGGGAGAGGTGTGTTGACCTGCTGTTTCAGGGTTTCCGCAAGGTTTATGCAAAGCGGTACCGGCACCGTGGATCTGGCACGAGAACCGGAGCTTACGGCCCGGATACCCCTGGTTCTCGCTTGCGGGACAGGGGCCTGGCCTGCTCGAGAACCGACCGACTACGCTTGGGAGATCTCATCGTGAAACTTCTTCGGACAGTCTCTGTCGCAGCGGCTGGACTGGCGCTGACTGCTGGCACGGTCGTGATGAGCGGCAGCTCAGCGGTGGCAGACCCGTCCTCGGCTTCGGCAGCGGCCAGCTGTCGGAAGTCGCAGGACTCCAACACCTTCGGCACCTACTGCAGCTCCGCGGAAGGGCGCTACTTCCGGGCCGTCGCGGTGTGCAAGAACGGCCAGGAAGTCCGTGGCCAGCAGTGGAAGAGGGTGGGCAGCGGCAACTGGTCCTGGGCGTACTGCACCCAGGTGAACTCCTCGCTCTCTTGGGGATATGCCGAGATCGGCAACTAGCCCTCGAACCTGGCTGACGGTCCTCGTCAGCCTCGCTGACGAGGACCTCCTTCATTTTCGCCGTTCTGACTACTCGCTCGGCCTTCCCAGTTCTGATTGGTCGTCAGGCCAGGTCTGTGCTGGCTGAGGCCCATGCGTCCACCACGCTGCCCGCGTCCTGGCTGCGCGATCGTGCCGGTGTTTCAGCGCCCCTGCTTTCGGTCTGGGGCAGGCAGTTCGGCGTGCAGGCATCCGCGGACGGGGGGGCGGGTTCCGGCGCTCCATGGGGGGCCATCGTTTATCTCCTTCCCTCGATGAACTGGGCGTTTATCAGGGAGAGTTACACGGTGGCCCGCTCCATGCGCAGGGAGCGGGCACCACCAGCCGGAGTACACCGGCGCACTACTCAAGATTGATCGGCTACACCATCACGCGGGACACCATCGTGCCATCGACGGCAAGAGTGAGCGAGACAGTCTGTGTGCCGCCGTGTGTCCTTGCAGTGACGGCTTCGGGTTGACGTGTGGCGTCGGTCAAGGCCCCTGCAGGGACGCCTTCGCGGTGTCGACGAAGTCGCCGAGGGCGGCCCAGAACGGGCTGTAGGCGTCGTTGAAGCGTCGTATCCCCTCCGGGTCGGCGGCGGCCATGGCCTCCAGCGAGCGGTGGAACCGGCTGGTCGACTTCTGGAGCTTGTGGGCCGCCTCGCCCGCGGCGGCGGGGCCCTCCAGTTCGACCACCCGCGCACAGTGCCGCAGCTTCCCGTAGTGGTCGCGTTCGCGCTCCAGCGTTTCGTCCAGCAGGGCGGGGCGGCGCTGGAAGTCTCCGGCGCGCTGGGCCGCGGAGATCTCCCAGTAGAAGTCGCCCATGCGGTGAATCTGCTCGATCAATTCGAGGTACGCGGTCCGCCTGCTGTCGCGCAGCCGCTCCGTCTGCTGGGCGCGGGCCGCGGTGTCGGCCTGGATCTGGGCGGCCCGGGTGTTGCCGCGGCTGGTGACCCAACTGGCCAGGACGGCGGTGCCGCCGGTGAGGGCCGCGATCCAGAAGGTGCTGTCAGGCATCGTGGCCGCCGCTCGCCGCCGCCCCGTTCATATGCGTCCTCACGTTCCCCTCGGTCATCTTCGGCCACCGTCACCATCCCCCGATGGTAGGAAGATACGGAAGGAGTAACGGTTCGGCGGTATTCCTCACAGATATGTTCCGGGCATGAGCGCATCCGGGCTGCGGCCCGCCGTGACCGAGTTGAGGCTGTCCGCCTTCAAGTCCCATCGACGTGCGGTCTTTTCCCTGGGACCGCTGACGCTCTTCGCCGGGCCGAGCGGAAGTGGTAAGTCGGGCGTGCTGGAGGCGTACGGGGCGCTCGCGCGCCTGGCGGGCGGCGCTCGGCTCGCGGAGGTGTTCCGCGAGCCGGTGTCGTACATCCCGCGCCGGGCACGGCCGGACCGGCAGGGGCGGCGCGGGTTCCGGATCGGGTGCACCGTGGACGGCCCGGTCGGGCCGGTGCGGCTCGATGTCGCCGTGCAGGCCGAGCCCGAACTGCGCATCGTGGGCGAGCGGTTGACGGGGGCGGGGGAGACGCTGCTGGAGACGGCGCTGCGCGATCCGGAGCGGCGCTGCGTCCAGGCCGCCTGGCACACGGCGGGGGCCGTCGCGGTCACCCGGGCTCCGCTGCCCGACGACCGGCTGGCGACCTCGGTGCTGCCGTTGCGGGTGGCGGGCATCACCGAGGGGCAGCGGCTGGCGCTGGCCGCCGCCGAGCAGGTGGTGATCGCGCTGCGCTCGGTCTTCCCCTGCGATCCGCGGCCGGATCGGATGCGGGCACCGGCGGCGCCGCGCGACGGGCGGCTGCGCGGGGGCTGCGAGAACCTGGCGGCGGTGCTGCGGCGCACCAGCCGGGAGTGCGGCTCCCGGCACGCGGCGCTGGTCGCGGCGGTGCGGGCGGGGTGCGCGGGGCCGGTGGAGGGCCTGGTGACCGAGGGGGCCGGGGGTGGGGTGGTGCGGGCCCTGGTGGAGCAGGGCGAGCTGGGCGCGATGCCGGTGGAGCGGCTGGGCGACGGGGAGTTGCGCTATCTGGCGCTCGCGCTGGTGCTGCTGACCGGGCCGGGAGTGCTGGCGATGGACCCGGCGGCGGATGTGCTTCCCGCGCGGCAGGTGCTGACGGTGCTGGCGGACGGTTTCGACCGGTGCCTGGACCGGCGGCAGGCGCGGGAGCTGCTGGGGGTGGCGGTCCGGATGTGCGCACGGGGGCACATCCGGCTGGTGGGGACGGTGGGGGACGTGACGGGGGGGGGCGGGGGCCCCCCCCGCACCGGGGGAAACCGGGGGCGGGGGCGAGTCCTCTGAGCGTGAGTCCCCTGAGTCCCCCGAGCACCTTGAGTCCCTTGAGTCTCCCGAGCACCTTGAGTCCTCTGAGTCCGCTGGGCGCGTCTCCCCTGGGCGCGTGGCCGCCGAGCGCGGGCGATCCGATGACCTTGATGTGGCGGGCCTGCAGCGCAGGCTGGCGGCTTTCGCGGCGGTGCGCGACTGGAAGCAGTACCACACCCCGAAGAACCTGGCGGCGGCGCTGAGCGTCGAGGCGTCGGAGCTGGTGGAGATCTTCCAGTGGCTGACGCCGGAGGAGTCGGCGCGGGTGATGGCGGAGCCGGGGGAGGCGGCCCGGGTCGAGGACGAGGTCGCCGATGTCCTGGCGTATCTGCTCCAGTTCTGCGAAGTGCTCGGGATCGACGCACTCGCCGCGCTGGCCGCGAAGATCGACCGCAATGAGGGCCGGTTCCCGGTCGCGGCACCCGGAGGGCCCGTTCGTCACTCTCGGTAGTGATGAGGTTATCCACAACGCAACTGTTGTCAACAGATTCCTGAATTCCCCTAGCTTTTCGGCCTGTTAGTCATCACTCTGGGTAGTGGAGGAGTGACGGGTGCGGAAAGTCCGTTGAGAGGGGTTCGGGGCATGGACGCGATGCGGCTGATCGGTGTCACCCGGCACGCCCTGGCGAAGGCCGGGGGCGTGCATGACATCGTGGCCGAGGCCTGGCAGGTCCAGGCGCTGGCGGAAGCGGTCGGCGGATACTTCACGGTGAGCGGCCCGGCGGCGGCGCGGGCGGAGGCGCGCGGCCTGTGCGAGGCGGGCGGCAGGGCGCGAGGGGCCCTGTTCCACCCGGCGCTGCACCATCCCGCGCTGCGCGGCGCGGGGTTACGGGCGGCTCAGCTGTCGGAGGTGCGGGACCCCAGAGCGGTGCTGCTGGCGCTGGGGGATCTGCTCGCGGAGGCGGGATTCGCGCTGGTGGGCGTCGCCTCCAGCACGGAGGAGGAGGCGCTGTACTGGCAGTGTGTCGAGGCGATCGACGCGGCGGACGAGGCGAGGGACCGGGTGCACGGGATGCTGAGGCATCTCACGGGGCTGGAGTGGGGTGGGGAGTGGGGTGGTGCGGCATGAGAAGGCAGGATGGGGGGCATGGATCTCCGCATTTTCACCGAGCCCCAGCAGGGTGCGACCTACGACACCCTGCTGTCCGTCGCGAAGGCCACCGAAGACCTCGGCTTCGACGCCTTCTTCCGTTCCGACCATTACCTCAGCATGGGGGATGTCGACGGGCTGCCGGGCCCGACCGACGCGTGGCTCACCCTGGCCGGGCTGGCCCGCGAGACCAAGCGGATCAGGCTGGGCACCCTGATGACCGCCGCCACCTTCCGGCTGCCGGGCGTCCTCGCGATCCAGGTCGCGCAGGTCGACCAGATGTCGGGTGGACGGGTCGAGCTGGGCCTGGGCGCGGGCTGGTACGGGGAGGAGCACACCGCGTACGGCATCCCCTTCCCGAAGGAGAAGTTCGCGCGGCTGGAGGAGCAGCTGGCCATCGTCACCGGTCTGTGGAAGACGCCGGTCGGCGAGACCTTCAGCCATGACGGCGCGCACTACCAGCTCACCGACTCGCCCGCGCTGCCCAAGCCCGCCCAGGACCGGGTGCCGGTGCTGATCGGCGGCCATGGGCCGACCCGCACCCCGCGGCTGGCCGCGCGGTTCGCGGACGAGTTCAACATGCCGTTCGCGTCGGCGGAGGACAGTGAGCGGCAGTTCGGCCGGGTGCGGGCGGCCGCCGAGGAGGCCGGGCGCAAGGGCGACGACCTGGTGTACTCGAACGCGCTGATCGCCTGCGTCGGCAAGGACGACGCCGAGGTCGCCCGGCGGGCCGCGGCGATCGGCCGCGAGGTCCCGGAGCTGAAGGAGAACGGGCTGACGGGCTCCCCGGCCGAGGTCGTCGACAAGATCGGCCGCTATGCGGAGGCCGGGGCGTCCCGGATCTACCTCCAGATCATGGACCTCGACGACCTCGATCACCTTGAGCTGATCTCATCCCAGGTCCAGAACCAGCTGGGCTGACCGAGCCTCGTGGCTCACCGAACCACCAGGAGTACCCGTGATGTCTGTCCCGCCCACGCCACTGGCCACCGCTCTGGAAGGCGGGCCGCTCGTCCTCGACGGCGGGCTGTCCAACCAGCTGGAGGCACAGGGCTGTGACCTGTCCGACGAGCTGTGGTCGGCCCGGCTGCTCGCCGATGACCCGGGGCAGATCGAGGCGGCGCACGCCGCGTATGTGCGGGCGGGCGCACGGGTGCTCATCACCAGCAGCTACCAGGCCACCTACGAGGGCTTCGCCCACCGGGGCGTGGCCCGCGAGGACGCCACGGCGCTGCTGGGGCGCAGCGTCGAGCTGGCGCGCGGAGCGGCCGAGGGCGCGGCCGACCCGGCCGCCCCGGTGTGGGTGGCGGCCTCCGTCGGGCCCTACGGGGCGATGCTGGCCGACGGCAGCGAGTACCGCGGGCGGTACGGGCTGAGCGTGGCCGAGCTGGAGCGGTTCCACCGGCCGAGGATCGAGGCGCTGGTCGCGGCCGGGCCCGATGTCCTCGCCCTGGAGACGGTGCCGGACGCCGACGAGGCGGCGGCCATGCTGCGGGCCGTCGAGGGCTGCGGGGTGCCCGTCTGGCTAACGTACAGCATCGCGGGGGAGACCACTCGGGCCGGGCAGCCGCTCCGGGACGCGTTCGCCCTCGCCGCCGGGAACGAGCAGGTGATCGCGGTCGGCGTCAACTGCTGCGAGCCGGGCGACGCGGACCGGGCCGTGGAGATCGCGGCCGAGGCCACCGGAAAGCCGGTGGCGGTGTATCCGAACAGCGGAGAGGAGTGGGACGCGGCGGCCCGGAGCTGGCGCGGGCGGCCGACCTTCGACCCGGCGCGGGTGAAGGCCTGGCGCGATGCCGGGGCGCGGCTCATCGGCGGCTGCTGCCGGGTGGGGCCGGACCGGATCGCGGAGCTGGCGGGCGTGGTGAGAAACCACTAGGCGTGGTGAGAAACCATTAGGTGAGGGGGGATTCACCCGGCGATACTCGGACGGGTGTTCTTGACGATATCCACCACCGGCACCATCGAGCGCCCCGCGACCGACTTGGGCTTTCTGCTGCACAAGCACCCCGACAAGGCGCAGCGGTTCTCGACCTCCCACGGCACCGCGCACGTCCTCTACCCCGAGGCGGACACCGAGCGCTGCACGGCGGCGCTGCTGCTGGAGGTCGATCCCGTCGCGCTGGTGCGGCGGAGCCGGGGCAAGGGGCGGGGCGGCGCGCCCGACTCCGCGCTCGCCCAGTACGTCAACGACCGTCCGTACGCGGCCTCCTCGCTGTTGGCCGTCGCGCTGAGCACCGTCTTCTCCAGCGCCCTGAGGGGACAGTGCAAGGCGCGGCCCGAGCTGCCGGAGCGGCCGCTGCCCCTGCGGATCGAGGTGCCCGCCCTGCCCGCCCGCGGCGGCGCCGCCCTGGTCGAGCGGCTCTTCGCACCGCTGGGCTGGGCGGTGACGGCCGAGCCGGTGCCGCTGGACGAGCGGTTCCCGCAGTGGGGCGACTCGCGGTACGTACGGCTGGTGCTGGAGGGCGAGTCGCGGCTCGCCGACGTGCTGCGCCATCTGTATGTGCTGCTGCCGGTGCTGGACGACGCGAAGCACTACTGGGTCGCCCCGGACGAGGTGGACAAGCTGCTGCGTTCCGGCGAGGGCTGGCTGGGGCACCACCCCGAGCAGCGGCTGATCAGCAACCGCTATCTGGCCCGCCGCTGGTCGCTGACCCGCAGCGCGATGGAGCGGCTGGAGCTGGCGCGGCTCGCGGAGACGGACGACGCCGAGGTGGAGGAGATCGACAACGCGGTGGAGGAGCTTGCCGAGGAGCCCGCCGGGGAGTTCGCCGGGCGGGAAGGACAGGCGGAGCAGGCCGAGCAGGGAGAGAAGGGGGAGAAGGGGGAGCGTGGGGGAGTGGAGCCGGATGGGGAGAGTGCGCCGCAGCCGGTGCCGCTGGCCGTGCGGCGGCGCGAGGCGATCCTCGGTGCTCTGCGGGAAGCCGGGGCGTCCCGGGTGCTCGATCTCGGCTGCGGCCAGGGCCAGTTGCTGGGCGAGCTGCTGCGGGACGCGCGGTTCACCGAGATCGTCGGTGTCGATGTGTCGATACGCGCGCTGAACCAGGCGGCGCGGCGGCTGCGCCTGGACCGGATGCCCGAGCGGCAGTCGGCGCGGCTCAAGCTGACGCAGGGCTCGCTCGCGTACACCGACTCCCGGCTGACCGGCTATGACGCGGCGGTGCTCAGCGAGGTGATCGAGCATGTCGATCCGCCCCGGCTGTCCGCCCTGGAATACGCGGTGTTCGGCGCCGCCCGGCCGAAGGCCGTCGTGGTGACCACGCCCAACGTCGAGTACAACGTGCGCTGGGAGTCCCTGCCCGCCGGGGAGGTCCGCCACCCCGACCACCGCTTCGAGTGGACGCGCGAGGAGTTCCGCGACTGGGCGCGGGGCGTCGCCGAACGCCATGGCTATGCGGTGGAGTTCCGTCCCGTCGGCCCCAACGACCCCGAGGTCGGCCCGCCGACGCAGCTCGCGCTCTTCCGGCAGGAGGCGGGGGACAGCAGCACGAACACGACCACGACCACGACCACGAACACGACCACGACACCGAAGGAGGCCGCCGCATGACCGACGCCATGACCGACGCCGAGCAGCTCGACCGGCGCAGCCTCGGCGTGCCCGACCTGTCGCTCGTGGTCCTCGTCGGCACCACCGGCTCCGGCAAGTCCACCTTCGCCCGGCGCCACTTCCTGCCCACCCAGATCGTCTCCTCCGACGTCTGCCGGGGTCTGGTCTCCGACGACGAGAACGACCAGAGCGCCACCTCCGACGCCTTCGACCTGCTCCACTACATCGCGGGCAAGCGGCTGGCGGCCGGGCGGCTGACCGTGGTCGACGCGACCAACGTCCAGCCCGAGGCCCGCCGCGGTCTGATCCAGCTGGCGCGGGAGCATGACGTCCTCCCGGTCGCGATCGTCCTCGACATCCCCGAGGCGGAGTGCGTCCGGCGGAACGCGACCCGCCCCGACCGCGCGGGGCTGCCCTCCCACGTTGTCCCGCGTCAGCGCCGTGAGCTGCGCCGCTCCCTGAAGTCCCTGGAGCGCGAGGGGTTCCGCAAGGTGCACATCCTGCGCGGGGCCGAGCAGGTCGAGGCCGCGGAGATCGCCACCGAGCGCCGCTACAACGATCTGCGCCATCTCACCGGACCGTTCGACATCGTCGGCGACATCCACGGCTGCCGCTCCGAGCTGGAGACCCTGCTGGGCAAGCTCGGCTACGCCCTGCGCCGCGACGAGCGGGGCCGCCCGGTCGACGCCGTCCACCCCGAAGGGCGCACCGCCGTCTTCGTCGGCGACCTCGTCGACCGCGGGCCGGACAGCCCCGGGGTGCTGCGCCTGGTGATGGGCATGGTCGCCTCCGGATCGGCGCTGTGCGTGCCCGGCAACCACGAGAACAAGCTCGCCCGCTACCTCAAGGGCCGCAAGGTCAAGATCGCCCACGGCCTCGCCGAGACGGTCGAGCAGCTGGACCGCGAGCACACCACGGACCCGGAGTTCGCCGACCGGGCGCGGGACTTCATCGAGTCGCTGGTCAGCCACTATGTGCTGGACGGCGGAGCGCTGGTGGTCTGTCACGCCGGGCTGCCCGAGAAGTACCACGGCCGCACCTCGGGCCGGGTGCGTTCGCACGCGCTGTACGGGGAGACGACGGGTGAGACCGATGAGTTCGGTCTGCCGGTGCGCTACCCATGGGCGGAGGACTACCGGGGCCGCGCCGCGGTCGTCTACGGCCACACGCCCACCCCTCGGGCATCGTGGCTCAACAACACCCTCTGTCTGGACACCGGTTGCGTCTTCGGCGGCCGCATGACCGCGCTGCGCTGGCCGGAGCGCGCGATCGTGGACGTACCGGCCGAGCAGGTCTGGTACGAGCCGGTCAGACCGCTGGGCAACGAGGCCCCGGGCGGCACCGAAGGCCGTCCGCTCGACCTCGCCGATGTACGCGGCCGCCGCGTCGTCGAGACCCGGCACATGGGCCGGATCGCGGTCAAGGAGGAGAACGCGGCGGCGGCCCTGGAGGTCATGAGCCGCTTCGCCGTCGACCCCCGGCTGCTCGCCTACCTGCCGCCCACCATGGCCCCCGCCGCCACCTCCACCGAGGATGGCTACTTGGAGCACCCGGCGGAGGCGTTCGCCGCCTACCGCGCGGACGGGGTGCGTCAGGTGATCTGCGAGGAGAAGCACATGGGCTCCCGGGCGGTGGCGCTGGTCTGCCGCGACCCGGAAGTGGCGAAGGAGCGTTTCGGGGCGCCCGAGGGCGTATCCGGCATGGTGTACACCCGCACCGGGCGGCCGTTCTTCGACGACCCGCGGCTGGCCGAGTCCGTTCTCGACGGGGTGCGCGGCGGCATCGAGGGCGCCGGTCTGTGGCAGGAGCTGGAGACCGACTGGCTGCTGCTGGACGCCGAGTTGATGCCGTGGTCGCTCAAGGCCGCAGGGCTGCTGCGCAACCAGTACGCGGCGGTGGGCGCGGCCTCGGGCGCCGTCTTCCCGGGGGTGCTCTCGGCGCTGGAGGGCGCGGCGGCGCGCGGCGTCGAGGTGTCCGCGCTGCTCGACAAGCAGCGCGGGCGGGCGGTGGACGCGGCCGCGTTCACCGAGGCGTACCGGCGCTACTGCTGGCCGGTGGACGGACTGGACGGCATACGGATGGCTCCGTTCCAGATCCTGGCCGCCCAGGGCCGCAGCCTCGCCGCGCTCCCGCACGACCGGCAACTCGCCCTGATCGACCGCATGATCGAGGCGGAGAAGCCCTCACCGGAGGGCGGTCCGCTGCTCGCCCCCACCCGCCGCCTGGTCGTCGACACCGAGGACGACGCGTCGGTGGCCGAGGGCGTCGCGTGGTGGCTGGAGCTGACGGAGGCGGGCGGCGAGGGCATGGTCGTCAAACCGCTCCAGGGCTTCGTCCGCAAGGGCGACGGCCGACTGGTCCAGCCGGGCGTCAAATGCCGGGGCCGGGAGTATCTGCGGATCGTCTACGGCCCGGAGTACACCCGCCCGGAGAACCTGGACCGACTGCGTCAGCGCCACCTCGGCCACAAGCGCTCCCTCGCCCTGCGGGAGTACGCGCTGGGTCTGGAGGCGCTGGACCGGCTGGCGGACGGTGAGCCGCTGTGGCGGGTGCACGAGGCGGTGTTCGCGGTGCTGGCCCTGGAATCGGAGCCGGTGGACCCACGGCTGTAGCCCGCGGTTGCCGGACTGCTCCCGGCTCGTCAGCTGTCCCTCGGCTCGGGCGTGCTGATGCCGGCAGGGCGGTTCGGCCCTGGGGGTGGCCGCGCTGGTCGTCATCACGGGCGGCGCCGCCCGGCCGGACCCGGGGGCGCTGCGCGGGGGCTGGGTCTTCGCCGCGGTCACCGCCGGGCTCGCCGCGCTCGCGGCGACGGGCCTTCGCCGGGGCGCCGACTCCGGCGGGTGGACGGGGGATTGCAGAGGTGTTCGAACGGATTCCGCCGCAGGTCCGCCCGGGGACACCGGTTCTGTCCCGGCCCGTTGACGTGCCCGTGCCATCTGCCTAGCGTGCTCGCCATACCCATCGGTTCTCCGTAACTTGACGCGTTTTTGACGAGCCTTGACGAGCCACCAGCGAAGCGGGAGGGCGGATGAGTCTCTTCGAGGACGGACGGCCCTTTCTCCACGCTCTCCCCGCCGACGACCGGCGCGCCCTCCTCGCGCTCGGCAGGCCGCGGACGTACGGCCCCTCCGAGGTCGTCCTGCGCGAGCACGACCGCACCACCTTCGTCGTCGCGATCGTCTCCGGCTGGGCCGCCGTCTCCGTGGAGACCGAGCGCGGGGTGCGGCTGATCCTGGCGCTGCGCGGTGCGGGCGAGGTGGTGGGGGATCAGGCCGCGGTGGATCACGGCTCGCGCAGCGCCACCGTCACCGCGCTCGGCCGGATGGAGGCGGTCGTGGTCTCCGGCGACCGGTTCCGCGCCTATCTGGCCGCGCGTCCGGTCGCGACTGTACTGATCATGCGTCAGTTCAGCTCGCGGCTGCGCAGCTCCGACGGTGAACGGCGCTCCCTCGCCTCCGAGAAGGTGCTCCAGCGGCTGGCCGCCCGGCTGGTCGAGATCGCCGAACGCACCGGCCACACCGGTCCCGGCGGGGCCATCGCCGTCGATCTGCAGTTGCCGCAGCACGACATCGCGGCCGCCGTGGGCTCGACCCGGGAGGCCGTCGCCAAGGCGCTGCGGCTGCTGCGCGACCAGGGCGTGGTACGGACCGCCTCGCGCCGCTTCGAGGTGCGGGACATGGGGCTGCTGCGGCTGCTGGCCGAGGGGCGCGCGGCCGGGGAGCACATACCGGCGCGCCCCTGCGAATGAGCGCGGGCGCGCACGCCCCGCGAATGCGCGCGACTGTGTAAACGGCTACAGCGCCCGCCCCGCCCCCGGCCCACCCTGGAGGAGGCGCAGGCGAACGGGACCGTGTGCGACGGGGGTGCACATGGCCCAGCGCCTGGCACCGGAGAAGGGCGGCGGGACGGATCGGGGGAGAGGTCTCGCCGCCCGCTTCGGATCTCCCACGCACCTCCAAGAACGCCACCCCCGGGGACATACGGGGACCACGGCATGAAGGAGGGCGGGCGATGAACGGACCGGACGGCATCGACATCCCGGCGGACCCGGGCCCGCGGCGGCTGGACATCCCGAGGGGCGGCCCGCTGGACGGCGCCGGTGAGGCGGGCGGCGCCCGCACGGCGCGCGAGGCGCGCGCGCATCTGCGCGTCACCGCCGACTGCCCGCCGCGCCCGCCCGGCGGGGACGAGCACCGTCCGCTCCCCGAAGGGCCGGTCCCCCGCGAGGAGCTGGCCCTGCTGCGCCGGGTCTACCGGCCCGCCCCCGGCTACGCCGGGATGCGGGAGCGGCTGAGCCGCACCCACCTCCTCGCCCTATGCGGCGAACCCGGCACCGGCCGCACCTGGACCGGCCTCGCCCTCCTCGCCGAGACGACGGGCCACGGAGCACCGGCGCACCTGGCCGAACGGCCCGAACGACCCGGTCCGTCGGACGCGCCCGAGCGTGCCGAGGTGGCCGACTCGGCCGGACCGGCCCACTCGGCCGCCCCCGCCGGGTCGACTTGCTCGGCCGCGTCCGTCGCCTCGGCAGGGCTCGCTGGGCCGTCTGGCTCGGCCGGGCCCGCGGCCTCGGTCGGACCGGCCGGGCTGCCTGGCTCGGCTGCGTCCGTCGCCTCGGCTGGACGCACTCGGCCGTCTGGCCCGGCTGCCTCTGCCGACGTGGCCGGGCCCGCCGAACCGGCTGGCTCGGCCGGACCCATCGTCTCGGCCGGGCTCGCCGGACTCGCCGTCTCGGTTGGACCCGCTGGGCCGTCTGGCTCGACCGCATCTGCTGCCTCGGCCGGACCCGACGAACCGGCTGGCTCGGCCGGACCCGCTGCCTCAGCTGGCCCCGTTGGGCTGACTGGCTCGGTCGCGTCCATCGGTTCGGCCGGACCCGCTGGGCTGACCGACTCGACCGTGCCCACCGACTTGGTCGGACTCGCCGAACCGGCTGACTCGGTCGGATCGGCCGGGCGGTCTGGCTCGGTCGCGTCCGTCGCCTCGGCTGGCCCCGCTGGGCGGCCTGGCTCGGCCGCATCCATCGCCTCGGCCGGGCCCGCCGCACACGCTGCCTCGGCCGGACCTGCCGCCTCGGCTGAGACCGCCGTACCGGCAAGCGGGCTCGTCTTTCGGTTCGGGCTCGGGGCCCTCCCCGCCGCGCACCAGATCGAGCGCGGGCACGGCTACCTCCTCGCGCTTCCCGGCGACGTCACCGACCCCGGGCCCCTATTGGACCGGCTGCGTGCTCGCTTCGCCGAGTGCGGGGCGTTCGGTGTCGTCCTGGTTGCGGGTGGGCCGGGTGCCGAACGGTTGCTGAGCGACCGTCGTCACGCCGTACCGTACGAGCCCCCGGCCGCCGCCGAGGTGCTGGAACGTCAGTTGGCCGACCTGCTCGGGGACAAGCCCGGCGAGCTGCTGAACCTCGCCCGTGCCACCGCCGCTCGCCCGGACGTGGCCGATGCCCTGGGCCTGGACGAGCCGCGTCCCGGCGAGGCCGCCCGGCTCGCCCGGCACCTCGCCGCTCACGCCGAGGGGCTGCTGTCGGACGAAGGGCTGCTGGAGCGCTGCCGGGCCTTCGCCCCGGATCAGGCCCGCGCGTGGTTCGACGGCGCGGGCCGCTCCGGAACCCTGCCCGCCGCGCTGCCCGCCCTGCGTACGGCGGCGCTGCGGATCGCGCTCGCCGTCTTCAACGGCTCCGCGCACAGTCTCACCGCCGAGGCGGCCGAGCTGCTGACCTGGGAGCTGGCCGTCACGCTCGACCCCCAGTACGCGCCCGGGCGCCCGCTGTTCGCCGCCCGCCCCGGGGCCGGGCTCGCCGCGGCGCGCGCGGTGTGCGGCGACGGCGTGGAGGACCTGGGCGACGCGTCGGTCCCAGTCCGCGCCGTCCGGTTCCAGGGGCGGCGGCTGGCGTCCGCGGTGCTGTACGAGGCGTGGGACGGCCACCACAACGTCCGCGGCCCGATGGCCCGCTGGCTGCGCGCACTGTGCGACGACCCGCGCCCCCAGGTGTGGGTGCGCGCGGCGGTCGCCGCGGGCGTGCTCTGCGCCCGCGACTACCTGTACGGCTTCGTCGAACTGCTGCTGCCGCTGGCCCGCGCCGACAGCCCGGTGCAGCGGATGGCGGCCGCCACCGCCCTCGCCGAGGCGTCCCGCGACGAGGACGTACGGCCCGCCGTGGACGGCCTGTTGCGCGGCTGGGCGCTCGGCGACGACGAACGTGAGCGCGAGACGGCGGCCCTCGCCCACGGCTACGGCCTCGCCGCGGGCTCGGTCCAGGCGTCCCTGGAGGAGCTGGCCCGGCTGGCGTACGAGGACGACGGCCGGATCACCTCGTACAGCGTGCTGCGGCTGCTGGCCGGGACGGACCCCGAGGCCGTGCTCGCCGTGCTCACCCACTGGCTGCACGACACCCGGCGGCCGCGCCGGGACCTCGCGCTGCTGACGGTGCTGCGCGCCGTCACCACCCGCACCTCCCATCTGTGGGGGCTGTGCGAGGTGCCGGAGCTGGAGCCGTACGCCGCCTGGCCGCTGGCCACCGCGCTGCTGGCGGCCCGCCCGGGCAGCGCACCGCTCCTCGCCGAACTGCTGCGGGCCGCCCTGACCTGGGCCCGCTCGGCGGCCGCTGCCGAGGACGCGATGGTCGGCTGGGTTCGGCGGGCCGCCCGCGACGACCGCCAGTTGGCGGTGTTGTACGGCTTCCTGCCCCGGCTGGCGCACGAAGGCGACGAACCGCTCGACGTACGGGCGGCCACCCGGATTCGGGAGGTGCTGGAAGCGCTGTGAGGAGAAGGACGTCGATGGTGAAGGACACGGAGTACACGCAGGGCGCCGAGTACACGCGGGACATGGAGCAGGAGCACGACACCGGGCGGGGCCACGCCCCGGACGGCGGCCCGGACCACCTCCCGCACCGGGTGCCGCTGAGCGCCGTACGCACCCGGCGCACGCTGCACGAGGCGCTGCGCCACGGCGGCGACGCCCTCCCCGCGGCGCTGCGCGAGGCCGACGACGGGCTGCTGCTGAGCGCGCTCGACGCGGGGCTGCCCGCCGACCGGGCCACCCGCGTCGTCGTCGAGCTGGTGCGCCGCGCCCCCGAGCGCGGGCCGCGGCTCGCCGACGCGGTCTGCGAGAAGGTGCTGATCGCCCATCTCTACCTCGATCAGCCGGGCGGGACCGGCCGCCTGCGGGTGCGCAACGCGCTGATGCTCTACGAGGGCCTGGTGCGCCCGTACGCCGACCGGGGCGCCGTCCCCGAGCTGATGGCGTGCGTCCTGCCCGGGCTCTGGGCGGCGGGCGACGGCGCGGGGCGCGAGGTGGTGCGTCGTATCGTCGCCACCCGGCAGGCCACGGGCTTCGGGGAGAAGGGCTGGAGGGCGCTGTTCGGCGGCCTGGCCGAGGAGCGCCGGGAGCACGAGGAGTCCCGGGAGCGTCGTGCACAGGCTGTCCGCCGTGGCGCCCGTTCCCGCAGCGCCCGTATCGACCTTCAGCCCGGTCAGCTCTGGGTCTCGGCCCTGCTGGGCTTCCTGGCCGTGGCCCTGGTCCTGATCGTCATCCTGGCCGCCGTCTAGCGAAGACCGCGGCCCGGCCGGAGCCACGGCCTTGGCCACGACGGGTCACGACGGGGCACGACTTGTGTCGCGGGTCATCCGCACCGGGCCCCGAGCGGCGAAGATGGAATCATGGGATTCCACGTGGACTCGGAGGCCGGGCGGCTGCGCCGCGTCATTCTGCACCGTCCCGACCTGGAGCTGAAGCGGCTCACCCCCACCAACCGGGACGCGCTCCTCTTCGACGACGTCCTGTGGGTGCGCCGGGCCCGCCAGGAGCACGACGGATTCGCGGACGTGCTGCGCGACCGGGGCGTCGAGGTCCATCTCTTCGGTGACCTGCTGGCCGAGAGCCTGGCCCTTCCCCCGGCGCGGTCCCTGGTGCTGGACCGGGTCTTCGACGAGAAGGAGTACGGCCCGCTGGCCACCGACCCGCTGCGCGCGGCCTTCGACGAGCTGACCGCCCCGGAGCTGACCGAGGCGCTGATCGGCGGCATGACGAAGCGCGAGTATCTGGCGCGGTTCCCGGAGCCGGTCTCCATCCGCTTCCACGCCATGGAGCCCGACGACTTCCTGGTGAACCCGCTTCCCAACCACCTCTTCACCCGGGACGCCTCCGCCTGGGTGTACGACGGGGTGGCCATCAACGCGATGCGCTGGCCCGCCCGCTGGCACGAGACGGTGCACTACGAGGCCGTCTACCGCCACCACCCCCTGTTCGCGGACGAGGACTTCCACGTCTGGTCGGAGGGCCAGGCCGCGTACCCCTCGACGATCGAGGGCGGCGACGTACTCGTGCTCGGCAAGGGCGCGGTGCTGATCGGCATGAGCGAGCGGACCACCCCGCAGGCGGTGGAGATGCTGGCGCACCGGCTCTTCGAAGCCGGTTCCGCCCGTACGATCGTGGCGCTCGAGATGCCCAAGGGGCGCGCCTTCATGCACCTCGACACGGTGATGACGATGGTCGACGGGGACACCTTCACCCAGTACGCGGGGCTCGGGATGCTCCGCTCGTACACCATCGAGCCGGGCACGGGCGGCCGGGAGCTGAAGGTCACCGACCATCCGCCGGAGCATATGCACCGGGCCATAGCGGCGGCCCTCGGCCTGGACGCGATCCGGGTGCTCACCGCCACCCAGGACGTGCACGCGGCGGAGCGCGAGCAGTGGGACGACGGCTGCAATGTGCTCGCGGTCGAGCCGGGGGTGGTGGTCGCCTACGAGCGGAACGCGACGACCAACACCTTCCTGCGCAAGCGCGGTATCGAGGTCATCGACATCCCGGGCAGCGAGTTGGGCCGCGGGCGGGGCGGGCCGCGCTGTATGAGCTGCCCGGTCGAGCGGGACGCCGTGGAGTGACGACGGTGGGGTTACCGCACGGGCCTCCGCATATATACAGTCTCTCGTATATGCTTCCGTGGTTTCCGGCTGTGGCAATGTGTGCCGCGGCCACCTCGAACCCGCTCGACCGCACCGACCTAGGAGCCCACCCCCATGGCGATTGACCTCAGCGGCCGCCACTTCCTCAAGGAGCTGGACTTCACCGCGGAGGAGTTCCGGCACCTGGTCGACCTGTCGGCCGAGCTGAAGGCGGCCAAGCGCGCGGGCACGGAGACGCGTCGGCTCCAGGGCAGGAACATCGCCCTGATCTTCGAGAAGACCTCCACCCGAACCCGATGCGCCTTCGAGGTCGCCGTCGCCGACCAGGGCGGCTCGACCACGTACCTCGACCCGACCGGCTCGCAGATCGGCCACAAGGAGTCCGTCAAGGACACGGCGCGGGTGCTCGGCCGGATGTACGACGCGATCGAGTACCGCGGACACGGCCAGGGCGTCGTCGAGGAGCTGGCCATCCACGCCGGAGTGCCGGTCTACAACGGCCTCACCGACGAGTGGCACCCCACCCAGATGCTCGCCGACGTCCTCACCATGGCCGAGCACAGCGAGAAGCCGCTGGACCGGATCGCCTACGCCTACCTCGGCGACGCCCGGTACAACATGGGCAACTCCTACCTGGTCACCGGCGCCCTGCTGGGCATGGACGTCCGGATCGTCGCGCCCAAGCTGCTGTGGCCGGACAACACCATCGTGGAGCTGGCACGTCAGATGGCCGCGGCCTCCGGCGCCCGGATCATGCTCACCGAGGACGTCTCCGAGGGCGTGCAGGGCGCGGACTTCATCGCCACCGACGTGTGGGTGTCCATGGGCGAGCCCAAGGAGGTGTGGGACGAGCGCATAGCTCTGCTGGGGCCGTACGCGGTGACGATGGACGTGCTGCGCGCCACCGGCAACGACGCCGTGAAGTTCCTCCACTGCCTCCCGGCCTTCCACGACCTCGGCACCGACGTGGGCCGGGAGATCTACGACCGGCACGGGCTGACCGAGCTGGAGGTCACCGAGGAGGTCTTCGAGTCGGAGCACTCGGTCGTCTTCGACGAGGCGGAGAACCGTATGCACACCATCAAGGCGGTGCTCGTCGCGACGCTCGGCGCGCCGTAATGATCAGCTCTCCGCCAGGGGGAGGGTGAACCAGACGGCCTTGCCGTAGGGGGTCGGGCGGTAGCCGGTGTCCGCGCTGAGGGCCCGGATGAGCAGCAGCCCGCGTCCCTGTTCGGCGAGGGTTTCGGGTCTTTTGGGGCCCTTGGGGCGGCCCGGAACGTCCCCCTCGGGTACAGGGGAATCCCCTTCGGGGGCGGGGGAAGCCCCCTCGGGGGCGGGAGTGTCCCCTTCGGGCCCGGCGGTGTCCCCTTCGGGTCCGGCGGTGTCCCTCTTGGGCCCGGCGGTGTCGTCCGGGTCGCTGAATCCGCCGGGCGGCGTCGGGTCCTGGTCGTGCACCTCGACCTGCCAGCCGCCGGTCGGCACCAGCTCCACCACCAGCTCTATCGGCTCGTCCCCGGCCGTGTGCTGCACCGCGTTGGCGACCAGCTCGGCCGTGAGCAGCTCCGCCGTGTCGCCGTTCACGGGCGCGCCGATGTCCGCGAGCGTGTTGCGGATCAGGGCGCGGGCCAGCGGCACCGCGGCCGTCGTGTGCGGCAGTGCGAAGCGCCAGGTTGCGGCGTGGAGAGGTTCGGGCACGTACGGGTTCCAGTCGGTCGGCGTGGAGCGGAAATACCGCAGCCCTTGACGGTATGAAGCGGACGATAGTGCCGGAAGGGACCATGGACCACTCTTGGGAGGACTAAAGACCTCACCGATCACGGCTCCCCGTCCTCGCTCTATCGCGCACTCGTGACGACAGTCACGTGACGGTGATAACTTCGAGGGGCAGGCACCCCGTCAGGCACCCGGCACACCCCGCCGTCGTCCGGCTGAACGTCGTCCGGCTGAAGGAGGCCATGGCCCCCATGAGTCCGTTCACCGGTTCCGCGCCCCGCACCGAGGACTGGCGGCATCTGCGCCTCACCCTCGACACGGGCGTCGCCACCGTCACCCTCGCCCGCCCCGAGAAGCTCAACGCGCTCACCTTCGGCGCCTACGCCGACCTGCGCGACCTCCTCGCCGAGCTGGCCCGCGACGGCTCCGTCCACGCCCTCGTGCTCGGCGGCGAGGGCCGCGGCTTCTGCTCCGGCGGTGACGTCGACGAGATCATCGGCGCCACCCTCGCCATGGACACCCGCCAGCTGCTCGACTTCAACCGGATGACCGGGCAGGTGGTCCGCGCGCTGCGGGAGTGCCCCTTCCCGGTGGTGGCCGCCGTGCACGGCGCCGCCGCGGGCGCGGGCGCCGTTCTCGCTCTCGCCGCCGATTTCCGGGTCGCCGATCCGTCGGCCCGCTTCTCGTTCCTCTTCACCAAGGTCGGGCTCTCCGGTGGCGACATGGGCGCCGCCTATCTGCTGCCCCGCGTGGTGGGGCTCGGCCACGCCACCCGGCTGCTGATGCTCGGCGAACCGGTCCGCGCCCCCGAGGCCGAGCGCATCGGCCTGATCAGCGTGCTGGCCGACGAGGGACAGGCCGGGACCGAGGCGGCGGCGCTCGCCCGGCGGCTGGCCGACGGGCCCTCCCTCGCCCTCGCCCAGACCAAGGCGCTGCTCACCGCCGAGCTGGACATGCCGCTGTCCGCCGCGATCGAGATGGACGCGTCGACGCAGGCGCTGCTGATGACCGGCGCGGACTACGCCGAGTTCCACGCCGCGTTCACCGCCCGCCGCGCCCCCCTGTGGCAGGGGCGATGACCACCGCACCGGGCCACGCCGACCAGGGCCACGTCGACCAGGGCCGCCCCGCCCCGGGCCGTCCAGTCCCCGACCGTCCAGCCCTCGGCCGCCCCGCCTCCGACCGCTCCGCCCCCGGCCGTCCGCTCCGCATCGCCGTCGTCGGCGGCGGGCCCGGCGGCCTCTACGCGGCGGCCCTGCTCGCCCGCCTCGACCCGCGGCGCGAGATCACCGTCTGGGAGCGGGGCAGCCCCGACGAGACCTTCGGCTTCGGCGTCGTCCTCTCCGACGAGACCCTCGGCGGCATCGAACACGCCGACCCGGCCGTCTACGCGGCCCTCCGCGAGGAGTTCGTCCGCTGGGACGACATCGACGTGACCCACCGCGGCCATGTGCTCACCTCCGGCGGCCACGGCTTCGCCGCCCTCGGCCGCCGACGCCTGCTGCGCATCCTCCACGAACGCTGCCAGGCCCTCGGCGTACGGCTCCGGTTCCGCGCCCAGGCGCCGCCCGCCGAGCAGCTCTCACGTACGTACGACCTGGTCATCGCGGCCGACGGGGCGGGCAGCGCCATCCGTCAGGCCTACGCCGACGCCTTCCGCCCCCGCGTCACCACCCACCGCTGCCGCTATATCTGGCTCGCCGCCGACATCGCGTTCGACGCCTTCCGCTTCGAGATCGCCGAGACCGAGCACGGCGTCATGCAGCTCCACGGCTACCCCTACGCCCGCCCGTCTCCCGGCCACCACCCCTCATCGAAGCCCTCCGGGCTGCCCCACTCACTCGGCGCCAGCACCGTCATCATCGAGACGCGCGAAGAGGTGTGGCGGGGGGCCGGACTCGACCAGTGCACCGAACGCGAGTCCACCGAGCGCTGCGCCAAGCTCTTCACCGACGCCCTCGGCGGCCACGCCCTGCGCGGCAACCACTCCCAGTGGACCGCGTTCCGCACGGTCGTCAACGAGCGCTGGTCACACGGCAATACGGTCCTCATCGGCGACGCCGCGCACACCGCCCACTTCTCCATCGGCTCCGGCACCAAACTCGCCGTCGAGGACGCCCTCGCCCTCGCCGCGTGTCTCGAAGAGCACCCCGCCCTCCCCGACGCGCTCGCCGCGTACGAGGCCGAGCGCCGCCCGGTCGTCGAATCCACCCAGCGGGCGGCCCGCGCCAGCCTGGAGTGGTTCGAGAACCTGGAGCTGTATCTCGACCAGCCGCCCGGGCAGTTCGCCTTCAACCTCCTCACCCGCAGCCGCCGGGTCACCCACGACAACCTGCGGCTGCGGGATGCGGAGTTCGTCGAGGCGGTGGAGCGCGAGGCCGCCGTCCCGGCCGCCACCCCGCCCATGTTCACCCCCTTCCGGCTGCGCGGCCTCACCCTCCGCAACCGCGTCGTCGTGTCCCCCATGGACATGTACTCCGCCGCCCACGACGGCACCCCCGGCGACTTCCACCTCGTCCACCTCGGTGGCCGGGCGCTCGGCGGGGCCGGGCTGGTGATGACGGAAATGGTCTGTGTGAGCCCGGAGGGCCGTATCACCCCCGGCTGCACCGGCCTCTACGCCGACGCGCACGAAACCGCCTGGCGCCGCGTCACCGACTTCGCGCACGCCCAGTCCCCGGGCGTGGCCGTCGGCGTGCAGCTCGGCCACAGCGGGCGCAAGGGCTCCACCCGGCTCATGTGGGAGGGCATCGACACCCCCCTCCCGCACGGCAACTGGCCCCTCGTCGCGCCCTCGCCCCTCCCGTACCGCCCCGGCGTCAACCAGACCCCGCACGCCCTCGACGCCACCGGTCTCGCCGCCGTCCGCGACCAGTTCGTCCGCGCCGCCGAACGCGCCGCCCGCGCCGGGTTCGACCTCCTCGAACTCCACTGCGCCCACGGCTACTTGCTGTCCGGCTTCCTCTCCCCGCTCACCAACCACCGCACCGACGCCTACGGCGGCACCCTCGACGCCCGCCTCCGCTACCCCCTGGAGGTCTTCGACGCCGTCCGCGCCGTCTGGCCCGACGACCGCCCCATGACGGTCCGCATCTCCGCCACCGACTGGGCCGACGGCGGCACCACGGCCGACGACGCCGTCGCCATCGCCGCCGCCTTCACCGCCCACGGCGCCGACGCCATCGACGTCTCCACCGGCCAGGTCGTCCCCGACGAGGTCCCCGCGTACGGCCGCTCCTACCAGACCCCCTACGCCGACCGCGTCCGCAACGAACTCGGCGTCCCCGTCATCGCGGTCGGCGCCATCTCCTCCTGGGACGACGTCAACTCACTGATCCTGGCGGGCCGCGCCGACCTCTGCGCCCTCGCCCGGCCCCACCTCTACGACCCCCACTGGACCCTGCACGCCGCCGCCGACCAGAACTACACCGGCCCGGCCGCCCCCTGGCCCCTCCCGTACCGGGCGGGCAGCCGCACACCCCCGACGGGCCGCACCGACGCCCCTCGGCCCCGGCTCGCGCTCTAGCCGCTCTGGCGCTCTAGCGCTTTCCGAGCAGGGCGGTGGTGAGCCCGCACAGCGCCGTGATCAGGTCCTGGCCCAGCGCGCGCCAGGCGTCCTCCGCCCCGGCGGGGTCGACCCGGCCGTTGACCAGGTCGTACTCCAGCTCGGCGAAGGCATGCACCGAGAGCTGGCGCACCATGGAGCCGTGCCGGGCCAGGAGGTCGGGGCGGATGTCGTCCCGGCGCACCGCGCCGATCTCCTCCAGGAGGCGGAGCGACGGCGTGTCCAGATGATCCCGTACGACGTAGTCGCGGAGCGCGGGCTCGACGAGGGCCTGGGCGAAGAAGCGCGCGCACCAGGCGGGGGTGCCCGCCTCGACGTACGTCTCGACGTTGGGCAGGATCAGGCAGCGGTAGTGGTCCTCCAGGGACACCGTGTCCTGCCCGCGCAGCGCCTCCACCATGGCGATGCGGTGCTTCTCGACGAGCGCGGTGTGGTGCGACAGGATCGTCCGGATCAGCCCGTCACGGCTGTCGAAGTGGTACTGCACCGCCGAGTTGTTCCGCTGCCCGGCCGCCTCGCTGATCTGCCTGACCGAGACGTTCGCGAAGCCGCGCTCGGCGTAGAGCCGCTCGGCGGTGCGCATGAGTTTGTCCCGCGCGGGCACCGAGCGTGCGGATGGCGGGGCAGCCGGGCCGGGAAGCGTCATTCCGCTGGAGTCATTCCGCCGAAGAGGTCGAGGAGGCTGAAGACGTTGAAGAAGCCGAAGAGGCCGGAGAGGTCATTCCGTCAGGCTGATGGCCCCGGTCGGGCACACCGTGGCGGCCTCACGGACGGCTTCGTGGTGCCGCGTCGGCGGAGTGTCGTCCAGCACGACCACGATCCCGTCCTCCTCCCGCTGGTCGAAGACCTGATCGGCCCTGACCACGCACAGCCCGCTGCCGCAGCAGAGACCCTCGTCAACAGTGATCTTCATCGTACCGTCCTCGCCGCCCGTCACCAGGTGACCCACATGTCCTCGAAACCGCCCGCGGCGACGCCCTCGCGGATGCGCAGCGCGTCCGGAGCGTCCCGCAGCCGCAGCTCGGGCAGCCGCCTGACGAACGTCCCCAGCACCACCTGGAGTTCCACCCGCGCCAGCGTCTGACCGACGCAGAAGTGCGGTCCCGCGCCGAAGCTGAGGTGCTGGGCGTTGTTCTCGCGGCGCGGATCGAACCGGTCGGGCTCGGGGAACTTGCGCCCGTCCCGGTTGGCGGCGGGCAGGTTGACGAACAGCGTGCTCCCGGCGCCCACCGGCACCCCGCCGACCTCCGTGTCCTCGGTGATGAACCGGGGGATGCCCGCCCCGCCGTTCGCGTCCATCCGCAGCGCTTCCTCCACCACGCCCGACACCAGCCCGGGATCGGCGAGCACCGCCTCGTAGCGCTCCCGCTCCGACAGCAGCATCGCCGTCATCTTCAGGATCATGTTGGACGTGGTCTCGTGCCCCGCCAGCAGCAGCCCGACCGCGGTGGAGATCAGCTCGTCGTGGCTGAGCCGCCCGTCCTCGCTGTCGGAGATCTGCGTCAGCTCACTGAGCAGGTCATCGCCCGGCTCCGCCCGCTTGCGCTCGACCAGATCCGACGCGTAGGCGTGGAACTCCCGCTGCGCGTCGTCCACTTCGGCCTGCGTATAACGCGTCAGCGTCAGCAGGGTCTCCGACCAGCGCGCGAACTTGTCCTGGTCCTCGCTCGGCGCGCCCAGCAGCGCGCAGATGACCTGCACCGGCAGCGGAAGCGCCAGCGCCGCGCGCAGATCGGCGGGCGACCCCTTGGCCACCATGTCGTCCACCAGCGCGTCGGCCATCTCCCGCACCCGCGGCCGCCACGCCTCCATCTTCTTCACCGTGAACGCACGGCTGATCAGCCGCCGCCACCGCCGGTGCCCCGGCCCCTCCTTGTTGTCCACCTGCCCCAGGGAGGGTCGGCTGAACATCCCGCCGTCCTCGGTGGTCGACATCCGCGCCGCGCCCTTCCGGTCGAGGTTGCGGCTGAAGCGCGGATCGGTCAGCAGCCCGCGCACGTCGTCGTACCCGGTCAGCAGACCGACCACATCCCCACTGGGCATCCGCACATGCGCCACAGGACACGCGGCCCGCGTCTCGGCCCACTCCCGCGGGGGCTCCAGCACATCGGGCTGCTCGAACGGGTAGTCAGGAACGGCTTCGGTCATGGGGGGACTCCTCCGGTGTCGGGGACCTCTGAGCACCTCTGAGCACCGTAAGTCGATCGTCTTATTAAATCAACGGGCTTAGATGTCATGGCCGACATTCGCTCCCGCGCAGCGCGGCCTCCGCGTACTGCGCGGCCGTGTCGTACAGGCGGGTGTGGAGGGCCGTGAACACCGTGGCGGCCGGGGCGCCGGGCCAGTTGGCGGGGAGCAGGGCCGGGGGCAGGCCGGGGTCGGCGTAGGGGAGGTGGCGCCAGGAGTCGAGGGCCAGGAGGTAGTCGCGGTAGGCGGCCTCGGGGGTGGGGGTGTGGTGGCTCCAGTGGGCCAGGACGGGTTCGTGGGCGGTCAGGAAGGCGTGGTGGAGGGCGGCGAGTTCGTCCAGGTCCCACCAGCGGCGGACCGCCTCGGCGGTGGGGGTGAAGCCCGCGTGGTCGCCCCGGAAGAGGTCGACGTAGGAGGCGAGGCCGAGGCGTTCCAGGGTGTGGCGGGTCTCGTCGTAGAGGCGGTCCGGGGCGATCCAGACGCCGGGGGCGGCGGTGCCGAAGCCGAGGCGGGAGAGGCGGGAACGGAGCAGGTGGCGCTTGCTGCGCTCCTGTTCGGGGACGGAGAAGACGGCGAGGAGCCAGCGGTCGGGCCCGGGGGCCGCGCGGGGGTAGATGCGGTGGTCGCCGTCGTCGAGGAGCTGGCGGGCGTCGGCGGAGAGGGCGTACCCGGCGGCGCCGGTCGCGGTGCGGTCGGCGACCAGCAGACCGCGCCGCTTGAGGCGGGAGACGGCGGAGCGCACCGAGGGAGGGTCGACGCCGACGGCGCCCAGCAGCCGGATGAGCGCGGCGACGGGCACCGGCCCGGCCGGGCGGCCGGGGGTGCCGCGCCCGTAGGCGCCGTAGTGGGTGACGATGAGGGAGCGCGGGGTGTGCTGGCCGTTCACGAGGTCACTTTAAGGCGGTCAGTGCGGAGCGCTGTCGCGGAGGCGGTAGCGCTGGAGCTTGCCGGTGGCGGTGCGGGGGAGTTCGTCGAGGAAGACGAAGCGGCGCGGGCATTTGTAGGGGGCGAGCTCGGCGGTGGTGTGGGCCTTGAGGGCGGCGACGGTCTCCTCGGTGCGGGGGATGCCCGTCCGCAGTACGACATGGGCGACGACGATCGTGCCGCGCTCGGCGTCCGGCTGTCCGGTGACGGCGGCCTCGACCACGTCGGGGTGGCGCAGCAGGGCGTCCTCGACCTCGGGGCCCGCGATGTTGTACCCGGACGAGATGATCATGTCGTCGGCGCGTGCCACATAGCGGAAGTAGCCGTCCGGGTCGCGGATGTAGGTGTCGCCGGTGAGGTTCCAGCCGTCGCGTACGTACGTGCGCTGGCGCTCGTCCGCCAGGTAGCGGCAGCCGGTCGGGCCGCGCACGGCGAGCAGGCCCGGTTCGCCGTCGGGGACGGGGCGCAAGTCGATATCCACGACCCGCGCCTCGAAGCCGGGCACCGGAACACCCGTGGTGCCCGGGCGGATCGCGTCGTCGGCGGCGGACAGGAAGATGTGGAGCAGTTCGGTGGCGCCGATGCCGTTGATGAGGCGCAGCCCGGTGGTCTCGTGCCAGTCGTGCCAGGTGGCGGCGGGCAGGTTCTCTCCGGCGGAGACGCAGCGGCGCAGCGAGGAGATGTCGTACGCGCCGGGGTCGGTGCGCAGCCGGTTCAGCATCGCCCGGTAGGCGGTCGGCGCGGTGAACAGCACGGACACGCGGTGCCGTGCGATGTCGGCGAGCAGCCGCTCCGGCCCGCCCCGGTCGGTCAGCAGCGCCGACGCCCCGGCGCGCAGCGGGAAGACGACGAGGCCGCCGAGGCCGAAGGTGAAGCCGAGCGGCGGGCTGCCGGCGAACACGTCGTCGGGGGTGGGCCGCAGTATCTGGGCCGAGAAGGTGTCGGCGATGGCGAGGACGTCGCGGTGGAAGTGCATACAGCCCTTGGGCCGCCCGGTGGTTCCCGAGGTGAAGGCGATGAGGGCGACGTCGTCGGCGGAGGTCGGCACGGCCTCGTACGACGCGGGCGCGGCGGCCGCGAGCCGCAGCAGGTCGTCGGGCGCGTCGCCGCCGTACGTGACGGTGCGCAGCCCCGGCACCTCCGCCGTGACCAGGTCGTCCGCGCAGCGCGCGTCGCACAGGGCGTGCCCGACCCGGGCGATGCCGCAGATCGTGGCCAGCTCGCGGGGCCGCTGGGCGGCCAGGACGGTCACCGCGACCGCGCCCGCCTTCATGACGGCGAGCCAGCAGGCGGCCAGCCAGGGGGAGGTGGGGCCGCGCAGCATCACGCGGTTGCCGGGGACGACGCCGAGCGTGGTGGTGAGGGTGTGCGCGATGCGGTCGACGTGCGCGCGCAGCTGCCCGTACGTCCACACGGCGCCGGAGCCGTCGCGCACGGCGGGGCGCTCCGGGCCGTAGCGCTCCACGGTGCGATCCAGTAACTCCGCCCCGCAGTTGAGCCGGTCGGGGCGGCGGGGCCCCGGCAAGCTGAGCTCCGGCAGGCCGAGCCCCGGCGGGCCGAGGAGGAGCCCGGGCCACTGGTCGGTGGGCGGGAGGTGGTCACGGGCGAAAGTGTCGACGTGTGCCGAAGGCCTGAGCTCCATCGAGGTGCGCCCCCTGCCTGCCCGATGTGCCTGCCGGATGGCTGTCTGAAGCCGCCTTGTCAGCGTAACGTGATGGTGACGACAGTCAATATCCCGCGATAGCCGCGAATCGGGGATGCGCCGAGGGAGGGCCCGATGCCGTCATTCGCACTCGATCCGGAACAGCGGCGCTGGTGCGCACAGCTGCGCGCGCTGGCCCGCGACCGCCTGCGCCCGCTCGCGGACGCCGGTACGCCGGGCCGGGTCAACCGGCCGTTGACTGCGGCGCTGGGCGAACTGGGCCTACTGGAGCGGCTGTTCCCGCAGGACGGTCCGGTCCGGGCGCTCGACCTGTGCCTGCTGCGCGAGTCGCTGGCCATGGAGTGCACCGAGGCCGAGACCGCGCTCGCCCTTCAAGGGCTCGGCGCGTACCCGATCGTGCTGTCCGGCGGCGAGAAGCTGTACGAGCGCTGGATGCCCGGCGTCCGGGCGGGCCGCGTCGTCACCGCGTTCGCGCTGAGCGAGCCGGACGCCGGGTCGGACGCGGCCGCGCTCACCCTGAAGGCCGAGCGGGACGGGGCCGGGGGCTGGCGGCTGACCGGCGAGAAGTGCTGGATCTCCAACGCGCCCGAGGCCGACGTCACCACCGTCTTCGCCCGCACCACCCCCGGCGCGGGCTCACGCGGCGTCACCGCCTTCCTCGTTCCCGCCGACCGCCCCGGACTCGGCGGCGAACCCCTGGAGATGCTCAGCCCGCACCCCATCGGCCGTCTCGTCCTCGACGGCGTCCCGGTCACCAGCGATGACGTGCTGGGGGTGCCCGACGCGGGCTTCCGCGTCGCTATGCGCACCCTCAACCTGCTGCGGCCGAGCGTGGGTGCGTTCGCCGTCGGCATGGCGCAGGCGGCGCTGGACGCCTCGCTGGCGCACGCCGGAAGCCGCACCGCCTTCGGCGGGCCGCTGAAGGATCTGCAGTCCGTCGCGCATCAGCTCGCCGAGATGGCCACCCGCACCGAGGCCGCCCGGCTGCTGGTGTACGCGGCGGCCGCCGCGTACGACGACGGCGAACCCGGTATCGCCCGGCGCTCGGCCATGGCCAAGCTGCTGGCCACCGAGACCGCGCAGTACGTCGTGGACGCGGCCGTACAGATCCACGGCGCCCGCGCGCTTCGCCGTGGCCATGTGCTGGAACACCTCTACCGTGAAGTACGCGCGCCCCGGATCTACGAGGGCGCCACCGAGGTCCAGCGCACGATCATCGCGAAGGAGCTGTACCGATGACCGAACCCCTGCACCGGATCAACCCCGCCGAGCTGTCCCCGCCCGCCGGATTCAGCCACGCCGTCTCCGCGACCGGCGGTCAACTGGTCTTCCTGGCCGGTCAGACCGCGCTGGACCAGGACGGCAAGGTCGTCGGCGACACCCTCCCCGCCCAGTTCCGCCGGGCGCTCACCAATCTGCTCACCGCGCTGGAAGCCGCCGGAGGCAGCCCCGCCGACCTCGCCCGGCTGACTGTCTACGCCACCGATGTGGCCGATTACCGCGACCGCGCTTCCGAACTCGGCCGGATCTGGCGCGAGATGGCCGGTCGCGACTATCCGGCGATGGCGGTCATCGGGGTCGTCCGGCTGTGGGACGAGGAGGCGTTGGTCGAACTGGACGGCATCGCGGTGCTGCCGTAGCGCAACGCTGTTGCTCTGTTATTCCGGAATAACGTAGTGTCCGGTGCATGGCCGACGAGTCCCTGCACGAGCGGGTCGCCGCACTCGAAGAACGGGTGTCGCGGCTGGAGTCCGAAGCACCGGACACCTCCTGGAACGAAGTGTTCTGGGCTCTGGAGGGGCTGCGCCGGCGGATCACGGGAAACGGCCAGGTGCTGTTCACCGGTGCGGTCGAGCTGCCCACAGGCAAGAAATACGAATGGCAGCAGGGCGCCACGACCGACGGCCTGCTGGACGCGGACTGGTCCCCACACGCCGCGCCCTACGCCGCGTTGGGTCACCCGGTGCGGCTCACCCTGCTGCGCGCCGTGCTGGGCGGCGTCGGCTCCGCGGCCGAACTGCAGGAAACCGCCGGGCTGAACACCACCGGCCAGCTCTACCACCACCTCAAACAGCTCACGGCGACCGGCTGGCTCCAGGCCGAGGGCCGCGGCCACTACCAGGTGCCCGCGGGCCGGGTCGTCCCGCTGCTCGTGCTGCTGTCGGCGGTGGTGCCACCAGGCAATCCGACCACGGGGGAATGACGCGTGAAACGACTGAACCGACGTAAATTCATCACCATGGCGTCCGCGGCGACGGGTGCTTCGCTCCTGTCCGGCCCCGCCGTCGCGGCCGATAGCACCGACGCCGCCGCCGACACCCTGCCCGCACAGGTGCGGTACACCCTGGACCAGGCGCTGGCCGCCGGGAGTCCGAGCGCGGTGTGCGGCGTCATCCGGGGCGGACGGACGTACGTGGCGGGCGCGGCCGGAAAGGGGAAGCGGACGCCGGACGGCCGGACCGTGTTCCAGCTCGGCTCGATCGGCAAGACGCTCACCGCCACCGCCCTCGCGCTGGCCGTCGGCGCGGGCGAGACGCGCCTCGACGCACCGCTCACCCTGCCCGCGCGTTTCCCCATACCCCGCAAGGGCCCCCGCCGGATCACCCTGGCCGACCTGGCGACCCACTCCTCCGGCCTGCCCCGGCTGCCGCGGGGCGTCCTCGACGCCACGAACCCGTACGACCCGTACGCGCACTACACGCTGGACGGCCTGGCCGCGGACCTCGGCGAGACCACCCTGGCCCACGCGCCGGGCGAGAAGTACGCGTACTCGAACCTCGGCTTCGGACTCCTCGGCCAGGCACTGGCCTTCGACCGCGTGGACGAGATGCTGCGGCACCGGGTCGCCGCGCCGCTGGGGATGACCGACACCACGACGACCCTGCGGCCGGACATGCTGCTCCGCAAGTCCCTGGGCCACATGCAGGGTCAACTGGTCCCGGACTGGCGCGACTCCGTGCTCAGCGCGGCGGGCACCTCCCTCTACAGCACGGCCAACGACATGCTGCGCTTCCTGGCCGCCCAACTCCGCCCCGAACGCTCCCCGTTGCGCGACGCCATCGAACTGACCCAGCGGCCGCGCCTCGACGCCGCGGAAGGCCTGCGGATCGGGCTCGCCTGGAACCTCAGCCCGCTGTCCGGCGGCCGCACCATGACCTGGCACAACGGCGGCACCGGCGGCTTCAGCACCTGCACGGCGTTCGACCGGGAGCGCGGGACGGCCGTGGTGATGATGGTGAACACCTGGAGCCAGGAGACCGAGACGAAGCCCCGCCCGGTCGACGCGCTCACCATCGACCTGCTCCGCGAACTCGACGCGGCGGCCCCTGCGTAGGATCACACCGCCTGTTGCCCCCGCCGGTGAGGAGTCCTGACGACCATGGCCGACGAGCGAGTTGTCGTTGTCACCGGCGGAGGCACCGGCATCGGCGCCGCGACCGCCCGGTTGCTGCGCGCCGAGGGACACCACGTCGTCATCGCCGGACGGCGGCCCGACCCCCTCCAGCGGATCGCCGACGAAACGGGGGCGCTGGCCCACCCCGCCGATCTCACGGACGCGGCCGCCGTCCGCGAACTGGTCGACACCACGGTCTCCCGCCACGGCAGGCTCGACGGACTCGTCCTCAACGCGGGCGCCGGGCGCGGCGGAGCAGTGGGCGACCTCTCGGACGAGACCTGGGAGTTGGTGCTGCGCACCAACCTGACCAGCCCCTTCCTCCTCATGCGAGCGGCTCTCCCGCACCTGCTGAAGGCCCGCGGTGCGGTCGTCGCCGTCGCCTCCGTCTCGGCACTGCGCAACGGAACGGGCAACGCCGCGTACGCCACCTCCAAGGCCGCGCTCCTCCAGCTGTGCCGCTCGTTGTCCGTCGACTACGGCCGCCAGGGCCTGCGGGCCAACACCGTCTGCCCCAGCTGGGTGCGCACCGAGATGGCCGACCGCCGGATGGCCCGCTTCGCCGAGGAGACGGAACTGGAGGGCGGTGTCGAGGAGGCGTACGAAGAGGCGACCACCCTGATACCCGCGGGGCGCCCGGGCGACCCGTCCGAGGTCGCCGAGGCGATCGCCTGGCTGCTGTCGCCCGCCGCGTCCTTCGTCAACGGCGCGGCCCTCACGGTGGACGGCGGCGTCACGGCCCTCGACGCGGGCACGGTGCCGTTCGACTTCCGCCTCACGCGCCGCAGCGACAGCCTCTGACGAGCCGGTGGCACTTGGCATTGTTGATGCAGACGGAAGGCCAAGAAAAGTCCCAGGAAACTTCCACCGCCGAGGTTTGCTAGGCGCCCTGAGGACGGAGCCGACGGGTACGGCCCCGGGGCTTACGCCCCGAGGCCGTATGGCGATCGAATATGGCGCCGTCGGTTCGGGCCTACAGGGTGGCCCCCAGGCCGTACTCGTCCGACTCCAGGTCCACGGTGTACAGAGGCCGTTCGTCGATCCCCAGGACGCGCATCAACTCGTTGGTCGGAACCCGATATCTGCCGCCGACACGGAGGACGAGGCAGGGGAACTCGCCCCTATGGATCAGCCGATAACCGGTTGCCGGGCAGATGCCGAACGCACGGGCCGCCGTCCGTAGGTCGACTGCGACTGGTAGGTCGAACATCTCGGTGAAACTGAGCTGACCGCAGGCCTGGCGCTTCACCGCTGCCTCGTGCCAGGACGAATCGGCAGGGTTCCAACGCGATGCCTGGATCGCCGCTGCCGGGTGCGGTGATTCGTCGTGCGGACCCTTGTCCCCTCCTCGACATTGGCGAAGGTGCCTTCCCGCAGGTGCTCCCGATGCACCCGGAAGCGCAGGGGAGCACGCAGACCGTCCGGCCCGTCCGGACGGTCGACCTGTACGTCCAGCCCTTGCCGGGCCGCAGAGGTGTCCGCCGTCTCGCCCGCCGAGGTAAGGGCGCGGTCCTGCGTGATGTGCTCCACTTGAGTGGAGGGGACCTCCCGCAGGCCGGCACGGGCGAAGTGCCACGCCCTGGTGCGCGCCGCCTTGACCAGCGGGGCGATGGAGAGGGGGGTCGTGGTGTCCGGGGCTGTCAGTTCTTCGAGCAGGGCCAGGGTCATCTCGGCCTCCACGTCCGACCGGTCGGCGCGCAGGCGCCTGCAGACGCGATGGGCCGTCCCGGTGAGCCTGGGCAGGGCCAGCCAGATCACCAGGAGCCTCCCGCTTCCGTGCGAGGTGAGATCGGCCCGTGCGGCGCTGAGTACCGCTTCCCAGATCGCGGCGGAGAACTGCGGGTCGGCGCCCGGCCCATACAGGGCCTCGTGCGCTTCGGCGGCGGTCAGTTGGATCGGCCCTGCCTCGTTCCCATCCGTGCCGACGGTCACCAGCGTCGCCTCGTTGACTCGCGGGTCGTCGAAGTGCTGCCTCACCGAGGCGAACACACTTGTGGGAGGTGGATGAATCATGAAATATCCTCTCTCAGCTCGAGAGCAGTCTCGGGCGATGGGCGAATGGAGACGTGGTGTGGAACGGCGCTCTGTGCCTGCGAGCCGGGCAAAATGGAAAGCAGCCCCAGGCGTCCCACTTTTCTACTTACCTGTACGGTCTCGAACGTGTTGCTCGAAAACCGATACCGCTGACCCTGAGCGTGTGATGAGCGCCGAGAGGCCAAGAACTCGCCCAGCAAGCAACGGGGTCGCCGCCAACTTGTGCGGCGTGAGGCGGTGGGTGGGGAGGGTGCCCACCTCCGGGCAGACACCCTCCAGTGCCGTGGGGCTTAGGCGGTTTCGGAGGACGAGGTGTCCGTGGTCTCGGTCTGCTGGGTCGCCGGAGTCGTGCCCGCGGCCGGGTCGGTCGTCCGCCGACGACGGCGCGGGGGGAAGCCGGGCGACTGCCTGAGGCGGTTCACCCGACGGTTGCGCTGACGGTTGTTCATGGACTGAAGATCCTTCCTGATCGGGAACTGCGTCGACGTCTCACCTTTCGGCGAGCGGCTGGTGCCATCGTGCCCGGGCGGCCAGGAGCCCCGCAGAGCGAAAACTGAGCGAAAACTGAGTCCCGAGGGCGTGAAGGAGCACGCACGTGTGAAGCGTCCTGCGCCTGTGCACAGATGAAGGGGTGTCACTCAGGCCGTTGGGGCGGCCCTTTGCTGTCGTGCGTGGAAAGGAAGAGGCATGGACGGGCGTGTGCTGGGCCCGGTCAGCGTCGAAATGGCAGGCAGGAAGGGGGTCTTAGGGACGACGAAGGTGGCTGCCCTGTTCGCCCTGTTGATCACATCGCCGGGATGCCGGTGCAGCAGGGAGGAGATCGCCCATGTCCTTTGGGAGGGGGAGAGGGGGATCAGCGACCGGGTGGATTGGGCCGTCAGGGAACTTCGGAAGCGGCTGGGTAAGGAGTTAGTGCCTCACGGAGGTAAGTCGGGCTTCTGCACGCTCCGCGTGCCGGCCGGGAGCGTTGACTATCTCCGCTTTCGTGAAGGGTGGCGGCGAGCTGCCCTGTTACCCCTTCCCGAGCGGTTCGAGCAACTCCGCGCCGCTTTGGCGGAATGGGTAGATGACGAACCGCTGCGGGGGCTGCTCGAGAGCAGCTTCCAGGTGCGCAGGGAGCAGATGCGAGCGGAGCGGATCACCGCAGTGTGCGACCTGCTGGAAGCCGCGTGGAGGTCCGGGGAAGAGAAGTGGCTTCGAGAGGAGTCGGAGAAGTGGTACGCGCGATCACCGAGGAATGCGCGGGTTTTTCAGTACTACCTGATCGCGCATGGCCGGGAATTGCCCGATCGGAAGCGTGAGCGCCTCATCGACCAGTGGAAGCGTCACTCAGGGAGGCCGGACGCCGATCTCCAGAGCGTCATCGACCAATTGCGTGGGGACGCCCCCCGATCGGGAGGCACAGTGCTCCTTCCGATCCCGGATCAGCTGCCCGCCGACGAGCGCCGCCCTATTGGGCAGGAGTGCTTGGTCCGCGCACTCGTCGACGTCGTATGTGAGGAGCAGGACGCGGGCCGGATGCCGCTGATCTTGCTCAGCGGTATGGCGGGCGTAGGGAAAAGCACCGTAGCCCACCACCTCGCGCGGCGGTTGAGGGAGCGATTTCCGGACGGAGTCCTCTACGCCGAGCTGAACGGGTTCGCCGAGGGCGAGTTACGGCCTGCCGAACCGGAGCAGGTGCTGGACGGATTCCTGGCTGCCCTGCCGCCCTATTCCACGGTGACAGGGCAGCAAGGCAAGAGCGCGGCGCTGCGCTCGGCCCTCGCCCACCGTTCGGCTCTCCTTGTTCTCGATGATGCGTTCAACGCCAAGCAGGTGCTGCCGCTACTCCCGGGAGTCGGCACCTGCGCTGTGATCATCACAAGCCGCGATGAGCTAGGCGGTCTGTGTTCCCGGAAAGAGGTGCACTCGCGCAAGGTGGAGCTGTTGCGGGACGAGGCTGCCCTGAAAGTTCTCACGGAGAAGGTGGCTGAGAAGGACCGATCAAAGTACGCCCAGGGGTTCGCCGACCTCATCCGTCTCTGCGGCAACTTGCCGCTCGCGCTCAGCGTCGTGGCGCGACGCTTGAGAGACCGCCCACTGCACACCATCCCGGCCCTGGTGGGGGAAATGAAGAAGGAGCGAGCCAGACTGGATGCCCTGCACCTTCCGGAACACGAGATGTCGGTGCGAGTGGCACTGAATTGCTCCGTACGCGCGCTCAGTGAGGAAGGCAGATTGCTCCTCTGGCAGTTGGCCATTCATCCTGGCCCCAGTGTCTCTTGGGATGCCGTGATGGATATCGGCGCTGTGAGTGAGGGGATGCGCGCGGATCGGGTTCTGGGGGAACTTGTGGCGGCGAACCTGGTGGAACTCCAGTCCGACCGCTATCGCCTGCACGACCTGGTGCGCGCATTCGCCCGCCACCACGTACACCCGGCGCCCCTCGGAGACGAAGCAGCTATCAGACGGAAGACCGTGCGCCAGGTACTGGAACACCAATTGCAAAACGTCCGAGCCTGCGACCGGGTACTCGACCACCAGCGCATGTTGCCCATCGGTGAACCGGACGGGGTCACGGTGACCGAACCCGCGGACCCGGAGCAGGCGATGGAGTTGCTGGACAAGGAGTACGACACTGTTCGGCGCGGCATGGAACTGGCCGTCAGCCAACGGATCGAGCGATACATGTGGCTGCTGCCAATGTCCCTGGTCACCTATCGATGGCGTCGCCGTCGCCTTACCGAAGCGCTGACGGACCTCCGCTGTGCAGCCGAGATCGCAGAGACAGATGCCTCTCCGGTCGACTGCGCGATGGTTTACCGGATGCTGGCGGGAACGCAGTGGCGCCTGGAGGAATTCGACCTGGCCGCTGCCCAGCTGCGGCGTGCCGTACTCCTCAGTCGGCAGGACGACAGTAAGAGCGGTCGGCTGAGCCTCGCCCGCTCGCTGTACACGCTCGGGATCACCTTGCGCAAGCAGGGCCAGGGTACGGCAGCGGAGGAACACCTCCGACAAGCCCTGGAACTGTATGGGGAAGCGCCCGACCGGGTGGGAGAAGCAGAGGCGCTGAACGGCATCGGCGCGCTCCACTACGACCGTGGCGAGTACGACGAGGCGCTGCGCTGGTGCGCGGACGCTCTCAGCGTGGTCGAGCGGACGGTGGAACGCAGCGGCCGGGCAGACGTGCTGTTCACCCTGGCGAAGGTGCACCTCGCCCGTTCCGAGCGGGACGAGGCTGTCTCTCTGTACCGACAAGCGTGCGATATCTACCGCGAGCAGGAGTACTGGCCCGACGAGGACAAGGCGCGACGGCTTTTCGCGGATGTCCTGGTGTCCGCCGGGCGTACCCAGGAGGCGGTGGAGGAGCTGGAGAGGGTCCTCGTGCTGCGAGAACGAATGGAAGGCACGAACGCGCAGGAGATCCGGGAGTTACTGGAGGGGCTGAGGTGACGTTCACCCGTCGGGGAACGTCGCTTCACAGCCGCGCTGGGTGGGTGCGGTAGTACTCCGTCGGATCAGGGCTCAGCGGCTTCTGCGGTCGTCGTGAGCCCAGCGTGGGCAGGTACGGGCGGATGTGTTCGAATACCTCGCGAACGTCGGCTGGGCGGTCCGCAGCGTCCCATTGGACCATCTGCAACGCGAGGTCGCGGAATTGCTGGGGGATCGAAGCGATCCGGTCAGGCGGCAGTACGGGGTAGCCTCGACAAACGCGTCTTTCCGGCCCACCGTAGGGCGGGCGCAACACGGTCATCTCCAGTAGTATGCAGCCCAATCCGAAGATGTCCGCCTGTTCAGTCAGGCCATCGCGGTTTTCTTCGAGTTGCTCGGGTGCGGCGTATCCGGTCGTACCGTGTACATCGAGCGTCTCTCTCCCGATCTGGACAGCTCGCCCCATGTCGATCAGGCGTAGACGGCCGTCCGGCTCCACCATGACGTTCTCGGGCTTCAGGTCGCAGTGCACCAGTTCCTTTCTGTGTACTTCCCAGAGAGTTTCGCAGAGCTGCCCGATGATCGAGGCCACAGTGCCCGGATCTCTGACCGGTCGCTTCGCCGCTAGGACGTCCCGAAGCTGCCGCCCCTCGATGAACTCCATGACAAGGCATCTGTCGTCCTTGTATGTGCCGGCCGCGATGAGTTCTGGAATCGCTTCGATCCCACTCAGATTTCGCATGAGGTGGCCTTCATCGATCAACTTCTCTCCATCGCTTTGGTGGTGGACTCGAGGTCCCATCCTCCAAGGCTTCTGTGTCTTTACCGCCACCTTCTCCCCGTGCTCGCGTCCGCGGCCGGCGTAAAGATCGCCGTAACCTCCGTCGCCAATTAAGCCCAGAATTTCGTAACGGTGTTCGATATTGCCGATTTCTTTGACCTCGCTCATGGCCACCTTAGTTTCCCTACCCTGAAAGGCGGATCGCCGTGCCCGGAAAAAAGGAGCAAGTAATGTCACAGCCCTGGTTGCCCCCTGATGGGGTGTGCCGTACGTCCCAGGACATCACGGTATCCGTCGGCATGTTCAAGAGGGGAGAGTTTCGCTGCCCGGCCGCCGATGGGCTTAAGGCACGTGGCTACCTTCCCGTGGAACCGGCGCCGCGCCGCCGCGAGCGGTTGGAGCACTTCACCCTCGGCCCCTTCATGGCCGCCTGTGACGCGCGTAACCGGCCCTCCGTCCTCACGGCCGCCTCGAGCCGGTCGCGTACCGCCCCACTCCACGACGGGCTCCAGGCCTGGGCTGAACACGGGATGGCAATGTACGACGCGGCTTTCCCCGCCGACCCGTCATGTCCGCTGAGCGAGGTGGCAGAGCGGTGGACCTATCGCTACCGGCCGTCAGGACCGGAAGCACGGAGTGCGGAGGAGTACCGGTTCACCGTGTGGGGCCGCTGTCTGACCTCCGCCGACGGGATGCTCCGCGAACTCCGCCTGCCCGTACACCGACTCGGCCAGAGCCTCCCGCCGGAGGGGTTTGTCGCCGCCGCGGCCCTGGTGCTGGCCGAGGGGGCTCCGGGGCCGCCGCCGGAGCACGTACGGATCGTGGAGTTCGCGCTGCTCGACGGCCGTACGCGGGAGCTTTTCGCGGGAAGCCGGACGCAGGCACTCGCCCTCTACCGTGAACACGGGCCTGATGCGCTGGCCGACATTCTGAACGGCCAGGAGTACCGCCCGGGCTCCTCGTGCGGTGAATGTCCATACGTACGCGTCTGTCCGGCCCTGCGCGCCGCACCCGGGCTGCTGGGAATCGAGGCGACGGGCCGGCCACGGCGTACCTGGTCAGTGACCAACGGGCGCAACTACCGTGTCTGCCCGGCCCGAGACCACATGCGTCGTTTGCGCCTGCCCGCAGCGGACTCCATCGAGCGAGAGGTGACGGCTGAGCGGGGCCGAGCACTACACGCCTACCTCGCCGACCGCCACGGCCACGGCATTCCTCGGCCATGCACAGCCGAGGTCCCCGAGCAGTGGGTGCCGAACGGGTTCGAACTGCCCGAACACGAACGCGCGCTCGGCGCACGCTTGCTGCGCCGACACGCCGCGGTCTGTCCGCTGCGGTGCGTCAAGGACAGCACGGACGTACGGACCGAACCCCGGGTGGTCCGGCACGACACCGCCGCCGACGTCGTGGTGATAGCGGCACCCGATCTGCTCTACCGCGACGCGGACTCGTGGGTGTGGCGCGAGACCAAGACCTCGGCCACCAACCGGAGGTCGAGCCGCCCGCTGCTAGAGCTTTATCCACAACTGGCCCTGGCGGTCACGCTCGTCGCACGCGGGGACCTCGGCGGTAAGTCGACCCGCGCTCGGGTCGAGCTGGAGGTACTGCGCCCCGGCGGCGCGGACCTGGAACTCATCGACCCTTTCATCCCCGCCAACCGGACTGCGGCGGAACAGGTCCTGGGGGCAATGGTGTCCGAGTGGCACGGGGACGACTACTACACACCCGTCCCCGGACGCGCCTGCGGCCGGTGTGAAGTGGCCCGCTGGTGTTCGGCGTCGCTCGTTGCCGAGGTTCCCGCGTGAGGGCGGGTAAGGCCGGGCACAAGAGCGCTCAGGCAGACACTGGTGAGGCACGAAGCGCGGGTACCGAGCTGTTCTGTGAGCTTGCCCGCATGGTGGCGGCTCTGGCCGAGAGCCAGAGCCTCCGCTCGTTCACCTTGCCTTACCCCGGCTTCGCCCAGCGTGCGCTGGACCGCACAGTGACGCGCTGCCTCGACATCGGGGAGGCCCCGCCGAGAAGTCTCCCAGAGCTCTGGGAGTGGTGCCGAAGCAGAACGGCAGACGATCGGCTCTTCCAGGTCCCGGCCTCCTTCGTCACCCCGGACGCGACGCTGGTGCACCCCGTCGGCCTGATGCCCACCCGGACCTGTCTCGAATTGGCCTCCCACAGGCCCAACGGAGGCGTGGCTACGGAGGCCCGCACGCTTCTAGACGATCTGGAGGCGCGCTGTGGATCGACCGAGCGCTACCGACGATGCCGACGGTTCCTGGCGTGCCACCCCGTGGTGCACCAGGAGGACCGACGGGCGCCCGGATGGAGCAAGGCCGTGTGGAGCAGGGTCAAGGAGCTCTACCGGCCTCTGCCCGAATCCCTGCTCGTCGACGGCGTCTCCCTGCGCTGTCTGTCATGCGGACTCCCTGCCCTGCCAAGTGGCCGGACCGTGCCCGTCCCGGGGCAGCCTGTAGCCGACGACCAGATGTGGTGCGAGGCGGAGGATCGCCCGCGCGGCGACGGTTTCGAACTGATCCGCGATCCGGAACTCGCCTTGGTACTGCGGCGTTCATTGCGCGCGTTCCTCGTCCTGCCACACCGGGTCGAGGAAGCAGCCCTGAACGAACTCGATGGGGCCGGAATCGACTACGAGGCCGTATCGGGACGTCTGAGCGCCTATCGCCTGCGGGATACCGGGTCCGAAACCCTGGACGTGCAGGTGTACGACCGGCTTCAGCCGGGGCTTCTCGCCGCCCATCTGACCAACGGCGCACCGCTTGCCGACCACACCTTCATCGTGGTGCCCCAGCGGCTTGCCGAGCGTGACCGCTACCGCGAGAACTTCACCGCCGCCCTGCCCGCTCTCCTGAGGGAACGGCTGGTGCTGACCACGCCCGCGGACCTCGTACACCGCATCGAGGAGCCGATCGCTGAGGGGGACGACGCCGGAACGGCGGACCGGGGAAACCCGGAACCGACTCAAGAAGAGGGGAAAGACGATGCGTAGCATCACACCACCCTTGAACGACGTACTGCGCGCGCTCCAGGCGTTTCTGGGGCCATCCTTCCGCAAGCCCGCACTGGAAGCGTTCTGCCAGGTAGAACTCGGCCTGTACCTCCAGCAGAAGCTGATGCCCGGTACGCCCGCGGGCAGTGCCTGGGTGCTGTTCAGCGGGTACGGGTTCGCGGAGGCGTACGGAGTGCGGCTGCCACCGGACGCGGCGAAGACGCTGAGGGTCGCCCGGTACTCGCTGTGGACCCTGCGCAGGGGACGGGCCTGGCGCGATGCTCTCGAACGCTATCAGCGGTTCGACGCGAGGGCGCGCGGTTACGACGTGCCGGACACCGAAGTGCTGGCCGCTCGGCGTGAGATCTCCGTCGCCAGCGACCGTTTCCAGGTCTATGAACAACTGCTGCAAGTGGCCCCGCCGCTGGCGGGCAAGCGGCTGCCGGTCGCGGGCCCAGGGCCGCACGCCTTCCCCGTCAGCCGCTCTTTGGCGGTAGTCGACCTGCCGGTTGTCCCTCACACCCCCGTAGTCGCCCACGACATGGAGATGGTCCCCGTCGGCGAGGGCAGGCCGCTGGTCTTCACCCGAACGGATCTGGAACGCACGGCGGCGGACATGGACGCCACACATGCCCGTGACGGAAAAGGAAGGCCGCCGCGATGGGCGGAGCGGCTCGGGGCCTTCGAGCTGTCCATCAAAGAGGAAGGTACATTCCGTAAGGCTCAAGACTTCGAGTTCACGATCGACAAGATCCAGCACCTTCTCGGCATCGTGGGCGCGGGCAAGAGCACGCTGCGCGACATCATCGCCGTTCACTTGGCGAAGCTCGGCAAGCGCACCACTGTCGTGGTCTCCGACGTCGCAGAGGTGCTGAAGCTGGTCGAGCTGTACAACCTCTACACCGGCGGCGCGGCCGCGCCGGTGCTCGGTTCCTCCGGCCGGGAGCGGCACACCCAGCGGCTGCATCGCCGGCTTGCCGGGCGGGGTGAGCACCGACTGCTCGCCCATGACGACCCCGCCTTCGCCTACCTCGGAACGTCCTGTGTCCTGAACGTTCGGAGACAGGAGGCCATGCCGTCCGCCGAGCCCCTCGCCTTCAGCGAAGCCCCCTGCGCCCGGCTGAGGCCGCCGTCCGTCCCGGGACGCGGCACACAAGGCAGGGGGACATCCCCGTGGCAGAAGCGTCTGACGGGCTGTCCGTACTGGTCCGTATGCCCCCGGCACCACGGAGCCCGGGCCCTGGTCGACGCGCACATCTGGGTCGCCACGCCGGCCGGTTTGATCGATGCCTCGCCTCCCCGTCCGCAGAACGGGGAGCGTATCCGCTACCTCGAACTCGCCTGTCGCCGCAGTGACCTCGTGATCATCGACGAGGCCGACCGCGTACAGATGCAACTGGACCAGATCTTCGCGCCCGCAGCGGTTCTCGCCAGCGACGAGGACAAGGGCCTCATCGACGAACTCACCCGGCACAAGATCCGGGAACTCGCGGAGAGCGGGCGCACCCAGCTCTCCGAACGGGACGTGGAGATCTTCTCCGCCGCGCTCAACACGGCGACCTCCGCGACGGACCGATTGTACGCGATGCTCGTCACCGACTACGACCTGCGCTGCTGGGTTCGTACGGGGTACTTCAGCGCCTGGACCCTGCAACTCGGTCTGCTCGACGAACGCTATCCGCTTCCGGAGGACAGTGGGCCGGACCACGAGAACCACGAGCCGAGGGAGGCATTGACCAAGCTCCTCGACGCGTTCCGCGACAACCCCTTCGGCGACCGGACCAGACGGACGGAGGAGAATTTCAGCCAGTTGACCGTGCTGCTCAACGAACTGCTCCACACAGGCAATCCGGAAAACACCCGACGCCATCTGACTCAGGTCATGGAAGACGTCCTCCGCCTCGATTCGGAGTACATGGCTTCTCGACGACAGGTATACAAGGAAGAACTCGCCGAGTGGGAGCGCCGAGAGGAGGAGCGGCGGAAGAAGGGCACGCGCGGCGGCCGGAAGCGCAGGCAGGCCAAGCCACCGAAGACTCCCGACGAGTGGCGGAAAGAGCTCGCCACACGCTTCGAGTTCACCCTGCTGTTGAGCGCCCTCGAACCACGTCTCGCCTTGATCAACGCCATGTGGCCCCGGGTCGAGGCCGCTCTCAGCCTGGGCTACAACGAGATGTACCGTCGCCCGCTCGACTACGGCCCGATGGTGCCCGAGGCGCCCATGGGCAATGTGCTGGGATTTCAGTTTCGTGTCCCCGGCGAAGACGAGGGCGGCGTCCGCAGCGGGGAGCTGACTTTCTTCCGCTGCAGCGGTGTTGGTCGTGAGCTGCTGCGTGCCATGCCCCATCTCGCCTCCGTGGACGGCCGCCCCGGTGCTCATCTGCTGCTCATGTCCGGGAGCAGTTGGGCCGGCGCGTCCAGTCGCTACCACGTCTGCGTCCCGGTCGGTGTGATCATCGAGCCGCCGTCCGAGGTGACCGAGCGCATCGCCGCCGAGAGCGAGATGCGCTTCGAATTCATCGACGATGGCGACGAGAAATTGCGCCTGTCCGGAACCGCCCCCGAGGACCGCCCCGACAAACTGCGGCGTATCGCACGGTATTTGGGCGAGGGAGAGTACGACATCCTCGACGGTGGGCCGCTGGAGCGAGAGTTGCTGAACCTGCCACTGGGGCGGGAGCAGATTCTGCTGCTGGTCGGCAGTTATGCCGAGGCCCGCGTGGTCGCCGACACCCTGCACAATCTCAACTCCCGCTGGCGCGACAGCGTGCTCTGTCTCGTTTCGGACGACGAGGAGATTGCCCCGGAGGACGAAGCCCCCTCCGCCCATCGTGCCCGCTCGCTGCGCCGGGGCGATGTCGAGCATCTGAAGGATCTTGATGCGAACATCCTCGTGGCGCCCCTGCTGGCCGTGGAACGAGGCCACAACATTCTCAACGACGACGCTGAGGCCGCCATCGGTACGGTCTACTTTCTGGCCCGGCCCAATCCACATCCAGACGACCTGTCCCTGGCCGTTCACGCAGTCAACGACTGGATCGTCCGCGCGACAGCTGGTGGCGAGTTCGACTCTTGGGTACGAGGGGCCCGCACCATCGAGGAGGGCGCCGACGAAGTCCGCCGCCGGGCTCGCTCGCGCTGGTACCAGGTACTCGAACGTTCGATGGCGTGGAGCCGCCTCGGTGACGAGCGGGAGCGCGTCACGTGGGACATGTTGGTCCTGATGTGGCAGGTGATCGGGCGGCTGGTGCGCGGAGGGGTGCCCGCCCGGGTGGTCTTCGTCGACGTCGCCTTCGCCCCGAACCGAGGGGCAACACCATCCCGGCCTGACACCCCCACGTCCAGCCTGCTGCACAGCGTGCTCGAGGTGCTGAACCCGTACTTCGCAGGCGACACGAAGACGGCCGAGGAGCAGTTCATCGCCCGGGCATTGTACGAGCCGCTGAGGCGCATGCTCGCCCGCCTGCTGGCCGAGCCTTATGCCCCGGTCCACACCCAGGAGTCACACCCCACACGCTAGGAGGCAACCCATGTACCACACCATTCGCTCCACGGCCTACGAACCCGACCCGTTCCACGGGCCGTTGCGGGAGGAGCTGCACGTGCTGCGGCTCGGCGAGGACCTGCACAAGGAGCTCACCCGGATGCACACCGAGGCCAATGGGAACGCAGGCAGTCCCGACCGGCTTCCCGTGCGCCAGCTCAACTCCCTCCTCCGGGCGATGGCGCCGGGCGTCATCGCGACCGGCCGCTACGCGGGAACGGATGGCCGCCTGCCGTGGCTCTACGCGCGGGAGACCGTGCCGCCGGACGTGCTTGCCCCGCTGATCGGCACGTGGTCGGCGGGCCTGCTCCGGGAGGACGACGACGGCGACGGTCCCGATTTGGAGGAGCGGCTTCTGACGGAAGACCCGACCGTTCCGGTACGGCTCCCGCGCTGGGAGGCCGAGAAGGTCGACCTCACTGAAACAGTGACATCGACAGGCGGCACCGCCGAACCCGCCACAAGGCTCTACAGCCTGCTCCCGGAGTGGGTCGCCTTCCGGCTGGCAGCCCGCCCGTTCCGCACGCGCGGAGCCACACTCCATTTCCGTGTCGAGAGCTCGGGGGATGGGGCGCGTCTCATCTCCTGGCCGCCACAGCGGTACGAGCACCGCAAGCAGACCTGGTATTACTCGGCATGTCTGAACATCACCGTCCACACGGTGCCGTTCGCCTCCCGCTTCCGTGTCCACGTATCCACCCAGGTTCGCCGGTGGGCCACACGGTTGGACGTACGCCCCCACCTGCTCGGCGGTGCGACAGTCCTCCTGGACGCTCCACTGCCGTGGCCCGAGGGACCGGACCGGGGCCACCGGCTGACGGCGAACACTCTCGGCTACGATCGGCGCCTGAAGGGACTTGCCTGGCGCCGTCACAGCTCCGCACTGCTGCTGCCCGAACTGGACATCGTGCGCCGCTACCCGCAACCCGCGGAACTCTTCACCCATCCGGAACGCTGGATCAATGGATGCGGAGACGTGGCCGCGGGGATCGTCTACCACCCATCGGTCGGCCCGCACCCGGTCGGCGCCGGTCTGATGCCCCGGGAACGGGCGGACTTGGACGCCTGGGCCGAGGAAGGACTCAGCCCGGTGCTGCGCCGGGTCGCCGACCTCACCAGGGTCACCCGGCGTAATGCCCCCTCGCTGATCCCTCGGTCGGGCGCCATGGCTGAGCCGGGTGTCCGGGAGGCGCAGTTGGCTCTGCTGCGCCGTGCGGCGCTGGCGCGCGCTCTGAACGGCCGCCCTCTGGAGGTCGAAGTCCTCTGGCAGTCCCCGGAAACAAGGGCCGCGCTCCTCTCGGAACTGCCGAAACTCGTTGGCTTCGCCCCTGGGGAGAGGGTGGGGCCGGAGGCCGACGATACCTGGCAGTGGCGAGGTGACGGCATCGAGATCCGCGTTCGCGCTCGGCCTGCCGGACCTCTGGCCGACGCTCTGCCGGTCTCCCGGGACCGCAGGCGCCCGAGGGCCGTCCGGTTCGCCGAGGCCGTCGAAGGGCGCTGCGAACTGGTGGCGGACCGGATGGCCCCGCCGCGCAGTGATGTCGGTATCGTGATCGCGGAGATCGCTGGCAAAGACCGTTTTGCCGATATCCCGGACTCCGACCCCAAACACGCTCTGCGCATCGCCTGGGCGAGGCAGGGGTGGCTCAGCCAGTTCGTCAACCTGTCCGACGACACCGATAGTGCCTTGGAGCACCGTGCCCGGTGGACTTGGCTTGACTCGTTCCGGCAGCTCGGCGCGATCAGCCCACCGGCTCACAGGGTGGGAGCCGGAATCCCCGGCGACCTCCAGTACGCGGCGCTGTGGCTCGTCCGCTACACCAGGAAGGGCCCCACACGTTGCCCTGCCCACCGCCTCGTCGCGGTGAGGATCCGCCCCGGAGACGGCCCCGGTGCCATCGAAGGATGGGACTCCGAGCGTGCCGAGTGGGTGCCGTACCCGAAGCTGCTGTTGCTACTCTCCGAGGTCGACGAACCGGCTGCGGGAGCCGTGGGGATCGACAGTCGCGGTGACGACACAGTCTCTCGAGGAGAGCGTCGGCCCGCCGATCGCAAGGGTGCGGAGCAGCTAAGGCAGCGGGAGACCGAGAGGCAGATCCGAACCCTGCTCTTCCAGTTCCGCGACCGTCCGACGCTCCTGCTGGTGGACGCGGGCAATCTTCGCCAGTGCTGGCCACGGCTGCGCAATGGTTCGCTGGCCCGCGACATGCTCGGATTCGGCACCGAACCCGACCAGCGCCTCACGGCCTATGGGAACGACTTGCGTATGGTGTGTGTGCGGGATGCGAATGGGCGGCAAGAGGTCGCGGAGTGGTATGCGCACGACACCCAGGGCAAAGTCGGCTTTGCCGAAGGTGTGTGGGGGACGTCAGAGGCAGAGGGCCGAGTCTTCGCCAGTACGGCCGCTACCCCGCACACAGCGGCGAAGCTCCCGAAGGGTCTGATGAAGCTGGTGCCGACTGCGGAAGGCAGGACGGCTCCCGGAAAGACCGCCTGGAATCCTGGGCAACTCGAGGTCACCGTGCTCGGTTGTCTGTCGGAAAAGGTTCTGGCGGACTCGGGGCGCGAAGATGACATGCCCGACCGGCCGGCGGAGTGGGCGACGCTGGTGCATCAGCTGCGCTATCACGACGACTACCCTCCACTCGCCCGCCCTCTCCCGCTGCACCTGGCGCGCCTCGCCGGCCAGTACGTGCTTCCCGTGGTTGGAATGAAGGAAGCACGGAGTGCGGCATCCGGCCCCGGCAAACGAGATTGATGCTGCGGATCGGCTGCCGCCAGTCACCAGCATGGGGCTGCCGCACCCCTTTGAGTCGCCTGACCTGTGGTTCTGTCGGTGTGCATTACCTGATGGGGAATCAGGCGCGCTGCGCCGTTGCTCAGCTGATCTGATGCGTAGTCCGGTCAATCAGCGTCGCCGAGAGTTTCGTTGTGCCAAGCGGCAATGCTCATCGAATCACGGCTGATCGCCGCGACAGCCGCCCCGCTGGGGAAGGCGCTCGGCTGACCCGACGACGGCAGGCGCTCAGCCGAGCGCCGGGTCCGGTGGCTCGATGTGAACGAGTTCCGGGGTGTCCGTGCTGCAGTAGACGAGGCCGTCGTGGTCCACGTCGCACGGCGTGACCGTTCCGTCGTCGTACACGAGCCAGGCGAGCACCGGACGGCGTTCGAAGCCATCGGCGCCAGGGGCGCCATCGGGCGGTGCGTCGAGGCGGTAGCAGACCGTCCACCCCATCCCGGGCAGAGCGCCGACCACCTGCGGCCGTCGTTCGTACGTCAGGAAACCGGGGTGGCGGTCAGCACGGACGACGCGGCCCTTGTCCCCTTGGGCCGCGCCGCCCGTGCCGCATATGTAGCCGACGAGTTCCGCGTCCTCGCGTCGCCATTCCACGATGTCGCATGTCTCGACGCATCCGTTTCCGCGATCGACGAGTGCGACCCATCGCTGGCCTGAGGCGGGACACGAGGTTTCCACGGGAACTCCTTTCGACGGCTGGGCGGTCGGTCAGTCGGACGGTCGGTGTGGGGGCAGTCCGTCAGCCGGTCAGGTCCGCGCCACGTCCCCGCCCGCGCGGGACGGCGGTTGCGGCCGGTTCGCGGCCAACTGGCGGATGATCAGCGGGGTCACCAGGACGACGACCAGCAGGCGCAGACTCTGGACGGTGGATACCAGGGCCACGTCCGCGTGCGAGGAGACGGCCGTGGCGAGGACCGCGTTGATCCCTCCGGGCGTCGTGGCGAGATAGGCGTCGGTGAACGGTGTGCTGGTCAGGTCGGCGAAGACCCACGCCATCCCGGCGCATCCGAGGCAGACGACCGTCATGCAGAGCAGGATCGGCGGCAGGAGGCGCCGCACGCTGATCAGCGTGCGGCGGGTGAAACGTACGCCGACATCCAGGCCGACGAGGACGAAGACGAGGTTCTGCAGCATCCCCACGGGCGCGAAGCCGGGCACGGCGCCGCTGAGCGTGGCGGCGAGGGCGACCAGCATGGGGCCGATCAGCATGGGTGTGGGCAGTCCCAGCCGTCGGCCGGCCCAGGAGCCGGCGGCGCAGACGGCCGCGAGGGCGAACAGGCCGCTGAGCTGGTCCGACCCCGCCACGACGTGGAAGAGGCCGGTTCCGGCGATCCCGCCCCCGGCCGGGTGACCCGGTGCCGCCGACGGCCCGGAGGTCATCCAGTGGGCGGCCAGCGGGGCGGTGGTGGCGACCAGGCCGACGCGCAGGTACTGCGTGAACGCGACGAGCCGTACGTCGGCGTTCAGCTCGTCGGCGCAGGTGACGATCGCGGCGGAACCGCCGGGCACCATGCCGAGGACGGCGCTGGGCCGGCTGATGTGGCCACGGCGGGCCAGAAGCCAGGCGACCCCGACGCTCAGCGCGATGGTGGCCGCCGTGACCACGGTCATGGGCAGCGCGACGGGGGCGGCGGAGACGAGGGCGGCCGGGGTGAGGTAGCTGCCCATGAGAGCGCCGACCAGCGCCTGTGAGGCGCGGCCCGCCGGCGCCGGGAGCCGGTCGCGGACCACCCCGCACAGCGCCAGGACGGCGCCGGTCAGCAGCGAGGCCAGGAGGTAGGGGGCGGGAACGCCGAAGGCGGAGGCCGCGAGACCCGCCGCGTAACCCCCGGCGATGATCAGGGCCCAGCGTCCGGCGGGAACCGGGCGGGAGACGCGGAGTTCGGAGACTCGCGGGGCGGGCTTCGGCGCGGTGCCGGGCGAGCGCTCATGCGTTCGCCGCGGCGCGGAAGTCGGAGCCACGTTGACGCCTTTCGTCGGTTGACGGCATGTCCGTTGCACTCGACGCCTGCGTGGTGAGCAGGCACTTCCCACTGTGCCGTGTACAGCCTGTGCGGGCACTGAGAACGCTGAGTGAGCGCTGAGGAGACCCTGAGAGCCCGCTGAGAGCGCGCGGCCGACCAGCGCGTCGGCCCCTAGACTCGCAAGAGAGGATCAGTCTTCCGGCGGGTCCGACCGATCGGCCACGAGGTGATGCGCGTGCGGGTGCTGGTGGTCGAGGACGAGCAGAACATCGCCGCCGCGGTGGATCGAGGGCTGCGCGCCGAGGGGTTCGGCGTCGACATCGCCGAGGACGGTGAGAAGGCCCTCCGTCTGGTCAGGCACCACGACTACGCCGTGATCGTGCTCGACCTGATGCTTCCGGGGCGCAACGGCTACGACGTCTGCCGCACGCTGCGTGCCGCGGAGATCGCCACCCCCGTTCTGATCCTGACGGCCAAGGACGGGGAGTACGACGAGGCGGACGCGCTCGATCTGGGTGCCGACGACTATCTGACCAAGCCCTTCTCCTTCGTGGTGCTGCTGGCCCGAATCCGCGCGCTGCTGCGCCGCAGCGCCCCGCAGCGGCCGCCGGTGCTCCGCGCGGGTGATCTCTGGCTGGACCCGGCCGCCCACCGGTGCGGTCGTGGTGAGGAGACCCTCGACCTGACGCCGCGCGAGTTCGGACTGCTGGAGTTCCTGTTGCGCCACCCCGACACGGTGGTGAGCAAGACCGACCTGCTCGCTCAGGTCTGGGACGCGTGGTTCGAAGGCGACCCGAACATCGTCGAGGTCTACGTCGGCTACCTCCGGCGCAAGATCGACACCCCGTACGGCCGGTCCGCCGTCGAGACCGTGCGGGGCGTCGGCTACCGGCTGGACGGGAAGGGCGGCTGAGTGTCCCGGCGCCGTCTGGCCGACCGCCTGGCCTTCGCCCGGGTACGACGGCTGACGAGAAAGCTCAGCCTGCGCACGCGGGTCACCATGTGGGCCACGACGGTCGTCGCCATCGCGATGGTCGCGGCCGGTCTCGGGCTGCTGCTCGGCCTCAAATATTCGATGTGGCGCGACCTGGACACCACCGGGCGCCAGCGGCTGTCCGACGTCTCGGCCCTCATCAGGCACGACCAGTTGCGTTCCCTCATACCGTCCAACGGAGGGGACGCCGATGTGGTCGAGGTGCTCGACGCCTCGGGGAAGGTACGGGCCAGTTCGGATTACGACACGGGCCCGGGCAGTCCCAGCGGGTTTCCGAACCCCCTTCCCCCGCAGGTCGTGGAGGGCCGTGCCACGACCCTCCACGACCTCAAGATCGGCGACGGAGGGGACTTCCGCGTACTGGCCCGGCCGACCCGTATCGGGGACCGGCCCGCCACCATCGTCGTGGCGGTGTCCCTGGCCCAGGCCGAGCACACCCTGTCCAGCCTGACCACCGGCCTGGTGATCGGCGTCCCGGCGCTGACGGCGCTGGTGGCGTGGACGATCTCGCTCACGGCCGGCCGCACTCTGCGCCCGGTGGAAACGCTGCGCGGTCAGGCCGCGGACATCACCGCGACCGATCTGCACCGCCGCCTCGACCTGCCCGATTGTCAGGACGAGATCCAGGCATTGGGCGTCACCCTCAACGACATGCTCGGCCGCCTCGACGAGGCCTCCGTCGCACAACGCCGCTTCGTCGCCGACGCCGCGCATGAACTGCGGAGCCCGCTGACCGCGCTGCGCGCCCAGCTGGAGGTCATGTCCAGCTACCCCGACCCGGAGCGCGACCCGCAGGTGGCCGCCGCCCTGCTGGAAGACGCGGAGCGGCTGCACGACCTCGTCGAAGGCCTCCTCGCGCTGGCCCGCAGCGAGGACCCCACCCGGCCGCGATCGCAGGCCGCACGCGTCATCGACCTGGACGAGGTGGTGCTGGCCGAGGTCCGTCGGCAGCGCTCCCTGGCCCGGGCGGAGATCGACGCCCGGCGGGTCTCGGGCGGCCGCGTGCGGGGCGACGCCGAGGCGCTGCGCTCTGTCGTGCGCAATCTCCTGGACAACGCCCGTCGCCATGCCGAACGGCACGTACGCGTGGCCCTGGGCGAGAGCGGCGGCACCGTGGAACTCACCGTCAGCGATGACGGATCGGGTATCCCGGCCGCGGACCGGACCCGGGTCTTCCAGCGTTTCACCCGTCTCGACGAGGCGCGCTCCCGCGAGGCCGGCGGCTCTGGCCTCGGCCTCGCCATCGTCGGCAAGGTCGTTACAGCCCACGGTGGCATCGCCTACGCCGACCAGGACCCGCCCCCCGCCGACGGCGGCCTCGGCGGAGCCCGCCTGGTGGTTCACCTGCCCGCCGCGCCTTCGCCGGATGCGTCCGCCGACCCGCCCCCCGCCCCGGACGGCCCCGGACCGGTCTGACACTCTGCTGCTGTCGTTCCGGTGAGCCCGTACGGGGCAGGACTGCCGCTCGCCGGGCAACGACGTGGTGGTGTCGGCGGGGCCGGGCGAGGCGGGCCCCGGGTGCGCGAGGCGGCACGCCCGCTGTCCTCCGCCGGGTTCACGGTGTGCCGGGCGGGCCAGGACTGCGGTCGGCCGGAAGGCAGGGAGCGGCCAGCGGTCCGGGCGCGGCAGCCGGTGCGGGGGCCGCCGCACAGGGCACGCACCTCGGGTCTCGCGATGAGGAATGCCAGCGTCGGTCCCCATCCGAAGCCGGCTCCGGTCGTGTCAGGTGATGTTGCCGCTCAGCTCGGTATGTCTCGGCTGGTCCTGCCTCTGATCACGTGTCGTCCCACGTGTTTCCCTCTCGGGGGCGGTTGGCAGTGAGACCCGAGTGGTGAGCCCGCCGTCGGGGTTGGGGGTCAGTCGGAGGTCGCCTCCGTGGACGTCGACGATGCTTGCGACGATGGAGAGTCCCAGACCGTGTCCGCGGTGCCCGGACTGGGCGTCGGCTATGCGCCCTCTGCCACGTAGGAAGGGCTCGGTGAAGGTGTCGACCGTGTCGGGCAGCTGCGGCCCGGTATTGGTGACGGTCAGCCGTGCGCGGCCCTGACGGAGAGGGTCGGGCCCGGTGGTCAGCGAGACGGAGCCGCCTGTGGCGAGGTTGTGCCGCAGGGCGTTCTGCAGAAGGTTGACCGCGAGTTGGCGCAGCAGCACGCTGTTTCCGGTGACAAGGGCCGGGCGGCAGCCGGTGGAGATCGTGATGGAGCGGGCCTCGGCCTCTTCGCGTGTGATCGCGATGGCCTCGGCGGCCGGGTCGGCCAGGTCGACCGGGTGCGTGCTGAGCGGGGTGTGCCCGAGGGTCGAGAGCTGCAGCAAAGCGTCGATGATCTCGACGCCGCGCTGGTTGGTGTCGCGCAGCCGGGCAACGAGTTGAGGGTAGTTCTGGCTGGTGGGATCGGCTGTCGCGACGTCGAGCATGGTGCGGGTGACGGAGAGCGGCGTGCGCAGCTCGTGTGAGGCGTTCGCGGCGAAGCGTTGCTGGGACTCGAAGGAGTGCTGTAGGCGGCCGAGCATGTGGTCGAAGGCGTCGGACAGGTCCGTGAATTCGTCGCGTCGGCCGCTCAGACCGATGCGGTGGTCCAAGGAGCCGTTGGCGGCTCGGTGCGCTGCCTGGGTGATCTCGTGCAGCGGTCGCAGCACCCTGCCCGCGAGCAGCCAGCCACCGCCCACACCGATGGCCGCCAAGAGCAGGAGTGCGAGCGCCGAGACCCACACCAGCGTTTGCAGAATCCGGCTCCGGGAGGCGACACGGCCGGTCTTGTCCCGTGGGTCCGCGGCGGTCAGCGGATAGTTGGGGACGTAGCGCATGACCACGTAAATGATCCCCAGCGTGACGGCGCCGGCGACGACGAGGCACAGCGCATAGCTGAGGGTGAGCCTCACGCGCGCGGTCAGGCGCCGCGGGCCCCAGGCCAGCACCGGGGTCTGTGCGATCGGCGCTGCTGCGGTCCGGTGGCCCGTTGTCGTGCTGTTCACTGGTCCTGACTCGCTTCGTCAAGGCGGTATCCGACTCCGGGCACCGTGTGGACGGGCGACGGTCCGCCGAGTCGTTTGCGCAGTGTGGAGATCGTGATGCGGACGGCGTTGGTGAAGGGGTCCGCGTTCTCGTCCCAGGCCCGTTCCAGCAGAGTTTCGGCGCTGACGACGCCGCCTCGTGCGGTCATCAGAATTTCCAGGATGGCGAATTGTTTCCTGGTGAGTGATATGTAGCGGCCGGAGCGGAAAACTTCCCGTCGGAATGGGTCGAGCCGGATTCCCGCGTATTCGAGAACGGGGGGCGTGCTCTGACGCGGGCGACGGGCGAGTGAGCGCAGTCGTACCACGAGTTCCAGCAAGTCGAACGGCTTGGTCAGGTAGTCGTCGGCACCGACCTCGAATCCGGTGACCTTCTCCTGGAGGTGACTTGCGGCGGTGAGCATGAGCACCCGGCATCCCAGCTGCCGTTCAACGATGATGCGGCATACGTCGTCACCGTGGGTGCCGGGGATGTCCCGGTCGAGTACGACCACGTCGTATTCGTTGACGCTCAGCCGCTCCAGGGCCGAGTCGCCGTCCCCGACGATGTCGGAGGCGATGGCTTCGAGCCGTAGCCCTGCCTGCACCGCCTCGGCGAGGTAGAGCTCGTCCTCGACAACCAGCACCCGCATACGGCCTCTCCTGCTAATCGCCCCGCGTCGATCCCTCTGCGTCTGCGGCGGTGTCCGCCGCGCAGCTCCATTGAACGTGAAAGCGTATATCGGGAACGTATCGAGAACTTGAGACGCTGAGGCAACGTGGCCCGCTCTTCACTGCTGGTATCACCCATCCGCATACGCCGTGAATGCGATACCAGGAGCCCACGATGCACGCGATGCCGGACCAGGAAGCTTCGGCCCGTACCCACACCGGTACAGCGGCTGCCTTCCCCACCACCCTCCGCGCCACCACGGCCATCACCCTGCCCATGGACATCGCCGGCCGTAACCCCGACCGGCAGTGGCTGACCCGGGTCATCGACATGGGCGACGCAGTCCTGGGCCGGATGCGCCTGTTCGACTCCAAGGGTCAAACGAGCTGACGACCGAGCCCCGGACCTCCCAGCCCCAGGACTGACACCACCATGCTCCGTACCGCCCTGCGCAACCTCTTCGCACACAAAGCCCGTTTGATGATGACCGCGCTCGCAGTCGTCCTCGGCACCGCGTTCGTCTCCGGCACGCTCATCTTCAGCGACACCGTCAGCACCGCGTACCAGAACGCCATGACCACGAGCCTGAAGGACGTGGCCGTCTCCGTAACCAACAGCAGGCCGCCATCCGACGCCGCCGCCCGCTCCGAGGAGGAGCCCGCGGACGGTGAACCCACCTCCGTGCTCAACGACCAGTTGGCCCGAAAACTCCGCGCACTGCCCGGTGTGGCCTCCGTACGCTCCACCGCCGACGGAGCTGTCTTCCTCGTGGGCAAGGACGACCAGCTGCTGGGCGACGAGCGGGGCAACAAGGGCACCAACTACGTCCCCGGCAAGGATGGCAAGGACGGCACGTACCCGCTGAAGGAAGGCCGCGCTCCGGCCGCCGCCGCCGAGATCGCGCTGGACGCCAAGACCGCGGCGTCCGGCGGCTACAAGATCGGCGACACGGTCCGCTTCGCCATCGACGGCCCGACCCTGCACAAGAAGCTGGTCGGTCTCGTCGGCACCGACGATCCGAAGGTGACGGCAGGCGCCGGCCTCGCACTGTTCGACACCGCCACCGCCCAGAAACTCTTCACGGGCCCCGGTCAGTACGGCGAGTTGGTGCTGGCGGCCACGCCCGGCACCGACGACCGTGCGCTGACCGCGAAGGTGCGGCAGGCCCTGCCCAAGGACCGTGCCAAGGCCACCAGCGGCGCCGAACTGGCCGCCGCCGAAGCCAAGATGATCGCCGCCGAAAGCGACGCGATGCCCAAGACCCTGCTGTCCTTCGCCGGGATCGCACTGTTCATCGGTGTGTTCATCATCGTCAACACCTTTACGATGCTCATCGCCCAGCGCAGCCGTGAGATCGCGCTGCTGCGCGCTATCGGCGCCTCCCGCCGCCAAGTGGTGCGCTCGGTACTGGCTGAGGCGGGGCTGCTGGGCCTGGTCTCCTCCGCCATCGGCTTCGCCCTCGGCCTCGGTATCGCCCTCGGCCTGCGCCCCCTGCTGAACGCCTCCGGTTCCGGCCTGCCCGACGGCCCGCCGGTCATCGGCGCCGCACCGGTGCTCTCCTCGCTCGCCGTCGGTGTGCTGGTGACCGTCCTGGCCGCCTGGCTGCCGGCTCGCAAGGCCGCCAAGATCGCCCCCGTCGAGGCGCTGAGCACCGCCGAGGAGCCGCCCGCCCCGCGCAGCCTGGTGCTGCGCAACTCCATCGGCGCGGCCGTCACCGCCATCGGCGTAGCGATCATGCTGTACGCGTCCACTCTGCGAGACCTCACCGGCCTGACTCCCGCCATGACCGGGGCGGTGCTGACCATGGCCGGTACGGTCATCCTGGCCCCGCTGCTGTCCCGCCCCGTGATCGCCCTGGCCGGGAATGTCTCCAGCCGCCTGTTCGGCATCACGGGCAAGCTGGCGGAGCAGAACGCGGTGCGCAACCCCCGCCGCACGGCCGCCACCGCCTCAGCACTCGTGATCGGTCTCGTCCTGATCACCGGCATGACGGTGATCGGCACATCGGTACAGCAGACCCTGGACAAGGCCGTCGCCAAGGACTTCAAGGGCGACTACCAGATCACCACCCGCCTCTTCGAGGGCCTCGATCCCAAGATGTCCCGGCAGGTCGCCCAGCTCCCGGGCGTGGTGGGCGCCGCCGGCATCCGGTCCGCCGACTACGGGAACGACGGCGAGTACGGCCAGATGACCGCCACGGACTTCGGCCAGCTCCAGAAGGTCACCGGCCTCCACTTCGTCAGCGGTTCGTCCGGCTCGGTGCACGGCGAAGACGTCGCGGTGTCGCAGTCCAAGGCCAAGGCCAAGGGCTGGAAGACCGGCGACACCGTCAAGGCCGACTTCTTCCTGGACAAGAGCTCCCTACGGAAGCTGAAGGTCGCTGCCATATACCAGGACAACCACATCGCCGGTGACATGCTCGCCGACACCGCCCTGGTCGACCCGTACCTCCTCAAGCCCGTCACGGACAGCAAGATCCTGGTGAAGGCCGCGAGCGGCAAGGCGGACGGGCTCGAAAGGGAAATCCGCGACGCACTCGGCAACAGCCCGCTGCTCAAGGTCCAGGACAAAGACGATCTGCGCCGCGAGAAGGCCGGCCAAGCCGACACCGTGCTCAACATGACGTACGGGCTGCTGGGCATGGCCATGGTCATCGCGGTCCTCGCTGTCATCAACACCCTGGCCATGTCGGTATTCGAGCGCACCCGCGAGATCGGAATGCTGCGCGCCATCGGCCTGTCCCGCTCCGGCATCCGGCAGATGGTCCGGCTGGAGTCCGTGGTGATCTCGCTGATCGGCGCGGTCTTCGGTATCGGCGTGGGCGTCTTCGTCGCCTGGATGGGCAGCGGGTTGGCGGAACAGGCGCTGCCGGCCTACGAAATGGCACTGCCCTGGGGCCGGCTCGGGCTGTTCTTCCTGATCACCCTCGCAGTCGGAGTGCTCGCCGCACTCTGGCCGGCCCGCCGCGCCTCCCGGCTGAACATACTGAAGTCCATCACCACCCAGTGACCGGGCTCGTACGAGGTTCTTCCGGGTAGCCCTACGCCTCTTCCGCGGGGATGGCCGGCCGTGTCGCGTAGCGGATGCGCATCGTGTCGCTGGCTGCGGGGCCTGCGGTGAAGACGTAGGCGGCGCTGTCGTCGAGTCGGCGGCCGGTTTTGGCGTCGACGACGACGGGTTCGACTTCCTCGCCGCTGTGCGCGTCGACGAGGATCATGCTGCGCTCTGTCTGGGTGAGGCGGGAGTTGCCCCAGGCGGCCAGGGCGACGATCACCGGGCGCAGGGAGTGCCCGAGTTCGGTCAGGACGTACTCGTGCCGGACGGGGCTGGTCTGGTAGGGCCGGCGCTCCAGCAGGCCGTCCGCGACCAGGGTCTTGAGCCGGGTGGTGAGCATGCTGGAGGAGATGCCCAGGCTCTCCTGGAACTGGTCGAAGCGGGTGTAGCCGTCGAAGGCGTCGTGGAGGATCAGCAGTGTCCACCACTCGCCGACGTGTTGCACCGTCGTGGACAGCGGGCACTCCCGGTCCTCCAGCCTGATCCGGCTTGCCACGGCGACCATCCCCTCAGTTACTGCTAAAGTCGAAGTTAGTAGCTTCTATTTTAGCAGTTGAGATGGGGGCGGCGCCTTGTGTGCCCGCGCCCGGAAACGGAACACACCGTGACCGCATCCGTCAGCGAATCCCTTGCAGGGCGGCGCGCTCTGGTCACCGGCGGCACCAAGGGCACCGGAGCCGCCATCGCCCGACGCCTGGCCCAGGCCGGTGCGACCGTGCTCGTCACAGCCCGCAGCCGCCCCGACGACGTCGAGGAGGAGACCTTCATCGCCGCCGACCTGTCCTTGGTCGAAGGCGCCGCCCGCGTGGCCGCCGAGGTGGACGCCCGCGCGGGAGGCGTCGACATCCTGGTCAACACCCTCGGCGGTTCCGAGGCGCCGGCCGGAGGGTTCGCGGCGCTGGGCGAGGACGACTGGGCCAGGGAGCTGAACGCGAATCTGCTGGCCGCCGTCCGCCTGGACCGCGCCCTCCTCCCGTCCATGATCGCCAAGGGCGGGGGCGCGATCGTCCACGTCACCTCGATCCAGCGCCGCATGCCGCTGTGGAACGGAACCCTGGCCTACGCCGCCGCCAAAGCCGCCCTGACGACGTACAGCAAGGGACTGGCCAACGAGGTCGCCCCCCACGGCGTTCGCGTCAACACCGTCTCACCCGGCTTCATCCAGACCTCGGCCGCCGACGACCTCGTCTCCCGGATCGCCCGCGAAGCCGGCATCACCCAGGAAGCGGCGCTGGGCCGGCTCATGGACTCCCTGGGAGGCATCCCGCTCGGCCGCCCCAACCAGCCCGAGGAAGTCGCCGAACTCGTCGCCTTCCTCGTCTCCGACCGCGCCTCGGCCATCGTCGGAGCCGAACACGTCATCGACGGCGGCACCACGCCCACCGTCTGAACCCGCCACCACCACCAGGAGCGTCATGGACGACAACCAGCCCCGGACCATCACCCCGGACGCCCTGCCCGAGGTGATCACCCGCTACCTCACCGCGCACCGCGCCCACGAGACGGCCACCGCGGTCACGGCGTTCACCGACGACGCCACAGTGATCGACAACGGCAACACCTACCAGGGCACCGCCGCGATCGAACGGTGGCTGGGTAGATCCGCCACCGAATTCACCTACACCACCCAGCTCACCGGCACCCAGCAGACCGACACGGCCCACTACATCGCCACACACCACCTCGAAGGCAACTTCCCCGGCGGCACCATCGATCTGCGCTATCAGTTCACGCTCCGCGACGACCTCATCGAACACCTCGTCATCGAACCCTGAGCTGCCGTCGCACCCCCTCATGACCCGCTGCCTCGCGGGTCGGACGGGGTGCGGCGGCATCCGCTCCTCAGATGTCGCGGAAGGTCTCGATCTGCGCGCCGATCGAGTTCAGCCGCTCGGCGAGGTCCTCGTAACCCCGGTTGATCACGTACACGTTGCGCAGGACGGAGGTGCCGGGGGCGGCCATCATGGCCAGCAGGACGACCACGGCGGGGCGGAGGGCGGGCGGGCACATCATCTCGGCGGAGCGCCAGCGGGTGGGGCCCTCGACCAGGACGCGGTGCGGGTCGAGGAGTTTGACGTGGGCGCCCAGGCGGTTCAGCTCCGTCAGATAGATGGCGCGGTTGTCGTAGACCCAGTCGTGGATCAGCGTCGAGCCCTGGGCGGCGGCCGCGATGGCGGCGAAGAACGGCACGTTGTCGATGTTGACGCCGGGGAACGGCATCGGGTGGATCTTGTCGATGGGCGCCTGGAGCTTCGACGGCCGGACCGTGAGGTCGATCAGCCGGGTACGGCCGTTGTCCGCCGCGTACTCCGGGCTGCGCTCGTGGTCGAGTCCCATCTCCTCAAGGACGGCCAGCTCGATCTCCAGGAACTCGACCGGCACCCGGCGGATCGTCAGCTCCGACTCGGTGACGACGGCGGCGGCGAGCAGGCTCATCGCCTCCACCGGGTCCTCGGAGGGCGCGTAGTCGACGTCGCGGTCGATGTGGGTGACGCCGTGGACGGTCAGCGTCGTGGTGCCCACGCCCTCGACCTTGACGCCCAACTCCTCCAGGAAGAAGCACAGGTCCTGAACCATGTAGTTGGAGGAGGCGTTGCGGATCACCGTGACGCCGTCGTGGCGGGCGGCCGCGAGCAGGGCGTTCTCGGTGACCGTGTCGCCGCGTTCGGTCAGCACGATGGCGCGGCCGGGGGAGACGGAGCGGTCGACCCGGGCGTGGTACATGCCGTCGGTGGCGGTCACTTCGAGGCCGAAGGGGCGCAGCGCGGTCATATGCGGCTGCACGGTGCGGGTGCCGAGGTCGCAGCCGCCCGCGTAGGGGATGCGGAAACGGTCCATCCGGTGGAGGAGGGGGCCGAGGAACATGATGACGCTGCGGGTGCGGCGCGCGGCCTCGGTGTCCATGGAGCCGAGGTCCAGCTCGGCGGGCGGCACGATCTCCAGGTCGTTGCCGTCGTTGATCCAGCGGGTGCGGACGCCGACGCTGCCCAGCACCTCGAGGATGCGGTAGACCTCCTCGATCCTGGCGACCCTCCGCAGCGTGGTGCGGCCCGCGTTGAGGAGGGTGGCGCACAGCAGCGCCACGCACGCGTTCTTGCTCGTCTTCACATCGATGGCGCCGGAGAGCCGGCGGCCGCCGACCACGCGCAGATGCATCGGGCCCGCGTAGCCGAGGGAGACGATTTCGCTGTCCAGCGCCTCACCGATACGGGCGATCATCTCAAGGCTGATGTTTTGATTCCCGCGCTCAATGCGGTTGACCGCGCTCTGGCTGGTGCCGAGCGCCTCCGCTAGCTGTGACTGGGTCCAGCCACGGTGCTGTCGGGCGTCACGGATGAGCTTGCCGATGCGGGAGAGGTAGTCGTCAGTCATACGGAAGAGGCTATCTCAGATATGAGATGCGCATGCGAACCGGGCGAGTGGAGGTGTGAGGGCTGTCCAGTCGGGAATTATTCTATTTGGACGCGAACAATAGAGGTTCTCGTGACCCGAGCCTGGCGGCGTGCGGCCGTCGTCGCTCTGCCCTCTGTGCTGGCCTGGGCCGCTGTGCTGGCCGTCTACGCCGCGCTGCGCGACCGGCTGCCGGATCGGATCGCCACGCATTTCGGCCCCGGCGGGCAGGCCGACGGATTCACCGGTCTGGGTGCCTTCCTCCCGGTGGCCACCACTCTTCTGCTGCTTTCCGGCCTCATCGCGGCGGCGCTCGCCTACCGCTCGCTCAGTGCGCCCGGCGCGCAGCGGATGCTGGTCGCCATGGCGTACGGGACGGCCGTGCTGCTCGGCTACCTCCACATCGTGACGCTGTGGGTCAACGCCAGTGCCGCCCGTGCCGCCGACGTGACCCTCCCTCTGTGGCACCTGGCGCTGTCCTTCGCCGCCGCCGGTGCCGTCGGGTGGGTGGGATGGCTGCTGGCGGGCCGGGGCGACGCCCCCGCCGACGAGCCCGGCGAGGAGGCCGGGCCCCGGCTCCCGCTCGCCAAGGGCGAGGCCGCCGTCTGGACGCACACCGTCGGATCGCCGGTGCTGGCCGTCCTGGGGGTGGGCACCACCCTGCTGGGTGTGGTGCTCGCCGTGGCCGCGGACACGGGGGCGGAAACGGCCCTGATCGTCATCGGGCTGATCTCGGCCGCGCTGTCCCGCTGCCGGGTCACCGTCGACCGCCGCGGCCTCTCCGTCGCGCCGTGGTTCGCCCCGCGCCCGCGGCTGCGGATATCGCTGGGCCGGATCAAGGAGGCCACGAGCCGCGAGGCCCGCGCCCTCAGCCTCGGCGGCTGGGGCTACCGCATCCAGCCGGGGCGCAGCGCCCTGGTGCTGCGGTCGGGCGACGCGCTCTTCCTGCGGCTGGTCACCGGCAAGGAGTTCGTGGTGACGGTGGACGACGCCGCCACCGCGGCCGCCCTGCTCAACACCCTGGTCGAGCGCGACCGGACCGCGACCGGAGCGCGAGGCTGACCATGCTCTTCCGTGTCGACCTCGGTTCCCCGGTCCCGCTGGGGGACCAGATCGCCGCCACCGTCCGCGGGGCGATCGCCGACGGCACCCTCCGCCCCGGCGAACGCCTCCCCGCGGCCCGCACCCTTGCCGACTCCCTCGGAGTCAACGTCCACACGGTGCTCCGCGGCTACCAGCGCCTCCGCGAGGAGGACCTGATCGACCTGCGCCGCGGCCGCGGCGCCGTGGTCACCGGCGAACAACCCCCCGCCCGCGCCCGGCTCCTGGCGGGCGTCCAGAACCTGGTGGACGAGGCCCGCGCGCTGGGCCTCTCGGACGAGGAGGTCCTGTCCCTGGTCCGCACCCGGCTGGCGGGCGGCTGAGCCGGTGGCGGCGGGCGCGTCAAGGATGTGCGGCGGTGTCCTACCCGTACCGGTGACCGTCTCCCGTCAGTACCGCCGCCAGGGTGCGGGCCGGGCCGTCCACGGCGGGGCCGTGGAGGAGTTCGGTGCGGTGGATCAGGCGGGGGGCGGTGAGGGGGATCGGGGCGATGCCGGGGGCGGCCTCGGCGGCGGTGTGGGGGAGCAGGGCCAGACCGTGGCCGGCCGCGGCCAGGGCGAGGAGGGCGCGGACGTCGGTGCCCTCGTACGTCAGCGAGGCGCGGAAGCCGCCGGTGCCGCTCGCGGTGCGCAGCGAGTCGAGCGGCATCGCGGCGTCCGGGGCGTCCAGCCAGGGGGCGTCGGCGAGGTCGGCCAGCCGCAGGCCGAGCCGGCGGGCCAGCGGGTGGCCGAGCGGCAGGGCCACGACCAGCGGCGTTTCCGCGACCGCGACCGTGGTGAGCGGCCCGGCGCCGGGTCGTTCACCATGCTGCCCGGCGCCGGGCAGCGGCAGCGGGTCGCCGGGGGCGGCCGCGCCGTCCAGCAGTCCCAGGTCCAGCGCGCCGGTCGCGACGGCCGCCGGGATCTCCCGGCGGCCGAGGACGCGTACGGCGGCGCCCGCATCGGGGCAGGAGCGGCGCGTCTCGTCCAGGGCCGTCGCGACGTCGGGCGTCATGGCCAGCGGCGAGGCGCCGAGGACCAGCCGTGCGGCGGCGGGCCCGGTCAGCCGCTCCACATCCGCCCGGGCCGCGTCCAGCCGCCGCAGCAGCGGACCCGCGTGCTCCAGCAGCCGCGCCCCGGCTGTGGTGAGCGTCACCGGCCGCCGGGTCAGCAGCGGGGTGCGCAGATCGGCTTCGAGGGTCGCGATCTGCTGCTCGACGGCCGACTGCGTGGAACCGAGCCGGTGGGCGGCGTCGGAGAAGGAGCCGCAGTGGGCCACGGAGACGAAGGTACGGAGCAGATGCGGATGCATGGGGGCAAGTATCGCGGCTCGGCAGGGGCGTTCAGGAGTCTTCACGGCATGACGCTCCCCGGGTGGCAGGGCTGAGCTGACCACCGCGAGGGCCATGTATTAGAGTTATCTCGACATCGAGATATCTGTCGACGGGCGCACTCCGTCGCGCCGCACCGGTAAGGGTTACCTAACTTAGCCCTACCTTGGCGGATCGGCGCAGGCATGTCGCGGCAGCATTGCGGTGGTACGCGCGTAATTCATGCATGAAGGAGACTGTCGTGTCGGCGAACAGCTTCGATGCCCGCAGCACCCTGCAGGTGGGCGACGAGTCGTACGAGATCTTCAGGCTGGACAAGGTGGAGGGGGCCGCCCGCCTCCCCTACAGCCTCAAGATCCTGCTGGAGAACCTGCTCCGCACGGAGGACGGCGCGAACATCACCGCCGACCACATCCGAGCGCTCGGCGGCTGGGACTCGCAGGCCCAGCCCAGCCAGGAGATCCAGTTCACGCCGGCCCGCGTGATCATGCAGGACTTCACCGGTGTGCCTTGCGTCGTCGACCTCGCCACGATGCGCGAGGCCGTCAAGGAGCTGGGCGGCGACCCGGCGAAGATCAACCCGCTGGCCCCCGCCGAGCTGGTCATCGACCACTCCGTGATCGCCGACAAGTTCGGCACCAAGGACGCCTTCGGCCAGAACGTGGAGCTGGAGTACGGGCGCAACAAGGAGCGCTACCAGTTCCTGCGCTGGGGCCAGACCGCGTTCGACGAGTTCAAGGTCGTCCCGCCCGGCACCGGCATCGTCCACCAGGTGAACATCGAGCACCTGGCCCGCACGGTCATGATCCGTAACGGTCAGGCCTACCCGGACACCCTCGTCGGCACCGACTCGCACACCACCATGGTCAACGGCCTCGGCGTGCTCGGCTGGGGCGTCGGCGGCATCGAGGCCGAGGCCGCGATGCTCGGCCAGCCGGTCTCGATGCTCATCCCGCGCGTCGTCGGCTTCAAGCTGACCGGCGAGCTGAAGCCCGGCACCACCGCCACCGACCTCGTGCTGACCATCACCGAGATGCTGCGCAAGCACGGTGTCGTCGGTAAGTTCGTCGAGTTCTACGGCGAGGGTGTGGCGGCCACGAGCCTCGCCAACCGCGCCACCATCGGCAACATGTCGCCGGAGTTCGGCTCCACCGCCGCGATCTTCCCGATCGACGACGAGACGATCAAGTACCTGAAGCTCACCGGCCGCAGCGAGCAGCAGCTCGCGCTCGTCGAGGCGTACGCCAAGGCGCAGGGCCTCTGGCTCGACCCGGCCGCCGAGCCTGACTTCTCCGAGAAGCTGGAGCTCGACCTCTCCACGGTCGTCCCGTCGATCGCCGGTCCGAAGCGCCCGCAGGACCGCATCGTGCTCGCCGAGGCGGCGCAGCAGTTCGCGCAGGACGTCCGTAACTACGTCCCCGACGCGGAGGAGGACGAGGCGGGCAAGGAGTCCTTCCCGGCCTCCGACGCCCCGGCCGTCTCCAACGGCGTGCCGACGAAGCCGACCCTGGTCACCGCCCCCGACGGGTCGACGTACGAGATCGACCACGGCGCCGTCACCGTCGCCGCGATCACCTCCTGCACCAACACCTCGAACCCGTACGTCATGGTCGCCGCCGCGCTGGTGGCCAAGAAGGCGGTCGAGAAGGGCCTGACCCGCAAGCCGTGGGTCAAGACCACCCTGGCCCCGGGCTCGAAGGTCGTCACCGACTACTTCGACAAGGCGGGCCTGACCCCCTACCTCGACAAGGTCGGCTTCAACCTCGTCGGCTACGGCTGCACCACCTGCATCGGCAACTCCGGCCCGCTGCCGGACGAGGTCTCCAAGGCCGTCAACGAGGCCGACCTCGCCGTCACCTCCGTCCTCTCCGGCAACCGGAACTTCGAGGGCCGGATCAACCCCGACGTCAAGATGAACTACCTGGCATCCCCGCCGCTGGTCGTCGCGTACGCCATCGCCGGTTCGATGAAGGTGAACATCACCACGGACGCGCTGGGCACCGACCAGGACGGCAAGCCGGTCTTCCTCGAGGACATCTGGCCGACCGAGGCCGAGGTCAACGACGTCGTGGCCAACGCCATCGGCGAGGACATGTTCAACAAGTCCTACCAGGACGTCTTCGCCGGTGACGCCCAGTGGCAGGCGCTGTCGATCCCGACCGGCAACACGTTCGAGTGGGACGCCCAGTCCACCTACGTGCGCAAGCCCCCGTACTTCGAGGGCATGACCATGGAGACGCGCCCGGTCGAGAACGTCACCGGCGCCCGCGTCCTGGCCAAGCTGGGCGACTCGGTCACCACCGACCACATCTCCCCGGCCGGTGCGATCAAGGCCGACACCCCGGCCGGGCAGTACCTCACCGAGTACGGTGTCGAGCGTCGCGACTTCAACTCCTACGGCTCCCGCCGAGGCAACCACGAGGTCATGATCCGCGGCACCTTCGCCAACATCCGGCTGCGCAACCAGATCGCGCCCGGCACCGAGGGCGGCTTCACCCGCGACTTCACGCAGGCGGACGGCCCGGTCTCGTTCATCTACGACGCCTCGCAGAACTACCAGGCGGCGGGCACCCCGCTGGTCATCCTGGCGGGCAAGGAGTACGGCTCCGGCTCGTCCCGCGACTGGGCAGCCAAGGGCACCGCGCTGCTCGGCGTCAAGGCCGTCATCGCCGAGTCGTACGAGCGCATCCACCGCTCGAACCTCATCGGCATGGGCGTCCTGCCGCTCCAGTTCCCCGAGGGCGCCTCGGCGCAGTCGCTGGGCCTGACCGGCGAGGAGACCTTCGACATCACCGGCGTCACCGCGCTCAACGAGGGCGGCATCCCGGAGACGGTGAAGGTCAAGGCCGGCGACGTCGAGTTCGACGCCAAGCTGCGCATCGACACCCCCGGCGAGGCGGACTACTACCGCAACGGCGGCATCCTGCAGTACGTGCTTCGCCAACTTGTCGGTTCTTGAGCTGATCGGCTCGGATACCAGAGGATCTGGTCGCTGACTCGCTGCTACCGGCGGTCACACCAGAGTCTCGTACAAGCGCCCCGTCAGGCTTCGGCCTGGCGGGGCGCTTGCTGTTTCATGCTGATCGAGTAGTGGCCGGTAACGTGTCCCGCCGACGCTGATCCGCCCTTTGCCCTGAGCTGCCTGGGGCAGGGCTCACCGTCACACGAGGGGCTAGAAGTTGACTGACTCCCACGGAGCGTTTGAGGGTCTGCTGCACGATCGGGTGACATCTTGACCTGCCCCACGTCCTGGGTTCCAGTTCTGGTCCCAGTCCCAGGCGGTAGCGCGAGGCTGGGCGCCGATCTCGGACATGAATGAGTCGGTGCCGTCCGTCGGAACTGGGTTCTGCTTGGAGGCCAGCTCGGGCGCGCACACCTGCCAGTACAGGGTGCGGGTCCCGTATGGGGCGATGCCCGCGTCCTGAGCGGGGTGCGGGCCGGGGCTGGCGTGGGCGCCTAGGAGGCGGCCGACGCGGAGATGGCCGAAGTGTGGCCGGATACAGGCCTGGATGTCGATGTGAGGGTGGCCGTGACGGTCTGGGTGACCGTGACCGTGGGGGCTGCCGCAGAGGGCTGCGGGGCACGGCTGCTACAGCCGACGGCGAGGAGGGCGGCCGCGCAGGCGGCTATGACAGGAAGGAACCGTCGGGCCATGTCTGCCTTTCACGATCGGCGAGAAGACTGAGGCAGGCGCTGCTAGGACTCTGCGAGAGCAGCTGGGGCCCCGACATCTATCCACAGGTGACGCGGGATACGCCGATGATGCCTGCGCCGGGCCCGCGACGCCCGCTCTAAGGTGTCACCATGGCTTGAACCTCCGCACGATATGGACGCCTCGTCTACTTATTACGATACATGGAAATGTACAGGTGGTCCACAAGGGGGTGGGGTTCGGGGGCGCCAGTCGGCTGCCGCGCTCAACTCAAGTGCTTGGCACGGCCAAAGCCCTGAACCGAGAGGGTGTTTAGCGGGGGCGAATTGCCGCTTGTGCCCTAGGGGGCGCCTCGCCAAGTTGGTGTCGCCGCGCGAAGAGGGTGGGCCAGATGCCGGGCCGCCTGGATCAGCGCGGTGATCTCCGCCTGCGAATACGGATACGGCGGTGTTGTTCGCCCTGTGCTGCGAAGCAGCAGGCCCGGCGGCGGGATCTCGGTGAGCTCATCGAAGGCCGCCAGGAAGCGGGCGAACTCGCGGATCACCGTCAGTCTGGCCGCCCACCAGGCCGGATCGGCGCTGTGCGGCAGCACGGACCACTCCAGTGCGGCCTGGACCGTCAGGCGCGAGTCCCCGCGCTCTTCCAGGAAGCCGACGGACTGGCCGAGCATCCGGCCCTCGACCTTGAGTTTGCAGCCCAGGCTCCGGCGGATCGTCAGATAGCGTTCGGTGCCGTCCCGGATCCCGTTCACCGCTCGCCCGCAGTCGGCCAGGGGCGCACCACCGGTGCCGGCGCCGCCATGTCGAGGGTCCGCATAGATCGCCATGGTGTCTGCGCCGTGGTGACCCAGCAGTTGGGCGACCTCGCCGAGAGTTCCGCCGTCAGCCAGCACCTGGCAGACGGCGCGGTGGCGCAGTTGGTGCACGGAGACGACAGGTATGCCGGCGCGGCGCGAAGCACAGTGCGGCACCTCGGCACCCGCCGCCCTCGTACGGCAGTACGATCACCACGGGATGTGCCCATGGGTGCGCGTCGGATCCGTCCGCCGTGGGCTCACTCGTCCGTGCCCTGCTCCCCGGACAGACCCGTGCGTGCTCGGCCTCCCGCACACCCCCTTGGGGCAGAGACACAGTGTTGCGATCCGGCGGATGAACAGCGGTTCCGCCGACGGCGGTCGTGCACAGGAATCGATAGTCCAAGGGCGACATCCGCGCTCCGACGAGCCGCTTGCATGACGAGAGGAAGAATCGCCCCGATGACCAGTGAGGACACCGTGTCCGAAGAGTTGGGCCGCACGCGTGTGATCGCCGACCGCTACACTCTGGCGTCGCCCCTCGGTGAGGGCGGAATGGGCACCGTGTGGCGCGCCCACGACAAGGTGTTACACCGCGAGGTCGCCATCAAGGAGGTCCGGGCGCCTGCCGGGCTGGCCACGGCCGCCATCGAGCGGATGTACACGCGGCTGGAGCGTGAGGCGTGGGCTGCGGCCCGGGTGTCGCACCGGAACGTGGTGACCGTCTACGACGTGGCCATGGAAGAGGGCCGCCCGTGGATCGTCATGGAACTGGTACGAGGTCAGTCGCTGGCTGGCCTGCTCAAGGCCGAGGGCCCGCTCACCCCGCGGCGCGCCGCGTCCATCGGTGGTGAGGTGCTCGCCGCGCTCCGCGCCGCCCACGAGGCCGGCGTGCTGCACCGCGACGTCAAGCCGGCCAACGTGCTGATAGCCAAGGACGGCCGGGTGGTACTCACCGATTTCGGTATCGCCGTGGTCGAGGGCAGCACAGCGCTCACCATGACCGGTGAAGTCGTCGGGTCGCCCGAATTCCTGTCCCCGGAGCGTGCGTTGGGCAAGCAGCCCAGGCTCGCGTCGGACCTGTGGTCGCTCGGCGTGCTGCTGTACGCGGCGGTCGAGGGGATCTCGCCCTTCCGCCAGAACACAGCTCTCAGTACCCTGCGGGCCATCGTGGACGCGGAGTTACCGCCACCTCGCCGGGCCGGCGCCCTCACCCCGGTCATCGAAGGACTGCTGCTCAAGGATCCGGACGAACGCCTCGGCGCCGAACCGGCGGCGCGGGAACTGGGGTTGGTCAGTGAGAGCGGCACGCCCGACACGGGAACCGTGCGGCAGGCTCCCCACTCACCGGCCGTCGTGGCAGAGCCCGAGACCGAGTTCACGACGCAGGTGTCTCCGGCCCAGGCGGAGACTCAGCACACCACACAGGAACCCCCCGCCCAGGCGGAGGCTCAGCACACCACACAGGAACCCCCCGCCCAGGCGGAGACCCAGCCTGCGGCCACGCATCCCTCGGCGCAGCTCACCGCCACGAGTTCCGCGGCGCAGCCAACTGTCGCTCATCCCCCGGCGCAGCCAACCGTCGCTCATCCCCCGGCAGAGCCGACCGCCACACAGCCCACAGCGCAGCCAACCGTCACGCAACTCTCGGCGCAGCCGACGCCCGCGTATCCCTCGCCGCAGGATTCCACCGCTGTGGGAACGCCCACGTCCCCCCTCCCCCCGGCTCCCTCACGCCGCAACCGGCGCAGCACTGCCCTCGTGGCGGCGGGCGTGGCCCTGTGCGCTCTGGCGCTGGCCGGGACGGGCTATGCCGTCGTGAACGCCGGGGACGACGACGGAAAGCAGCAGAGCTCTGCCACCGCAGGCGCCGGTGCGGCCTCTCCGGATACGAAGGACGCCTCACAGAACGCCGAGGAAACCGCCGCTCCCAGCACAGGGGCTGGCGGGCAGGACACCTCCACTTCCGAGGGGGTGCAGATGCAGGTGACGGGTTCGCAGACAACGTACTCGGGACCGTGCCCGCCCCCGAGCGGGGAGGCGCCCATCTTCACGGCGTCGTTCACGGTGGACCGGCTCCCGGCGCAGTTCTCCTACCGGTGGGTGTCCACGGACGGCACGGTCACCGATGAGGCGTGGAGGACGCTGTCGTTCCCGAACGGCGGAAGCCTCACCAAGCAGGTCAGCGTCAGTCTGACCACGTGGGCGAAGGCCGGAACGTTAGAGAGCGAAATCGGCGTGGAGCTCAATGCCCCTCTGAAGGGCAAGTCCAACATGCTGCCTCTGTCGTTGACGTGCGAGGCGGGAACGACCGGAGGCGCATCGCATGGTCAATGACGGCTCGTGAACGCGTGACCGAGTCCAGGCACGCTGCCCTCCGGCCGGTTGGGTCTCGGAAGAGTCGAACCGGACCGGGTACGCCCACGCGTGAGTGACAGCTTCGTCCTCATGCCGAGTCAGCCGCCTCACGCGGCCTCTGTTTCCCTGTTGAGTGTCGTCCGCTAGGAGTAGCCGTGCCATCGGTCATCGTGGGGCAAACGGGTCCCTTCACTGGTCAGAGTGTGGTGCTGAGCGCCGCTCCTCTGACGTTCGGCCGCAAGAGCGACAACGATGTCGTGATCGTCAGTGTCAGTGCCTCCCGTCTGCACGCCGAAATCGCGGCGGAGGACGCCGGCTTCGTCCTGTACGACCGCAGCCGCAACGGCACCTTCGTCAACGATCAGCGCGTCACACGGCATGTACTGCGTGCCAACGACCGCATCCGGATCGGTGAGGAGACCTTCCTCTTCGAGTCGCAGGACGCCATGGAGACGGTCATGGACCTCTCCCTCCTCGACATGCCCCGGGCCGAGGCATCCGCGGATCCCGGCCTGCTCCGCGTCACGATCACGGGCGGGGGTCCGGTCGGCCTCGCCTTCGCGCTGATGCTGGAGAACATGCTGCGCGGGCGGGTCGCCATCAAGATCTACGAAAGCCGGTGGATCAAGAACGGCTCCTCTGTGGTCTGGAAGGACGAGACCCACGGAAACACCCGTCGTCAACAGGTCGTGACCATCCAGAGCCGGCAGTACCTCGCTCTGCCCGAGGAGATGCAGTCGGCGCTGTTCGACTCAGGTGACTTCGCGGAGATGTGGCCCGTCGGACCGGACTCCGTGGAGGGCCGGCCTCCCCGCAACATCCGGATCGCCTACATCGAGGACCGCCTGCTGGAGCTGGCGAACAAGAGCACCGCGATCCGGCTCGTGCCGCAACGGTTCGACCCGTCGGAGCACCAGGGCCGGCTCTCACAGGAACACGTCCTGGTGGTCTGCGAGGGCGGACGGTCCCGTACGCGGGAGCACTACAGCGACCGCTTCGGCGCGGCCGACGCCTCGATCTACTCCCTCGAAGGCGACCATCTGCAGGACGTGGTGCTGGGGCTACGGGTGAAGTCCCCGCTGTCCGACCCGATGAGCGTTCTGCTGACCGTGTCGCAGAACAGGTTCCTTCTCAACTCGCTTCGCGGCGAAGGCTTCTTGAACATGCGCCTCACCCGCGAGGAGGCCAAGAATGTCGTCGGCATCGACCCGGTCCGCCAGGTCTTCGAGGAGTGCATCGCCGCTCGTCCCTGTGTCATGAGCCGTGAGGAGGACAACGAGTTCCGCTGCCCCTCGCACGGAACCCTCTTCCTGCCCGCCCTGCTGCGCAGCTCGCCCCTGTGGAAGCGGATCAGGGAGGGCCTGAAGCTGTACGGCATGACCGAGGACGCTCTCACCGCGGTCACGTCGTTCCGACTGGACATGGTGCAGCGCCCACGGTTCACGGCGCAGCTGACCCGCCCGAGCCCGACGAGCCCCGGCACGTACGGCTTCCTGCTGGGCGACGCGGCCAACGCCATCCACTTCTGGCCGGGCCGCGGCCTCAACAGCGGTCTCGCGTCCGCCACTTCGCTCGCTCGCTCCCTCAGCCGAGCGTGGCAGGGAAAGCCGCTGCGTGACGCCGACTTCATCCGGCACGAGGCGGCGATGTCCATGCTTCAGTACCGGCACAAGAGCCGGGCCTGGAACGCCATGGTCACCACCGACGAACAGGGCGCCACCCACGCCATCAAGGACATCATCGCCCGCAGTATGGAATCGGCTCCCGCCGACGGCTCCGAGTCTCAGCAGGCGCACCTCGACGCCCTGTTGGAGAGAATGAGTGCGATACGCGCGCGGCTCGCGCCGCGCCTCCCCGGCATGCCCACCGACGAGGAACTGCGCAGCCACCTCTCGGCGTTGGATCCCGCCACGCTGCGCACGCTCCAGGAAGGCGGCGCGTGGGACACCTTGATCGTCGGCGGCGAGGAGGCCGACGTCGATCTCTTCTACCAGTCGGATGCCCCCGTCTACGTTCCTCGCCCCGCCGACCCGCGAAACATGTCGTCGGGTCTCGCACCGCAGGAAGCCGCATCCGTGAATCCGGCCTGAGGGTGGGTGCGCAGGGCTTCGGCGTAGTCGCTTGATGTCCGGTTCGTGATCACCCGAGGCCTAGGGCCTGTTGCGGAAGTGCTGGTCAAAGACACTCGTTGATGGCTGCGACCAACACTGTCGCCTCGTAGCGCACAGCCGACTTGTCGTACCTGGTGGCCACCGCGCGATGCCTTTTCAGCCGGTTGATCCCGCGCTCCACCGCGTGGCGCTCCTTGTAGTCCTCCTTGCCGAAGGCCGGCGGCCGGCCGCCTCGGGAGCCGAGCTTCTTGCGGTTGCGGACCTGGTCGGCCTTCTCCGGAATGGTGCATCCGATCCTGCGTCTGCGCAGGTAGGAGCGGTTCGCGCGAGAGCCGTAGGCTTTGTCGGCACGCACCCTGGCCGGTTTGGTGCGCGGTCGTCCGGGACCGGCGCGGGGGACGCGGATGCGTTCGAGGACAGGCTGGAACTGCGGGCTGTCGTGCTGGTGCCCGGCAGTGATCAGCAGCGACAGCGGCTTCTGCCCCTGCTCGGTCGCGAGGTGGATCTTCGCGGTCAGGCCGCCTCGGGAGCGTCCGAGGCCGTGGTCGTCCGGCTCGGTGTCGATCCCGCCGGGCGACTCGCGCTACTCAGGGGGAGGCCCCCGGGTCGATGAGTCGGATGGGTAACTGATCAAGCGTCAGATGTACGGCAGGGCCGGCTTCCGCCTCCTCCGCCACCGCATCCTGCTCAACTGATCCATCCCAGCGAGCGATCAACATCTACGAAAATCTCGGCAGAGCCTGATTCATGACACTCCCCCCTGCTGCAGGCGGTCATGTTGTGTGGGGTGTTGCGCCGTGGAGTGCTTGGTCGACGAGGCGTTCGGCGAGGGTGTCGTCGAAGGGGACTTTGAGTACGAGGAGTCGGTGGTAGCAGGCGCCCCAGAGTTGGTCGACGATGATGTCGAGGTCGGCGTCCTGGCGTAGCTGGCCTTGCTCCTGGGCGGTGCGCAGGCGTACGCGGGCGAGTTCGCGGCGGGGCAGGGCATAGCTGTTTGACCAGGCGTGTGCGAGGTCGGGGTCCGTCTGGGAGGCGCCGACGAGTTCGGAGACGGGTTTTGCTGCGCCTTCGTCGGTGAGCCAGCGGATGAAGGAACTGAGCTGGGTGATCAGGTCGGTGCGGAGGTCGCCGGTGTCGGGAAACTGCAGGGTGCGGTCGCTCTGGGTGAAGTATGCCTCGGCGGCGAGGGCGCCCGGTGAGGGCCACCATTTATAGAGGGTCATCTTGCTTGATCCGGCTTCGGTGGCGACGCGGTCGAAGGTGACGGCTCGCAGGCCCTCGGTGAGCAGGATGTGTCCCGTTGCCGCGAGTACGCCGGCGCGGACTTCCGCGGCCGGCCTGCGGCCTCGTCCCCGGCGGGCGGCAGTGTTCTGGGACATGGGCAATCTCCTTTGTGGACTGCTTGTACATTTCTGTGTATCGTGGCTAGTGGACAGTTCGTCCATATCCATCATACGGAGGTTTGGGCCATGGTGACCAACACTGGCCGCGTTGCGGTCGTCACCGGCGGATCCGGCAGCATCGGCAGGGCGTGCGTGGAGCGCCTGGCCGCCGACGGCTTGTCGGTCCTGATCCACTTCGCGGGCGCCGAGGACCGAGCTGAGGAGACCGCGAGCGCGCTGACCCGTGCCGGAGTCCCGGCCGTCGCCGTGGGCGGCGACGTAGCGGACGAAGCAGCCATGACCGCGGTCTTCGACATCGCGGACAGGGAACTCGGCGGCGTCGACGTCGTCGTCCACACGGCGGGCATCATGCCGCTCGCCCCCATCGCGCAGATGGATCTGGAAACCTTCGACCGCATCCAGCGCACCAACGTGCGCGGCACCTTCGTCGTCGACCAGCTCGCCGCACAGCGTGTCCGCAAAGGCGGATCGATCATCAATTTCTCCACGTCGGTAACCCGGCTACACATCCCCACCTACGGCGCCTACGCGGCCTCCAAGGGCGCAGTCGAGGCACTCACGCTCATCCTCGCCCGCGAACTGCGGGGCCGGGACATCACCGTCAACGCCGTCGCTCCCGGACCCACCGCCAGCCCTCTGTTCTTCAAGGGCAAGAGCCAGGAAGTCGTCGACCAGATCGCCAACGCCAACCCCATGCAGCGCCTGGGCACACCCGACGACATCGCCGAAACAGTGTCCTTCCTCGCCGGCCCCGCCCGCTGGGTCAACGGCCAGGTTCTCCACACCAACGGCGCCATGGCCTGAGGGGACAGGCATGTCAACCGTACTGATCACAGGATCATCCACCGGTATCGGACGCCGAACTGCGAAAACGCTGGCCGTCGCCGGCCACACCGTGTACGCGACGATGCGGGACCCCGGCAACCGCGACGCCGGCGCTGTGTCCGATCTCAAGGCTCTCGCACGCTCCCGGGGTTGGAAGCTGCGGGTCGTCGAGCTCGACGTGACATCCCAGGCGTCTGCAGACGCCGCCGTCGGGCACGTTCTCGACGAGACCGACGGTCTCGATGCCGTCGTGCACAACGCGGGACACCTGTACATCGGGTACGTCGAGGCGTTCACCGACAACGACGTGAGCCACCTGCTGGATGTCAACACCATCGGCGCTCACCGGGTGAACCGCGCTGCACTGCCGCACATGCGCTCCCGCCGTTCCGGCACGCTGCTGTACGTCGGCAGCACCATCCAGGTGACCACTCCACCGTTCCTCGGCCCCTACGTGGCCTCCAAGGCCGCCTTCGACGCACTAGCTGTGGTCACCTCCTACGAGGTGTCGCAGTTCGGCATCGAGACGTCGATCGTGATGCCCGGCGCGATCACCCAGGGGACTCATCACTTTCCTGGGGCCAGCCACGCCAGCGACCTGAGAGTGGCGGTGCAATACGCCGAGTTGGACCCACTGGTCGAGCGTACGCACGAGGCGCACGAGCAGCTTTTCGCGCCGGGCACGACAGCCGATCCGCAGAGCGTCGCGGACGAGATCGAGCGCATCCTCGCCCTGCCGGTCGGGAGCAAGCCCTTCCGTTCGGTGGTGGACGCGGCTGAGGCCGGCGTCGACCACGTCATGGCGTTCAGCGACCTGACACGCGAGGCCTTCGTACGGCGGCTCGGGTTCGCCGAAACACTGACGGTGAAGTCATGAATAGTGTGTCACGTGGGTGGAGCGGGAGCCGTGGGGCTGACCTTCTTGCCCGACGGCTCGGCGCTGGTCTCCGAACGGATCACCGGTGAGATCCTGCGCGTACCTGCCGACGGCGGTGACGCCCGCACGGTGGGGGCCGTCCCTGATGTGAGCGCCACATCAGAGGGAGGACTCCTCGGCATCGTCGCCTCGCCCGACTTCGCCGACGATCGCACGATCTACGCCTCGGTCTCCGGCGCAAGCGAGAACCGTGTCGTCGCGCTCACGATCGTCGCGGACTACGACGCCCTCGCCCTCAAACGGGTTCTGCTCGAAGGCATCCAGACTGCCGACCGCCACCACGGTGGCCGGTTTGTCATCGGTCCCGACGGCCACCTGTGGATCGGCACCGGCGACGCCTTCGAACCCGAAAACGGCGCGGACGACAACTCCCTCAACGGCAAGATCCCGCGCATCGCTACCGACGGCTCCGTACCGCGAGACAACCCTAAAGACTCACCGGTCTACTCCAGCGGGCACCGCAACTGTCAGGGCATCACCTTCGGGCCGGACGACACTGCTTACGCCTCCGAACTCGGCCACCGCACCTGGGACGAGGTCAACGTGCTCCGCCTACGCCGAAGGATCCCTGTGGATCGGCGCCCTCGGCGGCCAGCGGCTGTGGCAACTCCCCGTCGACGGCCAGGCCGCCACCGCCGAGCCCATCGCCTACTACCAAGGCGAATACGGTGCGGGGTCGTCGCCGGGGACCTTCACGGTGCGGATCACGGCCGGCCGCGACGACCCTGCAGCAGCAGGGTCGTCGCGGCCACCACGAATGCCATCAGGATCAACTGCGGCCGGTACGGGGTGTCTTCGGGCAGAGTCTGTGCCGCGGCCACGGTGATCGCGCCGCGCGTACCGGACCAGGCGAGCACGACACCGCCGCGCCAGCCCAGTGTCTCGTTGAGCCGGAACGCGATGTCGGCCCCGGCCCGGGTGGCCCGGCGCTCGATCCGCTGCTTCTTGCACGGGCCGAACCGCTCGGTGAGGTCGAAGGTCGCCAGGCGTTCCTGCCAGCCCTCGATGAACGGCTTGGTCGCGGCGGCACGCCGTTCGTCGCGCCGCACCATCGCCACTGGCGGGGCTACGAAGAGCATGCGGACCACGATCACGAATCCGGTCAGGGCGAGCCCGTAGAGGAAGGCCCGCCAGGCACCGATGCCGTTGGCGTGCGTGTAGGCCTCGTCGGTCAGGGTTTTCAGGCTCAGCCCCATCAGCAGGAAGATCGCGCTTCCCAGCAGGAAGGCGAGCGTGCGCCAGTTCATCTCCTCGCTGAGGCGGTCCTGCGCGCGCAGCAGCCGGGGCGCGAGATGGCCGGTCACAGGCCCGTCACCACCACGGCGAGGACCCCCGACGTGTCGAGCTCCTCCGTGGGCACATACGCCACGAAGGGCACCACGAACGAGATCGCCGTGTTCAGGACGGTGTCGTCGAGCAGGGCCCGGACCTTGACGTTCACCACACCGACGACCATGCCGATCGCCACCGCGATCACCACGGAGAGCAGGAACTTCCCGCCACGCTCCACACCGACACCGAGGCGGCCAGCGCGGCGATCGCCGAACGCGGCAGCACCAGGGCCGAGGCGTCATTGACCAGGCCCTCGCCCTCCAGGAGGGTCAACAGCCGTGCGGGAAGGCCAAGTTTGCGGCCCACGGACGTCGCCGCGACCGCGTCGGTCGGGCTGATCACCGCGCCGATCGCGAACGCGGTAGGCCAGCCCAGGTCGGGCACCAGCAGATGGGCGAGCCAGCCCGCGCCCAGCGTCGTGACCACGACGAGCAGGACGGCGAGCCCGCCGATGGTACGCAGGTCGCGGCGGAAGTCCGTCGCGGGCATGTTCACGGCGGCCGAGTACAGCAGCGGCTGGCGCTGGCCGCCGAGGCCCGGCTGTTGGGGCACGGCGGGGTGAGGGCCGTCGCCCGTGCCGCGGGGGTGAGCGAGGCGACGGTGCGCAAGGGAGTCTTGCGACCGCCGCCGTCCCGGCGGACCCGGCCATCGAAGGGTCAGCGACGCTGAACTGAACGCGGTGCCGCTGACCGGCCATGCCTTCCACGGGGAATGGAACTACACCGTGCATCCCCGGCCCACCGAGCCGACGGACCCTGGCAAACCAACCGCCCGCCTCGACCGCGAGTCCCTGGCACACCCCGCCTTGACCGGTATGACCAGCACCGAACTGACCGCACTGACCACAGCCCTGGCCTCGCCCTGGCAGGCGCTGCACGCTCCGGACCGCACTACCCGACGCGAAGGCGGCATCCGACGCCGAGCCCCGGGCGGCGGCCGCAAAGCCAAACTCGACCTGGCCGACCGCGTCCTGGCCACCGTGCTGCACCAGCGCCTTGGCCTGTCGCCCACTGTGCTCGCCCGCCTGTTCACGGTCAGCAAGAACACCATCCGCGAGGCCATCGGCGAGATCAGACAGCTCATGGACCAGCACGGGCACACCCCCGGCCCCGCGGCGGCACACCTGACCACCCTCACCGGCCTCCACGTCTACGCAACCGCACACGGCATCGCCCTCACGACAGAGACCAAACCACCGTGTTGATTCTTTACGAGCCCTTAGAGGTCGATGACGACCTTGCCCTTCACGCGCCGGCCGGCCTGGAGCTCGACCGCGCGGCGGATCTCCTCGATCGCGAAACTCGCCTCGATAGGCACGCGGAGTCGACCCGCCGCAACCAGGCGCGCGATCTCTTCCAGGGTGCCGGGAGCCGCGTTCGCGCCGTTGGCCGCCGTCACGCCGTCGATCTGTGCTGCGATGGTACAGATCCGCTTGTCCGGGACGCCGAGTTCCCGTGCGACGTGCACGGTCTCCTCTCCGTGCAGGTCCATGGCGGCGGTGACGCCGTCGGGAGCGAGGGCACGGACCCGGTTGGCCAGGCCGTCGCCGTAGACGACCGGTTCGGCTCCGATTTCGCGCAGGTAGTCGGCCGAGGACGGCGATCCCGTCCCGATCACGCGCGCTCCGGCGATCCGGGCGAGCTGGACGGCGAACACTCCGACCCCACCTCCGGCGCCGCCGATCAGCACGGTGTCGTCCGGACCGGGGTTGATCGCGGCGAGGGCGGCGGATGCCGTGCGGCCCGCGATCGTGAGGGTGGCGGCGATGCGGTCGTCGACGCCGTCGGGCGTGTGGTGGGCCTCGTTCGCCGCGGTGTCCCCGGATGAGTCGACCACCACGAAGTCGGCGACCGCGCGGGACAGGGCGCTCCCGAACGCCCGGTCGCCGGACGTGAAGCCGCTCACCCCGTCGCCGACCTGGTCGACCACTCCCGCGTAGTCGGTCCCGAAGCCGACCGGCAGGGTCAGGCCGAACCGGGCGGCGGTGTCCGCGTCGGCGGTCATGAACCAGTCCATCGGATTCAGACCGGCCGCGGTGACCCGCACACGGACCTGTCCCGGGCCGGCCTGCGGTGCGGGAACCTCGCGGACGTCCAGGACGTCGGGGCCGCCGAATGCATCGAGCTGGACCGCCCTGCTGCGACCCGTCGGCGTCTGATTGCTCTGTTCCTGCATGTTCCTCTGTCTCCTTGGACCTGCGTACGCAGTGGACGCGCGGACGCACTGAAGCGGACTATGCTCCGTTTATATGGATGACCGTAACACAAACGGAGCGCGCTCCGTTTCGACTGACGCGGAGATACGCGCGCCACGGGCGGACGCGGCCCGCAATCGTGACCAGCTGCTCGCGGTGGCGACTCGCGTGTTCGCCTCGGCGGACGCCGAGCCGTCGATGCGCCTGATCGCCCGCGAGGCCGGGGTCGGCATCGCCACGCTCTACCGGCACTTCCCGACCCGCGAATCACTGGTCGACGCGGTCTACCGGGACCAGGTCGTGCGGCTGACAAACGGCGCCCACGAGCTGCTCGGTCGGCTGGCCCCGGCTGCGGCAATGCGGCGCTGGATGGACTTGTTCGGGGACTGGATCGCGACCAAGAACGGCATGCTCGACACGCTGCTCGCGATGATCGAGTCGGGTGAGATCGCCCATGCGCAGACTCGGACCGAGCTCCTGGCGGCCATCACCAGGATGCTCGACGCCGGCCGCGCGGCGGGCGACCTCCGCTCCGACGTCACCGCCGAAGACATCGCCGCCGCCCTCATCGGCATCTTCACCGTGGCCCCCCGACCCGAGCGCGAAGCTCAGGCCGGCCGCCTGCTGAACCTCCTGATGGACGGCCTCCGGGCCACGGACCGGCCAGCCTGAGCCCGGATCGAGGCCGACGCATCTGGGCTCTGCCCGACTGGCGCCAGGCGGCTGCTGACCGCCGATTACTGCTGGTCGTCGGTGAGGAGCTCGGTCGGCTGGGCGTCCACCAGTCGTACCTGCTCGGTGAACGGCTGCAAGGTGGCGGCGACGTCCGTGAGTTGCTCGTCCTCGTCGACGTCGGCGTCGGTGACGACCAGCTCGAGGTTCTGGTCGATGATGCGCATGTGCAGCCCTTGGAGCACACCGCGCAGCTGGGCGGCGGCCCGGTTGCCGCCGCGGGTGCCGTAACTGGCGACGGCGGCGGGCTTGTCGCGCCACTCCGCGTAGAGGAAGTCGAGGGCGTTCTTCAGAACCGCGGGGTAGCCCCAGTTGTACTGCGGGAAGACGAAGAGAAACCCGTCGTAGCCGCTGGCCGTCCGGCTCCAGCGGCGCGTGTGCTCGTACTGACCGAGGGCGGGCTTGCGCGGCTCGTCCAGGAACGGCAGCGCGACCTCGGCGAGGTCCGCGGGCTCGTAGGTGAGACGGCTGTTCTGCTGGGCTGTCTTGAGTACCCGCCCGGCGATCTCGGGAGATGCGGGTCGGTCGGGTGCTGCCGATGACGACCGCGATGCGAACGGGCCGCACGCCGGGCCGTTTCCCGGTTGAACGAACTCGGCTACCGCGTCACCCTCGACCCGATGGACGCTGCTGGATGAACGAGTGTGGCCGAAGCCCGGCGGAGATGACTCCGACCGGGCCGGGGCGGACGCCCCGGCCCGCGAGCTCTACCCGCTCGGCCACGGGCTGACGTAACCCGGGCGGTCTCGTGCGTCAACCCGTGGGTTGACGCCTGGTATCAAACCAGGAGTCAACCCGCGGGCCGAGGCCGTGCGGCGCCGCGGGCGGCAAGCTCTCCCCCATGACGACGACTGACTACCTCATCTCCGCCGCCCTGATCCTTCTGGTGATTCCGCAGATGCGCGGCGGCCGTCTGACGCCCCGCACGCTCCTGCTGCCGCTGGTGTCCGTCAGCGCCGCGGCCGCGCACTACCTTCATTCCTTCCCGACCGAGGGCCACGACGTCCAGCTGGACCTCTTCGGCGTCACGCTGGGCATAGTGCTCGGGCTGGCCAGTGGACTGGCCACCCGCGTCAGCCTGACCGAGGACGGCGCCGCGTACTCCAAAGCCGGGTGGCTGGCCGCCCTTCTGTGGGTGCTGGGCATGGGCGCGCGCTCGGCCTTCGTGTACTGGGCCGAGCACAGCGGCGCTCACAGCATTGCGCAGTTCAGCCGCGACAACCTGATCACCGGCACCGCCGCCTGGACCGCCGCGCTGCTGCTGATGGCCGTCACTCAGGTGGTGTGCCGCCTGGTGGTGGTGCGCGTCCGGGCCTACCGGCTTACCTCCCCCCTTGTCACCCCCGCCGTGGCCTGAAGCGTGGCACCCAGCAGACCGCCGCTCGCAACACACGCCGCCCTGGCCCGGTTCCGCGTTCGCGGGCCCGGGCCGGGCTTTGCGATCAGCGGCGCAGCGTGCATCTATTCTTCAGAAGTGACGGACACACTTCAGCCGACGGGCCCGGTCAGTCCACGGCTGGCCGTGGCTCTTGCCAGTGCCCGGGAGCGACGCGAAGGCAGGGGCCGGCGTATGCAGCCCGTGTTGTGGGGAGTCATGGCCGCCATCGCCGTCCAGTCCCTGCACGCTTCCCCCGCCCCCGGCGTCAGAGGCGGGCACCTGGCAGTCTCCCTGGTGCTCGTCGGCTGTCTGCTGCCCATGGCCGCGGTCGCGTCGAACCTGTGGCCCCTCACCGGTCGCCCTGCCCGCTGCCTGGTGTTCTGCGTGCTGGTGGACGGCTTCGGGTTTGCTCTGGGTATCCTGCAGCCCGGCTCGATGTCCACCCTGCCACCGTCCGTCGTGGTCCTGATGGCCTTCCTCATCCTGGAGCGACGGGCGGCCACTGTGCTCGCGGTCGTCGTCATGGGCTGTCTGACCGGCGCGGCGGCCGCCGGGTTGGACGGCGGTACCGACAACTTCCTGCATCAGGTCCTGTTCGGCGTCCTCCTGGCCGTCGTGGGCATCGTGGTGCGGCAGTCGATCATCAACGAGGTGGCCGTCACCGTGCTGCTGGCCCAGCTCGAGGACGCCCGGGAGGCGGAGACCGAGGCGGCGGCGCTGGCCGAACGCACCCGTATCGCCCAGGATCTGCACGACGTTCTCGCCCATACCCTGTCCGGACTGGCCGTACAGATACAGGCCGCCCGGCGGATGGCCCGGCGCGACCAGGTGAGCGGGGATCTGCGGGGGCTGCTGGACCGGGCCGGTGGGCTGGTCAAGGAGGGTGTGGCCGATGCACGCCGGGCTGTGCGGGCGCTGCGCGGCGAGCGCGTGCCCTCTCTCGAGCGGCTGCCCGAACTGGTCGTACGCTATCGGGTTGACCTGGAGCTCGACGTGACGCTGTCCGTGATCGGGCCGCACCGGGAGCTGCAGCCCGACGTTGGTGAAGCCCTGTACCGCGGTGTGCAGGAGGCGTTGACCAATACGGTCCGCTACGCACGCGACGCGCAGGCCACGGTGACACTCGTCTATGAGCCCAGTGCCACAATCCTGACCGTCGAAGACCGCCGCACCGGGCCGGGACCGGTCCGGGCGGCACTGGTCGAAGGCTCCGGCCTGGGGCTGACCGGCATGCGCGAACGCGTGACCGGGGTCGGCGGCACCCTGCACGCGGGGCCGACAGCGCATGGATGGGAAGTACGGATGGAGATACCCGCGTGACGGATCCCGGCGAGACGGCATCTGACGGCGAGAAGATCAAAGTACTGGTCGCGGACGATCAGCAGATCGTACGCAAGGGCCTGGTCTTGCTGATCGACATGCTGGACGGCATCGAGGTGGTCGGCGCAGCCCGTGACGGTGCGGAAGCGGTGCTGCTCGCCGGACAACTGGCCCCGGACGTAGTACTGATGGACCTGAACATGCCGGTCCTCAACGGTGTCGCTGCCACTGCGACACTGCGTGAGCAGGTACCCGGCTGCAAGATACTCGTGCTGACCACCTACGCCGACGACGACTCCGTCTTCCCGGCACTGCAGGCGGGAGCGCGGGGCTATCTCACCAAGGACACCGACGACGACGCGATCGAGGACGCCATCCGCAGCGTCCACGATGGCCGTATCTGGCTCGATCCTGAGGTACAGGCCCGCCTGGTCGCGGCCGTGCAGACCAGCGAGGTTGCACCGCCCGCCGCGCAGCGAAAACAGGCCCACACGCCGCAAACTCCCGCACCTTCCGACGTTCTGACCCCGCGCGAGACCCAGGTACTCATCCTCATCGCCCGGGGCCTGTCCAACGCGGAGATCTGTGCCCGGCTCGTCGTCAGCCCGGCCACGGTGAAGACGCACATCAACCGCATCTTCACCAAGATAGGCGTAGCCGACCGTGCCCAGGCCGTCGGCTACGCCTATCGCAACAACCTGGTCGAGCCCTGGGACTAAAGACGCCACGACGGACGGCGGCGGGCAATGGCCCGCCGCCGTCCCAGTTCGGCGAATGTCGGTCGCCGAGCATCCCGCACATGCCTGCGGAGCCGGCCTGACCCTGGAGAGCGCCCCCGCCGGAAAACTCGATTCGGCCACTATGACCGCGCATGACCGCGCTCGTCCAAGTGCAACGACACCTTGCGGGCTTGCTCGCTGCGGGAGGCACCGAGAGCACATGACGTTGTTGGGCGCGATCTCCAAGAGGTCGCCACCACCCAGACCCGGGACCTGTCGACCTGGCTCGGCAACCGCCAGGCATGGCCGGAGGAATGGAACCGCACCTGGGACATGAGCAGCGCGACACTACGGCTGACACCCGAGCTCACCCAAGAGCTCGTCGAGAAGATGCACGCCCTCGTCGACACCTACCGCGACCGGGCCGCCGACGAGGACGACGTCAACACCGCCCAGGTGCACATCCACACCCACGCGTTTCCCCTCACCACGGAGTGACCCAAAGAGATAGGGGCACCCCCCGGCCGGACCAGCTCGCCCAGGCCGCCTGAACAGCAACGGCCTCACGGGCGGCCGTCGCCCGAGAAGATCTCGACCATCACGCAGGCTGCGTGCCCGTGCTGATCTGCTGGGTGAGCTTGAGCATTTCTTCGATGTGGTACATCTCGCTGATCTTGCCGTCGACAATGCGCACGATGTTCTGGCCCTGGAAATCGACCGGGTTGCCGCTGGCGGCGAACCCGAACGCGTCTCCGGTGTGGGTCGCGGTCAGCTGCCACTGGAGGACGACCCAGCCGCCAGGCAGCTCCTCCTGGAACAGGATCCGGATCTGCCTGTTGGTGAATCCGTCACGGGTCGCGGCGATCAGCGCACGTATGCCGTCGACGCCCGAGACGGCATCGAAAGCGGGGTTGTGATCGATCAGATCAGGGGCGAACACCTCATCCGCCCCGGCGACGTCCCCGGCGACGTACAGCTCCAGCTCGCGCGCGGCGACCCGCAACGCGGTGGTCGTGGCCGAGCGCACCATCTCGCTTGCGGTGTTGGCCGTAGTGATCGCGGGCATGTCGTCCTCCATGTTGTGTGGTGCGGGCTGACCACGAAACGCGTAGGTCATGGACCTATTAGTGCACACACCGCACCGGTTACATCAACTGCACTAATGGCATAAACTCGAACCATGACTGCTGACCGTCTTCCGGAGTGCGGCGTCCCCCGGTTCATCACCCTGCTCGACGGGCCGTGGGCCACCCTTATCGTGCGCGAACTCCTGCGCGGACCCCACCGCTTCACAGAGTTGCGCGACGCCCTGCCCGGCATCAGCCCGCACACCCTGACCGGCCGGCTGCGCCGGTTCGAGCGACACGGCATCGTCCTGCGCACCGCCTATTCGGAGATTCCCCCACGGGTCGAGTACCGGCTCACTCCCCTCGGTGAAGGACTGCGCGCTGTCCTCGACACCATGGCCACCTGGGCCCTGACAGTCCCCGACGGCGAGCCAGCAACCACCGAGTGACCGTAGAAGTCGACTGACAGGCGGTTACTCAGCGTCGCCGCATCATCAGTCAGGGCTTAAAAGGCCACAGTCCGATGCACCCCGAGACTCACCTCGCACTGCACCATGTCCGCGCCGCCGAACTCCGCGCCGAAGCCGCCGCGTACCGCCTCGCCGCAGCGGCCAGACACCCCCGGGACCTCCGTACCCGTCTCGGCTGGACCCTCGTGGAAATCGGCCTGCGGCTGGCTGCCACCCCCAAGACAGCAGCCGCCATTCCATAGCCCTCTTCCGCGACCGCCGCCCCCATGGGGAAACATGATCGCGAAGATGGGGAATTGGGTGACGCCGAACCCACCTGAGGTGGGGAATTGCATGACCGTCGACAGGGGGATAGCGGACGTTCAGCCGAACGTGTCAACCATGTCCAGAGCACAAACGGTTAAGCATCTCCTGAGACCTCACACCGACAGCCTCCTTCCTCAAGTACGAGCCGCTCTCGACTCGTCAGCCGAACGCGTCGGTTTCGCTCAGGACGATTGGTCTTCGCCTGCCCGCAGCAGCGCTGCCATGCCCACCCATGACCGACGAAGCCGGTGCCAAGCGGAAGCTCGGCTCGGACCCCGGGTCGATCGCAACGTCGGATTTCAGGGGAGGTGGCGATCTCAAGTACCGCAACCGAAGCATGTGAACTGAGGTGCTTCACCAACTGCGAGTTAGTGCCTATTTGTATCCCTCGGCACGCCTCTGGCCAGGCGTTTTGTGTGGTTGGTCGAGAGTGAGGTCAAACGGCGGCGGTGAATAGGGTTAAGAACGGCAATCGAAGCATGTCTCAGTACGTGCTGCGCTCGCTGATCAGCGAGTAAGCAGCGCCGCTCCGGCCGTACGGACGGGCCGCACCCCGCACTGGGGTGCGGCCCGTCCCGCGCTCTACAGGAACGAGCTGGAGGGGACGTACGGCTCCGGAGGCCGCATCCCGCGCAAGCACACATAGCCCCCGGTGGACACTTCGAGACCCGCCTCGAGGCCGACGTCCACCGCCCACTGCTGCTCGGCCGTCAGGCTCGCCACGCGCGCGTCGGTGCCCTCCGGCAGGCACAGCAGCGCGGCGGTCAGCAGCCGTTTCGCCAGCCGCCGCGAGGTGGCCGCCACCAGCTCGACCTTGCCGTCCTCGGCCACGTAGCAGTACCCGCTGCCCGCCAGGTCGTCCACGACCAGGAGGTGCCGCTGACGGCAGAGCAGCTCGTGGTCCGGCCCGTGCGCCCCGCCCCTGAGGCGGCGGTCCACGGAGTCCAGCAGGTCCCGGTGCCGGGCCAGCCCTTCGTGCACGGCGCCGTCGGGCGGCGAGAGGCGCGCCTTGGTGTCGCCGTCGATGGTCCCGCGCAACCGCATCGCCGGATGCAGGGTGAACCCGGCCTGCCGGTAGGTGGCCGCCGCGCGCGTGTTCTCCGACCCGACGATGATCCCGCGCAGACACGCCCGCCCATAGCCGAGCGCCGCCGCCAGCAGCTCCTTGCCCACCCCCCGCCCCTGCGCCCGGGGCAGCACCGCGAACATCGACAGCCCCCAGGTCCCCTCGCGGCGCGAGGACAGCACCGCCCCGACCGGCATGCCCCCGTCGTCCATGGCGATCCAGCAGCCGCCGGGGTCGGTGGCGGCCAGATGGCGGTAACGGCTGCGCACGGTGGTCACGTACTGCGGAGGCCACCCGCTGTCGGCCTCACCCGCGAGGGCATCGGAGTCGCCGAAGGCGGCAGCGGCCACTTCCCAGACCGCTTCGGCGTCCGCCTCGGTGTCACGTAGCTGGCGGAGGATCATGCGCACCATCATGGCGCGGAATCTGCTGAGAGCCGACCCGCCGGGCCCAACCGGTCCCGGCCGGGCAGACTCGCCGTCATGAGGCTTCTGATGCTGGGCGGAACGGAATTCGTGGGGCATACGGTCACCGAGGCGGCCCTGGCCCGCGGCTGGCAGGTCACGGTCTTCCACCGCGGCCGCCACGCCCCACCACCGGGCGCCACCGCGCTGCGCGGCGACCGCACCGCGCCCGGCGGGCTCACCGCCCTCGAACACGGCACGTGGGACGCCGTCGTGGACACCTGGTCCGGCGCCCCCTCGGCCGTACGCGACACCGCCCGGCTCCTCGCCGGGCGCGTCCGTACATACGCGTACGTCTCCAGCCGCTCCGTCCACCCCTTCCCGGCCCCGGCCGGACTGGCCGAGGACGGCCCGCTGGTGGAGGCGTCCCCGGACGACGGCGGTGACACCGACTACGCCCGCGCCAAGCGGGGCGGCGAACTCGCCGCGCTCGCCGCCTTCGGCGACCACGCGCTGCTGGCCCGGGCCGGGCTGATCCTCGGCCCGTACGAGAACATCGGCCGCCTGCCCTGGTGGCTGACCCGCATCGCCCGAGGCGGCCCGGTCCTCGCCCCCGGCCCCCGCGACCTCCCGCTGCAGTACATCGACGCCCGCGACCTGGCCGCCTGGCTCCTGGACGCCGCCGAACGCGGCCTCGGCGGCCCGTACAACCTGGTCAGCCCGCCGGGCCACACGACGATGGGCGAACTCCTGGACACCTGCGTACGCGTCACCGGCTCATCCGCCGAACTGCGCTGGACCGCCCCTGACCGCATCCTGGCCGCCGACATCGCCCCCTGGACCGACCTCCCGATCTGGCTCCCCCCGGGCGAACTGCACGACACGCTGCACGCCGCCGATGTCTCGAAGGCACTCACGGCCGGTCTGCGCTGCCGTCCCATCGCCGACACGGTGACCGCCACCTGGGCCTGGCTACGCACCCTGGACGGCCAGGCACCGCAGCGTGCGGACCGACCTCGGGTGGGGCTCGATCCGCAGCGGGAGGCGGAGGTGCTGAGAGGGGCCGCCTGAGGTCAACGTGAAAAGCTGCTGCATACGTTCGAGTGAAGCGACGGCAAATGCCATCGACACTTGCCGTTACGTCTTTAGCGTTCAGCGCATGGTCAGTTCCTCACACGAAGCCCTCCACCGGATTTTCCAGGAGGACACCGGGGCCGTAGTCCGAGCGCTCAGACAGCTACTCGGCGTCCCGTTCCCGGAACCGGACAGGGCATTTCTCATCAGTCCGGATCTCACCGAGATCGCACCGGTCGAAAGACGCGTGGACACATTGCTCCAGGTCGAGACCAAGAACGACGGCACGTACTTATTCGCCATCGAGTCGCAGAGCAGGAGAGATCCGAAGAAGCCCGCGGCCTGGGCCTACTATCTCTCGTACATGCACGCGAAGTTCGGTCACCAGCCGGTGCTGATCGTGCTCTGTCCGGATGAGTCCACGGCCCGCTGGGCCGCCCGCCCGATCACACTCGGCATCCCCGACTATCCGTCTCTGACGGTCCACCCACTCGTTCTCGGTCCCGGCAACGTTCCGGTCATCACGGATGCGAAAGAGGTGGCCCGGGATATCCCGATCGCTGCCTTCGCTGCGATGACGCATAGTAGGGATGAAAACGTCGATGGCATACTGAAGGTGCTGGCGACCGCACTCACCAAGACGCTGCCCATCGAAGAGGCGACCATGTACGCCGAGCTCGTCGCAGCGGGACTCGGCAACACCCCGGCAAGACAGATTTGGAGCGATCTGATGTCCGCGCTGCTGGATTTCTTCCGTTCTGACCACGCACAGCGGGCCTTCGCTGTGGTTCGGGCTGAAAAGGGTGCGAAGGATGTTCTGCGGGTGCTCAGCCGTCGAGGGCTTGAGGTCACCGCCGAGGCCCGTGAGCGCATCCAGTCGTGCAGGGATCTGGACCTCCTCGACACCTGGCTGGATCGGGCCGTGACCGCCTCTCGCGTCGAGGAATTGTTCGACTGATGCCCGCGCTGATGAACTTCTTCCGTTCCCAGCAAGCCCAGCATGCCTTCGCGGAGGTGCGCGCCGGCGATCTGCTACGAGTCCTCAAGGGTCGGGGGCTTGAGGTCACTGCTGAGACGCGTGAGCGCATCGAGTCGTGCAAGGACATGGATGTCCTTGGTACCTGGCTGGACCGAGCTGCGACCGCCTCTCGCTCGGAGGAGCTGTTCGCCGACGCCTAAGACGCCGATTCTGATGGCGAGACCAAACTGCACGCTGACCAGGGCTACGACTACGCTCATCTGCGTCGATGGCTCCTTCGGCGCGGCATTCGCCACCGCGTCGCCCGCAAGGGCATCGAGTCTTCACACCATCTCGGCCGGCACCGTCGGGTCGTCGAGAGGACGGTGTCCTGGCTGGTGGGCTGCCGTCGGCTCCACCGCCGCTACGAGCGAAAGGCTGAGCACTTCCTCGCCTTCGTCGGGATCGCGGCAGCCCTGATCTGCCACCGGCATCTGATCAATGGAGCAGTGTCTCGTGCATGACGCGCCTACTAGGCCGGGGCCAGGCAGAGTGTGGAGTCTGTCGTGCAGGTCGAGGAGGATAACGGTCCGCGCGAAGGCGGCCTGCGCACCGCGCAGACCGCGCGGTGCGTGTGCGACATCGGAAGGGGGTCACCCGTAGAGCGAGCGGGCTCCCGGACTGTTGCCCTTGAAGCGCTGGCCCATGGCGATCTCATCGCCCACTACCGACCAGACGGTCTCGTCGTCCTGGAAGGGAAGCGGGTCGATGCTGCTCGTCTCCTCACGGATGCGATCGACCTCGCCGTCCAGGTGCTCGAAGTCGGCTTCCTCCTCGTCCTCGTCGCCGCTGAAGGTGAACTCCTCGAGCAGACGCTGGAGCCGGAAGGTGACCTGGACGAGGGAGGAGACGTCCGTGTGGAGTTCGACCACGGTCTCCTCGTCGGGGTCGAAGGCGTGCACCTTGCCCGATACCGGGTCGAGAGCGAGGTGCGCGTTGAGCAGCCAGCCGATGATGGGCCAGTCACGCGCGCCCTCCGCGGCGTCCTCGAAGTCCTCGATGTAGACGACGTCCTGGACGAGGGGCAGCAGGCCGTCGTCCTCGTCGGGCTGACGCAGCAGGAGCGTCCCAGTTGGGACGCCGACGTTCTGCAGGAGGCGGGCGCCCTCGGTGTCCGCGGCGGCGGGCGGGAAGGCGGTGGCGGGCAGGGTCGCGAGCCGGTCCTCGCCGAAAATGTCGGCGAGTTCGCTGCGGGCGACGTCGAAAAGCACTGTCGGAACTCCGAACTCGGCGGCGGCACGTGCGCTGTGGGACTTGCGGATCGAGGCGCTTCCGGCGACGCCAATGCCGCCCCGCCTGCTCACCTCCCTCTTACGGAACGAACTTGTTGTCCGAGGGCGAGGAGTTCCACATCTCCGACCGGCGAGCAGCATGCCCCCCTGAACGAACCAGTCGGTCCAGTGCGGTGTACCGCCAACAGAAACGGCGTCAAGGCTGCGACGGTCCGATGGGGGAGACGTCGATGAACCACTCTCGGCCGAGTAGCAGGCCGAAGAGCGGGGGCGGGAGCCGGAGCAGCTTTTGCATGACGGGGCTCAGCTGGCTCGTGCCGTTGAATTGGGACTGGTGGGCCGCCAGAGCCGCCTGCTTCTGGCGGGCGTAGCGGCTTACGTCGATGCGGTGGGTGATGTCCGACCGGGGGCTGAAGCGGGTGCTCAGCTCGTCGGGGGAGAAGCGGAGGGGCACCCTCAGGCGGTGGGCCAGCCGGACCAGGCGTTCGGCGGTGTCGCGGGGCAGCGTGGCCTCCAGCACCCTCGGCGTCTTGGCCAGTTCGGCGGCCCGGCGGCCGACCTGGTGGACCTTGATGTGGTCGCGGTGGCCGTAGCCGCCGTGGGGGTCGTAGTGGAGCAGCATCGACGCGTCCTCGTCGCGGAGGATCGTGGCCAGGCGCTCGGCGGCCTCCTCCGTGTCGGCGCGGACGAAGCGTGCGCGGTCCGGCGGGTCGGGGTAGAGGATCGGGCCGTGGCCGCTGTCCGCGTAGCCGAGGTGGACGACGCGGTCGACGCCCAACAAAGCGGCGCTGGTGCGCAGTTCGTGCAGGCGGGGTGATTCGACCTCCGTTGGCGCGGCGTCCATCAGGCCGTCCGTGGCGACGACGACCACCACCCGGTGCCCCTCGTGCGAGAGCCGGGCGAGCGTGCCGCCGGTCAGCAGCGCCTCGTCATCGGGGTGGGCGTGGAATGCCAAGACGGTAGCCATGCGGTCCATCCTGGCATTCGTCGGGCGTCAGAGCGTCGCGGTATCGCGGATGTCCGGTCGGCGATGGGCGCGGCGTGCCTGACCGGACTCTGTCGCCCGATTCCAGGGAGCGGCTGACGGGCGGGTTCTCGCAGCGGGATGGTGTTGAGGACGCACACCTCCCGGCAGCGTTCCCGGCCCGGGGCGGACCGGGCCCCGGTGGTGGAACCCGCAGGGTGCGCAGTGGTCGCGCAGCACGTTCGGGCGTACGCCGAGGCGCTGGCATTGCGGCCGGTCACCAGGTGCGGCAGATTGACCTCACCGAGTGTCCCGATAGATCCGAGGTGAGCAGCAGGAGCTCGACATGCCCGTAGCAAACACCGAGGTAGCTGTGTTGATCGTCGGCGCTGGGCCAGTCGGCCTCACCGCCCGAGCGCTACTGGAGCGGTGGGGCGTGAGGGTATTGCTGGTCGAGAAACACGGCGGGCTGTCACCCTTTCCCCGGGCCCGGCTGGTCAACATGCGCTCGATGGAGATCTATCGTCAGCTCGGACTCGCCGCCAAGATCACGGGCAACGCGTTCGCACCGGCGTATGGCCGCATCCGCTTCCGTGACACCCTGCACGACCGCGACTTCGCCACGGCGGCGATGGTCGGCGTCAACGCGCCGGTACCCGAGAGCCCCGTGATCGGTGTGGTCACCTCGCAGGATCGCTTGGAACCCACTCTGCTTGCCGCAGCAGACGCGCACGTGCGGTTCGGGGTCGAGCTCATCGGCCTGACCGAGGAAACCGACAGCGTCGTGGCCTCGCTCGTCGACCACCAACGCGGTGGCAAGACCTCCGTACGTGCCCGTTATGTACTCGCCGCCGACGGCGCGAACTCCACCGTCCGACAACTGCTCGGAATCAGCACCACTGGTCCCGGAGCGATGGGGGGCTTCACCACCGTCCTCTTCGACGCCGATCTCAATCGCTGGTGCGCCCGCCAGCCCGCCGGGGTCTACTTCACCGCGCACGGATTATTCGCCCCGCTGTACCCCGAACGAGGCTGGGCCTGGTCCCTTCCCACACCCGAAGACGCCGCGCACGCCGACTGGCCCGAACTCCTCTCGCGCGCCCTCGGCCCAAGCGCCGACGTACGAGCCGACGCGTTGCGGGTCGAGCACTGGGTGATGAATGCGTTCGTCGCCGAACGCTTCCGTCACGGCCGGATACTGCTGGCCGGCGATGCCGCCCACGCGATCCCCATCATCGGCGGCCTGGGCATGAACACCGGCATCGCCGATGCTCACAACCTGTGCTGGAAACTGGCGGGCGTTCTCCACGGGTGGGCCGAACCGAGCCTGTTGGAGACCTACGAGGCGGAGCGACTACCCGTCGCCCATCAGACGCTCCGCCAAGCAGTGGCCAACACCCGGCTCATGCTCCAGGTACAGAACCGACGCCGCGAGCAGCGCCAACTCGGCGACACGACACCGGCACACGTCGAACCCCCCTGGTCGGACCGGTACTTCGCCCAGCTCGGTCTCGTGCTCGGCGTCACCTACCGCTCCGACGCCGTCCTCACCGACGCCCCACCCGAGCCATCCGACACGACCACGGATTATGTCCCCACCGCAGAACCAGGCCGTCGCATGCCACACCTGTGGCTCACACACAACCGATCGACACTCGACGCCTTGGGCGAATGGTTCACCTTGCTCGCCCCGGACCCCACCCACTGGGCACCACAGACCCCCGCACCATGGCCGCTGCGGATCGAGACCCTTCCCGGCGAACACACCGATCCTTGCGGTCTCCGCCCGGATGGAGCGTTGCTCATCCGGCCTGACGGCCACATCGCCGCCCGCTGGCGCGACCGCCCACTGAGCGACGCCACCCTCCACCACGCCCTGACCGCGATCACCCGCCCCACATCGCCCAGCTGACTCCGATTCCTACCGGTCCTGGGCGAGCCCGTCGAACGCGCCAGCCTTCGCGGCGCGTATGAAGGCGTCGAGGGTGGCGGGGGTGGTGGTGAGGATGACGTCCGGCTCGTCGCTCTCCCGGAGCGCGATGGTGTGGGGCGCGGGGGCGGCGACGTAGAGGCAGTTGGACCCTTGGGCGCTGAAGGAAGACTTTTGCCAGTCGGCGGACACTCTGGTCATGTAGACACAGTTGGAGCCTTCGTGGCTGTATGAGGATTTGCGCCAGACTAGCGTGGACACTCGCGTTTCCCTTCAGGTGCTCTGCGCGATCCGATGGATGAGGTCGCGGGACGCGGTCGGCTTGAGGGCATGGCTCTCCATGCGGTCCAGCACGCTCCGGTAGTTTACGAGTTGGGCCTCCGCGTTGAGCAACTCGTTGCCGTGGTCCGTGTCGAGCTGGACGGTATCGAGTTGCGGTACTGCGCCGCCGAGGTAGTCGACGGACTGGCCGGAGCCGGGAAGAGGGCCAGCGCCGAACGGGATCACCACGATGGTGATGCTTTCCCGCTCGCTCATCTCGATGAGGTGCTGAAGCTGCCCACGGGCCACCGTGGAGCCGCCGTACCCCATGTGGAGAGCCGCTTCGTGAATGATCGCCGTCATCGGGGTCGGAGCGTCCCCGTAGAGAATCGCCTGCCTCTTGATGCGGTGTGAGACGCGGTGTTCCACCTCGTACGGCGCGAGCTGTGGGATTCCCGCGTTGAAGACCACGCGGGCGTGTTCGGTGGTCTGGAGCAACCCTGGGATGTGGACCATGGTGGCGACGCGTACGTACGTGGCGTGATGTTCCACCTCGGCCAGATCGAGCAGCCCGACCGGCAGCAACTCGCGGTACTCCTCCCACCACCCTCGCGTGCGCGTGCCGGTCATGGCGGCGAGTGCGTCGATGCATTCCTGGTCCCCGCACGAGTACAGGCGAGCCAGGGTCCGGACGCGATCAGCGCTCACTCCGTGGCGGCCCGCCTCGATGTTGCTGATCTGGGTCTGGTTGCCGCCGAGCAGACCCGCCGCGGTCGCGGCCGACATCCCTGCGTGCTCACGGAGCTTGCGGAGTTCGGCTCCCAGGCGTTGTCGGCGCGCGGTTGGTGGGTTGCTTGCTGGCATGACGTTCCCTCCCTGTCCCCCACAAGAGGGTATCTATAAAGGATTTCCGTCGAATCAAGTAAAGGTTTAGATGTGGCTGGATACAGTGTGCATCACGTCACCGTACGTGATGGCCCAATTCCCCTTCCTGACGGGAGACTTCCATGGCTGCCTTCGACTTCGACCAGGAACTCCGCGATCTCGCCCTCGACCAGGCGCCCCGCGTCTTCGCCGTCACCGTGCAGTACGAGGTGGAACCCGGCGGCCTGGACGGCGAGATCGCCGCGTGGGGGCTGGCGTACGACGACGGGAGCGCGCACGTCGTCACCGCCAACGGGCAGCACCGGCTGAGCCTCACCTCACCCGAACGAGCGACGTGGTGGTTCGGGCGGGAGAAGGGGATCACCGCGCGGATCGTGTGGTTCGCCGCGCCCACCACCCCCGCCTTCGAGCGGGCCGAGGCGGCCTGAGACCGGCTGTCGGCCTGTGGGCATCGGCTCGCGCCTTCGGCGATGGAGCAGCGGCGGGGCCCCGGCACGGGCCCCCGCCGTCGCCGTCCGGCGGGCCGTCGTGGCGCAGCCGAGGCGGGCCCTGGGGCCGGGCCTCTCACCCGGTGAGTGGCGCCTTCACCGCCGTCAGACGTCGGCCGCGACGGGCGGGACGGCGTACGCGAGAAGGTCGCGGACAGGCCGCTGACCAGCGTGGACGCCAAGTGGGGTGTCCGGGACAGTCCAGGACACCCGATCCCCGTTGTCCTCGCGTCCCGCCCTGCCCCAGGATCACGCCGACAGCAAGACTCCGACGAAAAGGGGAATCATGCGTACTCGACTTGTCCTCGCCGGTGCCGCGATGGGGGCCGCCCTCCTGACCGGAGGCACCATCGCCACCGTGCAGGCGGCACCCGCGTCCTCCGCGACGACGACAGCTGTCGTACCCGGCGCCACCAAGTGGATCTACGTCGGCACCTATGCCACCCACGAGGCGTGCTACCGCGACGGGCAGAACTCCGCCTACGCCGACTGGGACTGCAAGCAGAGCAGCAGCGGCAAGTGGCAGCTCTGGGTGGACGACGCGTCGTGAGCACGCAGGCCGGGTCCGGACGCCGGACCCGGCCTGCCCCACCGGCTCAGCCGAGGAGTTCGACCTCGGCCAGGGTGGACTTGCCGTCCGGCACCAGGCGGTAGTGGGCGTAGGAGCGGGGGGCGTGGACCGTGAAGACGCGGGTCTGTTTGTCCCAGGACCAGGACTCATCCGAGCGCCGGTCCAGGGGCTGCCACTTCTCGCCGTCCTGTGAGCCTTCGAGGACCCATCCGGTGGGGGCCTTGGAGCGGTCGGCGGAGGTGAGGGTGTATTGGAGCGCGCGGCCCGCCTCGCTGACCGGCAGGGTCGCCGACTCGAACGTCGCGTCCGTGCCGGACGTGTCGTCGAGGAGCGCCGTGCCACCGCCCGGCACCGTCAGATCGCGGCGCGGGGTGGGCACCTTGTCGTCCTGGGTGATGGAGGACGGGGCGGTGCCGGCGCCCGTGCCCCACTTCGACGGCTTGGCGCCCATCGTGAACTCCAGCGTGCCGCCCTTGGCGAGGACCGAGTGCGGCAGGGCGGTGGAGTTCCACGGCTTGCCGTTGACCTTCAGGGACTGGACGTAGACGTTGGACCGGCTGTTGCGCGGGGCCTTGATGACCAGGTCGCGGCCGTTCTCCAGGTGCACCGTGGCCTTGGTGAACAGGGGCGATCCGATCGCGTACTCGGAGCCGCCCATGACCAGCGGGTAGAAGCCGAGCGCGCTGAAGATGTACCACGCGGACTGCTCGCCGTTGTCCTCGTCGCCGTGGTAGCCCTGGCCGATCTCGCTGCCGGTGTAGAGGCGGGAGAGCACCTCGCGGACCTTCTCCTGGGTCTTCCAGGGCTGCCCGGCCGCGTCGTACATGTACGCCACATGGTGGGCGACCTGGTTGCTGTGCCCGTACATGCCCATCCGGACGTCGCGTGCCTCGGTCATCTCATGGATGACGCCGTTGTACGAACCGGCGAACTCGGGGGAGGCGGTCTCCGGGGTGGAGAAGTAGGTGTCGAGCTTCTCGGCGAGGCCGGAGCGGCCGCCGTAGAGGTTGGCCAGGCCCCGGCTGTCCTGCGGGGCGGTGAAGGCGTAGCCCCAGCCGTTGGTCTCGGTGTAGTCGTAGCCCCAGATCCGCGGGTCGTACTTCTCGGACGGCACCCGCCACTTCCCGGCCGCGTCCTTGCCCTGGAAGAAGCCCGCCTTGTCGTCGAAGAGCGTGACGTAGTTCTGGGCGCGGTGGAGGAAGTAGTCGGATTCTTCCTTGTAGCGGGCCTTCTTGGTCTTCGCGTAGAGGGCCTTGCCCATCTTCGCCAGGCCGAAGTCGTTGAGGTAGCCCTCCAGCGCCCAGGACAGGCCCTCGTGGGTCTCGGTGCTGGTGTAGCCGAGGAAGGGGGAGGTGGACATGCCCTTGCGGCCGACGCCCGACGAGGGCGGCACGGCGGTGGCGTTCTTGAGCGCCGCCTCGTACGCGGCCTCGGCGTCGAAGGAGACGCCCTTGAGGTACGCGTCGGCGAAGGCCACGTCGGAGCTGGTGCCGGTCATCAGGTCGGCGTAGCCGGGGGAGGACCAGCGGGAGATCCAGCCGCCGTCCTTGTACTGCTGGACGAAGCCGTCGACCATCTTCCCCGCGCGCTTCGGGGTGAGCAGCGAGTAGGCGGGCCAGGTGGTGCGGTAGGTGTCCCAGAAGCCGTTGTTGACGTACACCTCGCCGTCGACGATCTTCGCGCCGGTGTGGGTCGGGGTGTTCTCCCCGGCGGCGGGCGAGAAGGCGCTCGCGTACTGGTAGCGCGGCTTCCGCGTGGTCCCGGTGTTCTCGTAAGCGGAATTGGGATACAGGTACAGCCGGTAGAGGCTGGAGTAGAGCGTGGTGAGCTGGTCGCGGCTGGCGCCCTCGACCTCGATACGGCCCAGGATGTCGTCCCAGGCGCTCTGCGCACGCCGCTCGACCTGCTCGAACGAGGTCGAGGCGGGGGCTTCGCGCTCCAGGTTGGTCTTCGCCTGGTCGACGCCGATGAGCGAGGTGGCGAGCCTGAGGGTGACGGTACGGTCCTTGCCGGGGGCGAAGCGGAAGTAGCCGGTGACGTCCTTGCCACCGCCTCCGGGCAGCTTGCCGCTCGCGCTGACGGGCGCGTCGAAGACGCCGTAGACGAACATCCGGGTGGCGCCGGTGGACAGTCCGCTCTTGACGTCGGAGTAGCCGCTGACGACGCCGTGCTCGGGGTCGAGGGTGAGCCCGCCGTTGTTGTTGACGTTGTCGAAGACGACGCTCGCGTCCTCACCCGGATAGGTGAAGCGCATGACGGCCGCGTGGTCGGTGGGCGCGATCTCGGCCTTGAGGCCGTTCTCGAACGTCACGCCGTAGCCGTACGGCCGGGCGGTCTCCTTGTCGTGCCGGAAGGGGAGCGCGCGGGCGGTGCGGGAGGCGTCCGGGGTGCCGGACGCGACGGACGGCATCACCTGGAACGTCTGCCGGTCGCCCATCCACGGGCTCGGCTCATGGCTGGCGCCGAACGCCTGGATGGTGGGGAGGTTGTCGGCGTTGTTGGCGCGGGCGTACTCGTAGAGCCAGCTGGTGGACCCCGCGTTGGTCATCGGCGTCCAGAAGTTGAAGCCGCCCGGGACGGCGGTCGCGGGGAAGTTGTTGCCGCGCGAGAAGCTGCCGCTGGACTGGGTGCCGCGGGTGGTCACCGCGTAGTCGGAGAGGTGCTTCAGGGGCTTCTCGGGCGCTTTGGGGGCGAGGGAGATGTCGTCCACCCAGCCGCGGAACTTCGCCGGGCCCTCGGGGGAGTCGTACGCGACGAGAATCCGGTCGACCGTCTTGCCCGCCGCGACGGCCCCGAGCCGGGACTCCTTGTGGTTCCACTGGTTGACGTACAGCGTCTTGGAGTCCGCCTGCCCCTGGGGGCTCATCCGGGCTCCGTGCTGGTCCACCGCGCGGGGCAGTTCACTCAAGTAGGTGCCGTCGGTGAAGGCGAGGTCGACGGAGACATGGGTGGCGGGATAGCTCAGATCGGTTTCCGCCATCGACGGGAAGATCCGGTACGAGAGCAGGGTGTCGCGGGTGACGGCCGTGTTCACGTCGAAGACCTTGTTGTACGAGTACGCCCGGCCGTCCGGCTTGTGGGTGCCCGCGTAGCGCAGGGCGTGGGTGCCGGTGAAGCCCGCGTTCCCCTTGGCGGTGGGGGAACCGGAGGGGCCCCGGTCGACCAGGCTGCGCATATCGGCGGGCGCGGGCGGGGTGGTGTCGCCGTTGGCGAACTGCGTCTCGGCGAGCTGGGTGGCGTCCGCCCCCTTGTTACGGGTGATCTCCAGCCGTAAGTGGCGGTAGGCGGCGGCGCCCTCGACGGAGAACTCCCTCGTCTGGTGGCGCTTCTCGAAGACCTGGTCCTTACGGGTGTCCAGCGTCGTCCAGTCGGAGCCGTCGGCGGACCCCTTGAGCGTCCAGTCGGCCGGGTCGCGCTCCGGGGCGTCGTTGGCGGAGGTGAGGGCGTAGCGGATGACGTCGACGGGCTCGGACAGGTCGAATTCGAGCCAGGGGGTCCGCTCGAACGTGAGCCACTTGGTGGTGTCCTCGCCGTCGACCAGGTTCTCCTTGGTCTCGCCCGAGTCGGCGTACTCGCCGCTCGCCCGGACCTCGGTGACCTTGTCGGTCACGTTCCCCGGGATGCCGGAGGAGTAGCCGCCGTCGACCCCGTCGGCCTTCTTCCCGCCGCCCGGGGCGGTCTCGACGGTGTTGCGCCAGTCGGGCTGCGGATCGCCGGTTTCGAAGGACGAGGCGAACGCGGCGTCGGCGCGGCCCGCGGCCGCCGAGCCCTGAGCGGTCGTCGCACCCTGCGCAGTCGCCGCGCCCTGGGCCGTCACCACCAGAAGAGCGGCCGCCACCAGGGCGGCCGCTCGACCGGACGTACGCCTGCGTCTGAGCCGTCTCTGTCGCATACTCAGCCTCTCAACAAGTCTGACAACGTTGTCGATGGGGTGGGGCAAGCATAAGTAGGGCGTCGAGGGGCGGGTGGTGTCAAGGTGACGACCGCTCACAACCCGTGCGGGTGAGCACTCCATGCGGGTGATCTTGGGGTGGCGACCGCGCGACGCGGGCCGCACCCGCGCCGGGATGCGGCCCTGTCCATGGCGACCGGTCAATAATCCATCAGCCGGGACCCGCCCGGATCAGCCGCGATCAGCCGGGAGAGTCGGACTTGTTGGCCATCGACAGACGGCACTTCTTCGCCTTTTTGGAGGAGTCCGCCTGGAGGCCGGAGACCTTGACGGTCTTGTCCGAGTTCCCCGGCACCGAGGCGTCGGACTCCGTGCCCGTGGTCACGACCTCGTCGGAGCTGTCCACGAACCCGACGAGGAGGAAGTAGTAGGCCGTGGAGGAACTGGAGTTGCTGATCTTCACGTTGGCGTACGGCGTGCCGTCCGAGCTCCAGCCGCACGTGCCCATCTTGGCGTCCGGCGATATCAGCCCGGAGCCGCCGGTGGGCTCGTCCGAGGGCTCGTCCGTGGGGTCCTCGGTCGGTTCTTCGGTCGGCTCCTCGGTCGGTTCCACCGGTAGCCGGGCCATGCCCTTGCCGATCGCGGCGCCGCCCTTGGTGTCCCCGGCCGGTGAGCCGCCTCTGTCCGCGCCGCAGCCCGCGGAGAGCGCGAGTGTCGCGGCCACGACAACACTGGTGGCGAGGGGAAGGTGCTTGCGGGACACGAGGGCCGCCTCTCAAGGATCGCGCGCACGGCTGAATGCCGTACGGGCTGGGCCCCCCACGGTATGTCGGACAGGTCTCAACTCGGGAAAGATGCCCACCCGATGACCATTCGATCTTGCCCTCTCGATGCCCAGTGGACTATACCTTTCGCCTTAGGGGGGAGGCCGTGCCGCGGCCGTGTCGAGCAGGCCTCGGCGGTTCTGAGCCCTCCCGGCGCACACCCAGCACCACCCCGCTTCACGCTTCAACTGACCCGCGGTGTCGGGCCCCTCGCCCGGAGGCGAGCATGTACGGGAAACCGTTACACCGCCTGAGTCCTGACGAAGGCGAGGACTTGAGCATGGGATACATCCCTGATTTCGGACGGCGTGACCTGATCAAGAGGTCGGCGGCCCTCGGTCTGATCACCGTGCCCGCGATGAGCGTGCTCTCCGCTTGTGCCAGCGGCGGCGACGACAACGAGAAGAAGGTCGACAAGGGCGAGAAGAGCGCCAAGAACCCGCTCGCAGTCAACGCGAGCGCCCCGCTCGACGTCGTCATCTTCGACGGCGGCTTCGGCCAGCAGTACGCGAAGGACGCCGAGGCGGAGTACGCCAAGGCGTACCCGAAGACCAAGGGCAAGATCAAGCACGGTGCGACCCAGAAGATCCAGACGGTGCTCCAGCCGCGGTTCAACGGCGGCACCCCGCCGGACCTGGTCGACAACTCCGGCGCCGAGCAGATGGACTTCGGCACCCTGGTCGCCAAGAACCAGCTGACCGACCTCACCCCGCTGCTCGACTCGCCCTCCCTCGACGACCCGAACAAGACGGTGCGCGAGACGCTGCGCCCCGGCGTCGTCGAGATGGGCCAGTTCGACGGCAAGCCGGTGTGGATTCTCTACTACGCCTACACCGTCTACGGCGTCTGGTACTCCAAGACCAACCTGGCCAAGCTCGACGCGGAGTACCCCGAGACCTGGGACGACATGCTCAAGGTCTGCGAGAAGGCGAAGAAGAAGGGCGTCGCGGGCTGGACCTACCCGGGCAAGTTCCCGTACTACCTGCCGTTCAGCCTCTACCCGTTCATCGCCAAGATCGGCGGCCGGGACGTCCTGGACTCGATCGACAACCTGGAGCCGAACGCCTGGAAGCACCCGGCCGTGAAGGCCGCCTTCGAGGCGTACTACGAGCTGTACAAGAAGGGCTACATCCTCAAGGGCACCCCGGGGCTGAGCCACATCGAGTCGCAGACCGCCTGGAACGAGGGGAAGGCGCTGTTCATCCCCAACGGCTCCTGGGTGGAGAACGAGGCGAAGAAGACCACGCCGAAGGACTTCCAGATGTCGGTGGGCGCGCCCTCCAGCCTCGACAAGAGCGACAAGATGCCGTTCGGCACCCTCTGGGCCTCCGGCGGTGAGCCCTTCATCGTGCCGAAGTCGGCCAAGAACCCCGAGGGCGGCATGGAGCTGCTGCGGATCATGCTCGGCGAGAAGTCGACCAAGAACTTCGTCCACCAGGTCTCCTCGCTCTCCTCGCTCAACGGCGGCACCGAGGGCCTGACCCTGCCGCCGGGCCTGTCGTCCGCGCAGCAGGTGCTGGAGAAGGCGGGCAAGAACGTCGTCAACCCGCGCCTCCAGGACTGGTACGTGACGCTGCAGAAGCAGCAGATCGGCGTGAGCGCGCTGGGCGAGATGATGGCGGGCCGGATGACCCCGGCCGAGACGATCAAGAAGTGCCAGCAGTTCGCCGACGCAACGGCGAAGGACGACGCCGTCAAGAAGTACAAGCACGTCTGACCGAGGCACATCTGATGGAGTTCGATGCGTCACCGGCGGCATTACCCGCGAAGGAAGTCCGAGGTCGGTAGAAATGCAGCATGGTAAATACCGGTTCATCGCGGGGTTCCTGGCCCTGCCGGTGATCCTTTACGCGGTCTTCGTGATCTCGCCGTTCGTCCAGGCCATTTACTATTCGTTCACGGACTGGACGGGCCTGAGTTCCGACTTCAAGATGGTCGGGTTCAGGAACTACAACTGGCTGCTGCATGACGACCTCTTCTGGAAAGCGGTCGGTCACAATGTTCTGCTGCTGCTGGTCGTGCCGCTGGTGACGCTCGGTCTCGGACTCTTCTTCGCCTTCATGCTCAACGTCGGCGGCCGCAGCCGGAAGGACGCGGCCGTCGCGGGGGTGCGCGGGTCCAGTGTTTACAAGGTGATCTATTTCTTCCCGCAGGTGCTGTCGATCGCGATCGTCGCCCTGCTGTTCCAGTTCACCTACAACCCGCGCAACGGCGCGATCAACGCCTTCCTCGGCGGAGTCGGCCTGGACGCGCTGCAGCAGGATTGGCTGGCCGATCCGAAGCTTGCGCTGTGGTGCCTCATGGCCGTGATGGTCTGGAGCAACGTCGGCTTCTACGTCGTCCTCTTCTCCGCCGGGATGAGTTCCATCCCGAAGGACTTCTACGAGGCCGCGGTGCTCGACGGCGCCAACCGCTTCAACACCTTCTTCCGGATCACCCTGCCCCTGCTGTGGGACACCGTCCAGACCGGCTGGATCTACATGGGCATCATCGCCCTCGACGCGTTCGCCGTCGTACAGATCATGACGGTGGGTCCGGGCGGACCCGCCGACTCCACCCAGGTCATGGGCTACTACGTGTACACCAAGACGTTCCACGACGGGCAGGCCGGACGCGCGACCACGATCGGCGTCGCGATGCTGATCGTCACCCTGATCTTCGCGGTCGTCGTGGGCAGGCTCGGCCGGCGCGATCGGCTGGAGTACTGATGCCGGGGCCCATGACCGCACCCGCGAACCACCGCTCGACCGCCGACCTGGGGGGATCACAGTGACCTCGCAAGCAGAGCCCTCGGAACTCCCCGGCGTCACCAAGGAGGACGAGCCGCCGCTCGCCGCCCCCGTCGGCAAGCAGCCGCCGCGCCGTACCCCCGGGGGACGGGCCGACGGTGAGGGCAAGGTCCTCAACGTCTTCTCGCACGGCATGCTGGTGATCTGGGGGCTGCTCGTCACCATGCCGCTGCTGTGGGCGGTGATGAGCTCCCTCAAGACCGACAAGGAGATCTTCACCTCGCCCTGGGGGCTGCCCTCCGCGCTGCACTTCGACAACTGGTCGCGCGCCTGGAGCAAGTCCAACATCGGCGACTTCTTCCTCAACACCGTTCTGGTGGTGGGCTGTTCGCTGATCGGCACGATGCTGCTGGGGTCGATGGCGGCGTATGTGCTGGCCCGCTTCGAATTTCCGGGCAAGCGCGTCATCTACTTCATGTTCGTCGGCGGGATGAGCTTCCCCATCATCCTGGCGCTGGTGCCGCTGTTCTTCGTCATGAAGAACATGAGCCTGCTGAACACCTTCCAGGGGCTGATTCTGGTCTATATCGGCTATTCGCTGCCGTTCACCGTCTTCTTCCTCACCTCCTTCTTCAAGACCCTGCCCACCTCGGTGGCGGAAGCGGCACTGATCGACGGCGCGTCCCACACCCGGACGTTCTTCCAGGTCATGCTGCCGATGGCGAAGCCCGGGCTGATCAGCGTCGGCATCTTCAATTTCCTCGGCCAGTGGAACCAGTACATGCTGCCCACGGTGCTCAACACGGACGAGGACAAGCGGGTGCTCACCCAGGGGCTGGTGCAGCTCGCGGCCAGCCAGCAATACAAGGGCGACTGGTCGGCGCTGTTCGCCGGGCTGGTGCTGGCGATGCTTCCGGTGCTCGCGGCCTACATCGTCTTCCAGCGCCAGGTCCAGAGCGGACTGACCGCGGGGGCGCTCAAATAAAATTCCGCATACTGTCTTTTATGTGAACGAAACGAATGTCATGTCAAGGTCTTGACGTGGCATACGCGAGGCGGCTCAGCTTAGAGTTCACATGTTGGAGACAAGGCGGGAGTGGATGGGCGTGGAGACTCCGGGATCGCAGTCGTCGCTGCACCGGGCCAACCTCGAACGGGTGGTCCGCGCGGTGCGTATGGCGGGCTCGCTGACCCAGGCGGAGATCGCCCGGTCCACCGGGCTGTCCGCGGCCACCGTCTCCAACATCGTGCGCGAGCTGAAGGACGGCGGAACGGTCGAGGTCACGCCCACCTCGGCGGGTGGCCGCCGGGCCCGCAGCGTCTCGCTCAGCGGGGACGCGGGCATCGTCGTGGGCGTGGACTTCGGCCATACCCACCTCAGGGTCGCGGTCGGCAACCTCGCCCACCAGGTGCTGGCCGAGGAGGCGGAGCCACTGGATGTGGACGCCTCCTCCGCGCAGGGTCTGGACCGGGCGGAACAGCTGGTCAGCAGGCTGATCACGAGCACAGGCCTGAGCCGGGACAAGGTCGTCGGCGTCGGTCTCGGCGTCCCGGCCCCGATAGACGTGGAGACCGGCACGCTCGGCTCGACCGCGATCCTGCCGGGCTGGGCGGGCACCAATCCGCGTGACGACCTGGCCCAGCGGCTCGGGGTGCCGGTGCACGTGGACAACGACGCCAACCTGGGCGCGCTCGGCGAGCTGGTCTGGGGCTCCGGGCGCGGGGTCGCCGACCTCGCGTACATCAAGGTCGCCGACGGCGTCGGCGCCGGGCTGGTGATCAGCGGCCAGATCTACCGCGGCCCGGGCGGCACGGCGGGCGAGATCGGCCACATCACCCTGGACGAGTCGGGCCCGGTGTGCCGCTGCGGCAACCGCGGCTGTCTGGAAACGTTCGCCGCCGCCCGCTACATCCTGCCGCTGCTGCACTCCGCCCACGGCGCGGACCTCACCATCGAGCGCATGGTGCAGCTCGCCCGGGACGGCGACCCCGGCTGCCGCCGGGTGATCGCGGACGTCGGGCGGCACATCGGCAGCGGCGTGGCGAACCTGTGCAACCTGATCAACCCCAGCCGCATGGTGCTGGGCGGTCACCTCGCCGAGGCGGGGGAGCTGGTGCTCGGTCCGATCCGCGAGTCGGTCGCGCGGTACGCCATTCCCAGCGCCGCCCGTCAGCTGGCCGTGATGCCCGGGGCGCTCGGCGGCCGGGCCGAGGTGCTGGGCGCCCTCGCGCTGGTGCTGAGCGAGATGGGCGACTCGACGCTGCTGGAGGGCGCGCTGTCGGCGGGAACCCCGGCACTCGCCTGAGCGGCCGAGCGGCCGAGCCGTCTCCGTAACCCTTCGTACCCCCGAGGACTTCGCCTGCGTCCCCGGGGGCATTTCGTGTGCCCGCTCGGGCAGCCGAGTGCACCTGCTTTAGTGGCTTTTGTCCGGCCGCACCGTGTCTCTTCGGGCATGTCCGGCTGCGTTCACTCAGATAACGAATGGCACCGTTGCCATCTCGTTAAGGATTTACTTCTTGACGCCATCACGGGGCCGGAGTTGACTTCACGCCACCTCGGCCGCAATGACGCGGCCTCGTCAGGGAGGCACCCCCGTTATGAACGCAACGATGCGTCGCGTCGCCATTGCCACCGCCGTCGTATCGATGGCAGCCTCGCTCGCCGCATGCGGTTCGGCGAAGGAAGCCGATGACAAGGGCGACAAGAAGAAGAAGTCGGGTCCGCTGACCATCGGACTTCTGCTGCCCGAGGACCAGACGGCGAGATACGAGAACTTCGACCGGCCTCTGATCAAGAAGAAGATCCTGGCCGACTGTGCCGACTGCGAGATTCAGTACGCCAACGCCAAGTCGGACCCCGCGGTCCAGCAGCAGCAGGTCGACTCCATGATCACCAAAAAGGTCGACGTCATCATTCTGGACTCGGTGGACTCCAAGTCCATTTCCGGTTCGGTCAAGAAGGCCGCCGAGGCGCATATCCCGGTCGTCGCCTACGACCGGCTCGCCGAGGGTCCGGTGTCCGCCTACACGTCCTTCGACAACGAGACCGTCGGCAAGGTCCAGGGGCAGGCGCTGCTGGAGGCCCTGGGGAAGAAGGCCAAGGACGGCAAGGTCGTCATGCTCAACGGCTGGGAGGCCGACCCCAACGCCGCCATGTTCAAGAAGGGCGCGCTCTCGGTCCTCAAGGGCAAGGTGGACATCGCCAAGTCGTACGACATCGACCGCTGGCTGGCCGAGGAGGCCAACAAGGCCATGACGGGCGCCATTTCGTCCGTCGGCAAGAACAACATCATCGGCGTCTACTCCGCCAACGACAGCATGGCGGGCGGCGCGATCACCGCGCTCAAGAGCGGCGGCGTCAAGCCGCTGCCCCCGGTCACCGGCCAGGACGCCGAACTCGCCGGTGTGCAGCGGGTGGTGAGCGGCGAGCAGTACATGAGCGTCTACAAGTCCTACGTGGAGGAGGCGACCTCGGCCGCGAAGATGGCCGTCGCCCTCGGTCGCGGTGAGAAGGCCGCCGGGACCAGCACGGTCGACAGCCCGACCACCAAGGACATCCCGGCCACGCTCATTCCCCCGGTCTCGCTGACCAAGGACAAGATCAAGAGCACCGTCGTCAAGGACGGTCTGTACTCGGTCGCCCAGATCTGCACGGCGAAGCTGAAGGCCGCCTGCGCCGCGGCCGGGCTCAAGTAGCCCCTGACGACCGGAGCGGGCTCAAGCAGCCCCTGCCGGACCGGAGCGGGCCGCCGTGACCACACCGGCGGCCCGCCCGCCCGACCCCTCTCACATCCTTCCGAGGGGAGAGTCCTCTCCCCTCCGTCACACAGCAGGGGCCGCCCCTGCCCGGAACGGAGATGGCCATCGTGCCGAACGAACCCGTGTTGGCGTTGCGCGGGATCTCCAAGCGGTTCGGCGCCGTCCAGGCGCTCACCGACATCGAACTGGAGGTCCGCGCCGGTGAAGTGATCGCCCTGGTGGGCGACAACGGCGCCGGTAAGTCGACCCTCGTCAAGGCGATCGCCGGAGTCGGCCCCGCCGACGAGGGCGTCCTCGAATGGCAGGGCAAGCCCGTAGTGATCGCCCGGCCGCACGACGCCCAGGACCTGGGCATCGCGACGGTGTATCAGGACCTCGCCCTGTGCGACAACATCGACGTCGTCGGCAACCTCTTCCTCGGCCGCGAGATCCTGCGCGCCGGGGTGCTGGACGAGGTCGAGATGGAGCGCCGGGCCCGCGAACTGCTGAGCACCCTGTCGATCCGCATCCCCAGTGTGCGCATCCCGATCGCCTCGCTCTCCGGCGGCCAGCGGCAGACCGTCGCCATCGCCCGCTCGATGCTGGGCGAGCCGAAGCTCGTCATCCTGGACGAGCCGACCGCCGCCCTCGGCGTCGAGCAGACCGCGCAGGTCCTCGACCTGGTCGAGCGGCTGCGCGAGCGCGGCCTCGCCGTGGTCCTCATCAGCCACAACATGGCCGACGTCAAGGCGGTCGCGGACCGGGTCGCGGTGCTGCGGCTGGGCCGTAACAACGGCACGTTCGACGTCCGTACCACCTCTCAAGAAGAGATCATTTCCGCCATCACCGGCGCCACGGACAACGCCGTGACCCGCCGCAAGGCGCGCAGCGGGGAGGCCGCCAAGTGAGCACCCGTCTCGACAAGACCCATGACGCGGACAACGGGGACAGCGGGGACGGCGCCGGCGGGGACGGCGTCGGCAACAAGGTCCCGGCCGGACCGGCCGACGCCAGCCCGGTCGCCAAGGACGCGGTCACCGTCGTCGATCCGCGGCTGCTGGTCCGTCAGGAGGGCTTCAGGGGCTACCTCAACGAGTTCGCCCGCAAGATGCGCAGCGGCGACCTGGGCGCGGTCCCGGTGATCGTCGGCATCGCCATCATCTGGGCGGTCTTCCAGTACAAGGACAGCGCCTTCCTCTCGCCCAAGAACCTCTCCGACCTGTCGATCCTCATCGGCGGCACCGGCATGATCTCGGTCGGCATCGTCTTCGTGCTGCTGCTCGGCGAGATCGATCTGTCCGTCGGCTCCGTCAGCGGTCTGGCCGCGGCCACCCTCGCGGTGCTCAACGTGCGCCACGGCGTGCCCGAGGGCCTCGCCGTGGTCGCGGCGCTGGCCGCCGGTGCGGCGCTGGGCGCGCTCCACGGGTTCTTCTTCGCCAGGATCGGCGTCCCGGCGTTCGTGGTCACCCTCGCCGGTCTGCTGGCCTGGAACGGGCTGATGCTCCAGGTGCTCGGCACCACCGGCACCATCGGCATCGACGACGACAGCTTCGTGCGCATGCTCACCGATCACTACTTCAGCCAGCTCATCGCCGCCTATGGCGCGGCGACGGTCGCGGTGGCCGGGTTCTTCCTCGCCCAGTTCCTGGACAGCCGGCGCCGCAAGGCGGTCGGCATACCCTCCCGGCCGCTGAGCGAGATCCTGGCGCGCACCGCCGTGCTCGCGGTGATCGCCTACGCGGCGGCCTGGCGGCTCAACGAGTACATGGGCCTGCCGCTCGCCCTGGTGATCTTCGTGGTGGTGCTGGTCGGCCTCGACTTCGTGGTGCGCCGCACCCCGTACGGACGCAAGGTGATCGCGCTGGGCGGCAGCGTCGAGGCGGCCCGCCGCGCGGGCATCAACGTGGTCGCCGTGCGGGTCTCGGTGTTCGCGCTGTCCGGGCTCATGGCCGCGTTCGGCGGTCTCATGATCGCGTCCCGGATCGGCTCCGCGAGCCAGCAGGCCGGTACCGGCAACCTGCTCATGGAGGCCATCGCGGCCGCGGTCATCGGCGGCACCAGCCTCTTCGGCGGGCGCGGCTCGGTGTGGTCGGCGATGCTCGGCATGCTGGTCATCGGGTCGATCTCGTCGGGCATGAACCTGCTGGGCGTCGCGAACTCCGTGCAGTACATGATCACCGGCGCGGTGCTGCTGGCGGCCGTGGTCATCGACTCGGTGTCGCGGAGAACACAGCGATCGGCCGGTCGCGGTTAGGAACCTTGTGCCCTCCGGGGCCGTCTCCTGGTGCGGGAAGAGTCGACACCGGCCGGGCGGCCCCGGAGGCGAACCGGGGGTTCGGATGGGGCAGCATTAGACTCTCGGGGGCTACCGGCAAGGTTCGATGGAGACGCTCGACAGCAAGGAGGCACGGGTGCTGCTGACCGGCATCAGGGGACCGCGCGATCTGGACCGGCTCGCCCCGGAGCAGCTGAACCAGCTGGCCGCGGAGATCCGCACCTTTCTCGTCGACGCCGTGTCCAAGACCGGCGGGCATCTCGGGCCCAACCTGGGGGTGGTCGAGCTGACCATCGCCCTGCACCGGGTCTTCGAGTCGCCGAAGGACAAGGTGCTGCTGGACACCGGCCACCAGTCCTACGTCCACAAGCTGCTCACCGGGCGCCAGGACTTCTCGCGGCTCAAGAAGAAGGGCGGGCTGTCGGGTTACCCGTCGCGCGCCGAGTCGGAGCACGACGTCATCGAGAACAGCCACGCCTCGGCCGTCCTCGGCTGGGCCGAGGGCATCGCCAAGGCGAACGAGCTGCGGGGCAACGGGGACCATGTGGTCGCGGTCATCGGGGACGGCGCGCTGACCGGCGGCATGGCCTGGGAGGCGCTGAACAACATCGCCGCCGCGAAGAACCGTCCGCTGGTCATCGTCGTGAACGACAACGAGTGGTCGTACTCGCCGACCATCGGCGGTCTCGCGAACCACCTCGCCACGCTGCGCACCACCGACGGCTACGAGCGGTTCCTGGCCCGCGGCAAGGACCTGCTGGAGCGCACCCCGGTCGTCGGCCGCCCGCTGTACGAGACGCTGCACGGCGCGAAGAAGGGGCTGAAGGACTTCATCGCCCCGCAGGGCATGTTCGAGGACCTGGGGCTGAAGTACGTCGGCCCGATCGACGGCCACGACATCGAGGCGCTGGAGTCCGCACTCCAGCGGGCGAAGCGTTTCGGCGGCCCGGTCATCGTGCACTGCCTCACCGAGAAGGGCCGCGGCTATACCCCGGCCGAGCAGGACGAGACCGACCGTTTCCACGGCATCGGCCCGATCCACCCCGACACCGGGCTGCCGATCTCGGCGGGCGGTGCCGACTGGACCTCGGTCTTCGGCGAGGAGATGGTCAAGCTCGGCGAGGAGCGGGAGGACATCGTCGCGATCACGGCGGCGATGCTGCACCCGGTGGGCCTCACCGAGTTCGCGAAACGGTTCCCCGAGCGGGTCTTCGACGTGGGCATCGCCGAGCAGCACGGCGCCGTCTCGGCGGCGGGCCTGGCCACCGGCGGTCTGCATCCGGTCTTCGCGGTCTACGCCACGTTCCTCAACCGCGCCTTCGACCAGGTGCTGATGGATGTGGCGCTGCACAAGTGCGGGGTCACCTTCGTCCTCGACCGCGCCGGGATCACCGGTTCGGACGGGGCGTCGCACAACGGCATGTGGGACATGTCTCTCCTCCAGGTCATCCCCGGGCTGCGGATCGCCGCCCCGCGCGACGCCGGTCAGGTCCGTGCCCAGCTGCGGGAGGCCGTCCAGGTGGACGACGCGCCGACAGTGGTGCGGTACTCGAAGGGCGCGGTCGGCCCGGAGGTCGCCGCCGTCGGCCGGATCGGCGGTATGGACGTGCTGCGCGAGCCCGCGGCGAGCGCGGCGGACAGCCCCGATGTGCTGCTCGTCTCGGTCGGCGCGCTGGCCCCGATGTGCCTGGAGATCGCGGACCTCCTGGACAAGCAGGGCATTTCGGCCACGGTGATCGACCCGCGCTGGGTCAAGCCGGTGGACGGGGAGCTGCCTGCGCTCGCCGAGCGCCACCGCGTCGTCGTCACGGTCGAGGACAACAGCCGGGTCGGCGGTGTGGGCTCCGCCATCGCCCAGGCGCTGCGCGACTCCGGCGTCGACATGCCGGTGCGCGACTTCGGCATCCCGCCGCGCTTCCTTGAGCACGCCTCCCGCAAGGAGGTCATGTCCGAGATCGGGCTGACCGCTCCGGACATCGCCCGCCAGGTCACCGGCCTGGTGTCGCGGCTCGGCGGCGGCTACGAGGATTCGGCCGCCACGGAGGAGCAGGGCGTGACGACCTCCGCCGACAGGCCCTAGCGACCGCTTTCGCCTGACAGGGCCCCGGCCCGGACCCGCGCGGTCCGGGCCGGGGCCCTGTCGTGCTCCGACCGGCCCAGCGCCCCTCCCGCCTGCCGCCCCCATCGGGTGAATCGGCGCGGCCGCCCAGTGTGGGCGCTTCGCTCCCGGGCGGTTGGCAGAACCATGACGCGCGGGGGCAGGCGCGGGAGGTGTCACCGGTGAGCGATGAGGAACCAGGCGGCGACGGAGGCCGGAGCGGCCCCCGGAGGAAGGCCCGGCCGGATTATCTGCGGACGAAGTCGATCGAGCAGTCCATCCAGGACACCGAGGAGCCCGAGTACGCCCTCACCCGGTCGCTGTCCGCCCTGGACCTCACGGTCTTCGGCGTCGGTGTCATCATCGGCACCGGCATCTTCGTGCTCACCGGGGCCGTCGCCAAGCAGGAGGCGGGCCCCGCGACCGCGCTGGCCTTCGTGGTCGCGGGCGTGGTGTGCGCGCTGGCCGCGCTGTGCTACGCCGAGTTCGCCTCGACCCTGCCGGTGGCCGGGTCCGCGTACACCTTCTCGTACGCCTCGCTCGGCGAGCTGCCCGCCTGGATCATCGGCTGGGACCTGGTCCTGGAGTTCGCGCTCGGCACCGCCGTGGTCGCGGTCGGCTGGTCCGGTTACGTACGTTCGCTCCTGGACAACGCGGGGTGGCGGCTGCCCGCCGTGCTCTCCGGCCCCGACGCGGCGAGCGGCTTCACCTTCGACATCCTCGCCGCCCTCCTGGTGCTGGTGCTGACCGCGATCCTGGTCCTCGGCATGAAGCTGTCCGCGCGCGTCACCTCCGTCGTGGTGGCGGTGAAGGTGTCCGTCGTCCTGCTCGTCATCATCGCGGGCTCCTTCTTCATCGACGCGGACAACTACCACCCCTTCATCCCCGAGGCCCAGGCCACGCCCGCTGCCGCCGGGCTGCGGGCGCCGCTGATCCAGCTGATGGCCGGATACCAGCCGACGTCCTTCGGCGTCGCCGGGATCTTCACCGCCGCCGCCGTGGTCTTCTTCGCGTTCATCGGCTTCGACGTGGTGGCCACCGCGGCGGAGGAGACCAGGAATCCGCAGCACGACATGGCGCGCGGCATCCTCGGCTCGCTCTTCATCTGCACCACGCTCTACGTCGCGGTGTCCATCGTGGTCACCGGCATGCAGAAGTACACCCGGCTGACGGTCGACGCCCCGCTCGCCGACGCCTTCAAGGCGACCGGACACCCCGCCTACGCGGGCCTCATCAGCTTCGGCGCCGCGGTCGGGCTCACCACCGTGTGCATGATCCTGCTGCTGGGGCAGACCAGGGTCTTCTTCGCGATGAGCCGCGACGGGCTGCTGCCCCGGGTGTTCGCCAAGGTGCATCCGCGGTTCGGCACCCCGTACCGCTCGACGATTCTGCTGGGCTTCATCATCGCCGTGGTCGCCGGGTTCACCAGCATCAAGGCGCTGGCGGCCCTGGTGAACATCGGCACCCTCTTCGCGTTCGTCGTCGTCGCCCTCGGTGTCGTCGTCCTCCGCCGCACCCGCCCCGACCTGCCCCGCGCCTTCCGCACGCCGTGGGTGCCGGTGCTGCCGATGGTGTCGGTGGCGGCGTCGCTGTGGCTGATGCTGAATCTGCCCGCGGAGACCTGGCTGCGGTTCGCGGGGTGGATGGTGCTGGGCGTCGTCCTCTACGTCCTGTACGGGCGCAGGCACAGCCGGGTGACCGCGGATGGCACCCGCGACTGACGCCGCGTCCGTCAGCTGACGAGGCGCTCCTGACGGTACGTCTATCCCCTGACGCTGCGGGGGCCCACGACCTCCGCGCCCAGCGCCGTCACCCGGTCCCGCAGCTCCCGGTCGGCCGTGACCACCAGACAGGGCCGCCCCGGCTCGCGCGCGGCCACCAGATCCACGATCAGGTCGTCCGCGCTGCCCGGCGCGGCCGCCACCCGTACGCCCTCCACCGGCTCCACCGCGCGCGCCGCGCCCTCCACCACCAGGACGATGTCCAGCGGCGGTTGACGGGCCCAGTCGGGGACGCCCGCGCGCTCCGGGACGCCGCTCACCGCGACCGCGCCGAGGCGGTCGCGCAGCCGCTCGGCCGCCCCGTGCCGGTCGCGCCACCAGCCGTCCGGCACCGATCCGACCACGTTCGCTGCGTCCACGACGACGAGCCCGACAAGACCACTCATAGACCAGGCAAAATACTATGGGCGACGGGGATCAGGAAGATCGACGCGGGAAGGTTGGCGGCGGGCCATGGCGTTGGGGTTGCTCCGCGGCAAGGACGGCAGGCTCACGGCCTACGCACCGGTGGCGGGGGGTGTCGCCCGCTGGACCGAAGAACGCCCCGGCGGGCCGGACTGGACGGGCCCGTGGCTGATCGAGGTCCCCGGACTCTCCGGGGTGACGGTGGCTCAGGGTGCCGACGGCTACGCCCATCTCGTGGGGCTCCGGCACACGGAGGGCAAGGACGGGCCACAGACCGACCTCGTCCACGCGACCCAGTTCCAGACCGGCCGCGCGCTGACCGCGTGGCACTCCCTGGGCACCCCGCACCCCAAGGACCGCGCCAAGGCGCGGCGGACCGGCGCACCGGCCGCGGCGGTGGACTCCACCGGGGCGCTGCGCGTCTTCGTCCGCAACGCCGGGGGAGGGGTCAGCGCGCGGCGGCAGGACCCCAAGAAGGGGACGTGGGAACGGTGGACGGACTGGAAGGGCACGGACGTGCTGGGCGGGCTGTCGGCGGCCGTGACCGCCGACGGCCGTCTCGAACTGCTCGCCCCGGCCGGGAAGGGCGTCGCGCTGCGCTGGTACCAGCCGGAGCCCGGGGTCGCCCCGAAGCGCGGCGAGGACATACCCGCCGACGTCCGGCCGGATTCGGCGTCCGCGGTGGAGAGCAGCCCCAGCACCCTGACCCACTACTGGCGCGACGCCCACAGCGGCGAGGTCCTGGCCTGGCGGCCGAACGCCCCGGCCCCCGCGTCGCTGGGCGGGGCGACGGGCACCGGCCCGGTCGCGGTGCTGCGCGCCCCGGTGGACGGCCACGACTGCACCGTCCTGGCGCACCGCGACGCCTCCAGCGGACGGCTGGCCGTCGCCGCGCATCCGGCGGAGGACGAGGCGGCGGGTGTGTGGTGGACGCCGTCCGGCGACTCCGGCGCCGAGCACCCGGCGCTGGCCGTCGACGGGCGCGGGCTGGTGGTCCTGGCCGCGCTCGCGCCGGACGGCGGTCTGCTGGTGGCCCGTCAGAAGACGGACGAACGGGGCCTGGCCCTGCGCGCCTGGTCCCGGGCCGGGGAATGACACGGGCTTGACGACGCGGGCTTGATGAACACGGGCTTGAGGGCACGGGCTTGACGACACGGGCGCCGGGCGGGTCCGCTGACCCACCCGGCGCCCGATGACGGCGCGGCGTGCGGTGTTACGCCGGGACGCTCGCGATCCCCGGGGCCAGGAACCGCTTGCCGTTCACCCGCTCCGCGACGCCCTCACGGTCCAGGTACGGCGTCAGACCGCCCAGGTGGAAGGGCCATCCGGCGCCGGTGATCAGGCACAGGTCGATGTCCTGCGCCTCGGCGACGACGCCCTCGTCCAGCATCAGGCCGATCTCCTGCGCGACGGCGTCCAGCACCCGGGCGCGCACCTGCTCCTCCGGCAGGACCGTGTCGCCCTGCTGGAGCAGCGCGGCGACCTCCGGGTCCAGCTCCGGCTTTCCGGAGTCGTAGACGTAGAAGCCGCGCTTGCCCGCCTCGACGACGCGCTTGAGGTTCTCCGAGACCGTGAAACGGTCCGGGAACGCGCCGTGCAGCGTCTCGGAGACGTGCAGACCGATGGCCGGGCCGACCAGCTCCAGCAGCACCAGCGGGGACATCGGCAGCCCGAGCGGCTCGACCGCGCGCTCCGCGACGTCGACCGGGGTGCCCTCGTCGATGACGTTCTGGATCTCGCCCATGAAGCGGGTCAGGATGCGGTTGACGACGAACGCCGGGGCGTCCTTGACCAGGACGGCGGTCTTCTTCAGCTTCTTGGCCACCCCGAACGCCGTGGCCAGCGACGCGTCATCGGTCTTCTCACCGCGGACGATCTCCAGCAGCGGCAGGATCGCCACCGGGTTGAAGAAGTGGAAGCCGACGACCCGCTCGGGGTGCTTGAGCTTCGAGGCCATCTCGCTGACCGACAGCGAGGAGGTGTTGGTGGCGAGGATGGCGTGCTCCGGCACGACCGCCTCGACCTCGGCGAACACCTGCTGCTTGACGCCCATCTCCTCGAAGACGGCCTCGATGACGAAGTCGGCGTCCCCGAAGGCGGCGGCCTTGTCCAGCGAGCCGGTCACCGCGGCCTTGAGCCGGTTGGCCTTGTCCTGGTTGATCCGGCCCTTGAGCAGCAGCTTGTCGATCTCGCCGTGGACGTAGCCGACGCCCTTGTCGACGCGCGCCTGGTCGATGTCGGTCAGCACGACCGGCACCTCCAGACGGCGCGCGAAGAGCAGCGCGAGCTGCGAGGCCATCAGCCCCGCGCCCACCACGCCGACCTTTCCGACCGGGCGGGCGAGCGACTTGTCCGGGGCACCGGCCGGCCGCTTGGCGCGCTTCTGCACCAGGTTGAAGGCGTAGATGCCGCTGCGCAGCTCGGCGCCCATGATGAGGTCGGCGAGCGCCGTCTCCTCGGCCTCGTAGCCGCGGGCGAGGTCGCCGTTGCGGGCCGCGTCGATGATCTCCAGCGCGCGGTACGCGGCCGGGGCCGCCCCGTGCACCTTGCTGTCGGCGAAGGCGCGGCCGCGCACCACGGCCTCGTGCCAGGCGTCGCCGCGGTCGATCTCGGGCCGGGCGATCTCGATCTCGCCCCGGAGGACGGCCGCGGTCCAGATCAGCGACTGCTCCAGGAAGTCGGCGCCCTCGAAGAGGGCGTCCGCGATCCCGAGTTCGTAGACCTGCTTGCCGCCCAGCTGCTTGTTCTGGTTGAGCGAGTTCTCGATGATGACGGAGACCGCGCGGTCCGCGCCGATCAGGTTCGGCAGCAGGGTGCAGCCGCCCCAGCCGGGGACCAGACCGAGGAAGACCTCGGGCAGCGAGAAGGCGGGCAGCGCGGCCGAGACGGTGCGGTAGGAGCAGTGCAGACCGACCTCGACACCGCCGCCCATCGCCGCACCGTTGTAGTACGCGAAGGTGGGCACGGCAAGGTCGGCCAGCCGCTTGAAGACCTCATGGCCGCCCTTGCCGATGGCGAGCGCGTCCTCGTGGCGCTTCAGCAGCTCCACGCCCTTGAGGTCGGCGCCGACGGCGAAGATGAACGGCTTGCCGGTGACCCCGACGCCGGTGATCTCGCCGTCCGCGGCCTCCTTCTCCACCTGGTCGATCGCCGCGTTCAGGAGGGCGAGCGAGGCCGGGCCGAAGGTGGTGGGCTTGGTGTGGTCAAGACCGTTGTCCAGGGTGATGAGCGCGAAGCGGCCCGCGTCCTGGGGGAGGTCGAGGTGGCGGACGTGCGCCTGCGTCACGACCTCGTCCGGGAACAGCTCGGCCGCTCCCTTGAGAAGCTCTGCGGTGGTAGTCACTTGTTCCCCTCGAAGTGCGGGTTCTCCCAGATCACGGTGCCACCCATGCCGAAGCCGACGCACATGGTGGTGATGCCGTAGCGGACTTCCGGCTGCTCCTCGAACTGCCGCGCCAGCTGCGTCATCAGACGGACGCCGGAGGAGGCGAGCGGGTGGCCGTAGGCGATCGCGCCGCCGTACTGGTTTACGCGCGCGTCGTCGTCCGCGATGCCGTAGTGGTCCAGGAACGACAGCACCTGGACGGCGAACGCCTCGTTGATTTCGAAGAGGCCGATGTCATCGATCGTCAGACCGGCCTTGGCCAGCGCCTTGACCGTCGCCGGGACCGGGCCGTAGCCCATCACCTCGGGCTCGACGCCCGCGAAGGCGAACGACACCAGGCGCATCCTGACCGGCAGGTCCAGCTCCCGGGCGAAGTCCTCGGAGGCGATCAGCGAGGCGGTGGCGCCGTCGTTGAGCCCCGCGGAGTTGCCCGCGGTGATCCGGCCGTGCGGCCGGAACGGGGTCTTCAGCGTGGCCAGGTTCTCCAGCGTGGTGCCCGGGCGCATCGGCTCGTCCGCGGTCGCGAGCCCCCAGCCGGTCTCCCCGCCCTCGGGGGTGGTGCGGCGCACCGAGACCGGCACCAGGTCCTGCTGGATCTTGCCGTTGGCGTACGCCTTGGCGGCCTTCTCCTGGCTGCGCACCGCGTACTCGTCGGCGCGCCGCTTGGTCAGGTGCGGCAGCCGGTCGTGCAGGTTCTCCGCCGTCATGCCCATGAAGAGGGCCGACTCGTCGACCAGCTTCTCGGAGACGAACCGCGGGTTCGGGTCGACGCCCTCGCCCATCGGGTGACGGCCCATGTGCTCCACGCCGCCCGCGACGACGGCGTCGTACGCGCCGAAGGCGATGGAGCCCGCGGTGGCGGTGACGGCGGTCATCGCACCGGCGCACATCCGGTCGATCGAGTAGCCGGGGACGGACTGCGGCAGCCCGGCCAGGATGCCCGCGGTGCGGCCGATGGTCAGGCCCTGGTCCCCGATCTGGGTGGTCGCGGCGACGGCCACCTCGTCGATGCGCTCCGGCGGCAGATCCGGGTTGCGGCGCAGCAGCTCCCGGATGCACTTGACGACCAGGTCGTCGGCGCGGGTCTCGTGGTAGATGCCCTTCGGGCCCGCCTTGCCGAACGGGGTACGGACGCCGTCGACGAAGACGACGTCCCTAGCGGTACGAGGCACGTTGGCTCTCCTCCAGGTGCGGGATGGCACTGCTGCGGGCACGCCATCGGCGCGCCTCCACACCCTCATGCTACTTATGAGTAACCACGCTGCCCAGTCTTCACCGCCGTAGCGTCGAAGGTCACAGGTCGGAGCGGTGCGCCGGGCCGGGAGCGGACCGGGAGCGGACCGGCGGCCGAGGCCGCCGGTCCACGCGCGTCACATCGGGGCAGAGATTACGTCGACTCCGCCCGCAGGGCGCCGGTCAGGACCGTCGAGACCTGGTCGATCTGCCAGGGGCGGGCGCCATGAGCGGCGAGAACGTCCGCCACCGCGTCCGTCGTCGGCTCCGCCGGGGGCTCCCAGCACAGCCGCCGGACGGTGTCCGGGGCGATCAGGTTCTCCTGCGGCAGGTTCAGCCGTTCGGCCAGCGCCGTCACCGCCGTGCGGGCCGCCGTGAGCCGGGCCGCCGCGGCGGGGTCCTTGTCGGCCCAGGCGCGCGGCGGGGGCGGACCGGCCACCTGCTGGCCGGGCTGCGGAAGTTCGGCCTCCGGCAGGTCCCGGGCCCGGTCCACCGCGGCCTGCCACTGCTCCAGCTGGCGGCGGCTCATCCGGTGGCCGAAGCCGCTGAGCGCGGACAGCGCCCGGGCGTTCGCGGGCAGCGCCAGCGCGGCCTCCACGATCGACGAGTCCCCCAGCACCTTGCCGGGCGATACGTCACGGCGCTGGGCGATCCGGTCCCGGGCCGTCCACATCTCGCGCACCACGGCCATCTGCCGTCTGCGCCGGACCTTGTGCATCCCCGATGTACGGCGCCAGGGGTCCTTGCGCGGCGGGGCGGGCGGGGCCGCGGCGATGGCCGCGAACTCCTGATGCGCCCACTCCAGCTTCCCCTGCCTGGTCAGCTCCTCCTCCAGCGCGTCCCGCAGGTCGACCAGCAGCTCCACATCGAGCGCGGCGTAGTGCAGCCACGGCTCGGGCAGCGGGCGGGTCGACCAGTCGACGGCCGAATGTCCCTTCTCCAGCGCGTAGCCGAGGATGTTCTCGACCATGGCGCCGAGCCCCACCCGGGCGAACCCGGCAAGCCGGCCCGCGAGTTCGGTGTCGAAGAGCCGGTCCGGGACCATGCCTATGTCACGCAGACACGGCAGATCCTGGGTCGCGGCGTGCAACACCCACTCGGCGTCGGCGATGGCGGCTCCCAGACCCGACAGGTCGGGGCAGCCGACGGGGTCGATCAGTGCGGTCCCCGCTCCGGCCCGGCGCAGCTGGACCAGATAGGCCCGCTGTCCGTAGCGGTAGCCGGAGGCGCGCTCGGCGTCGACGGCGACGGCGCCGTGGCCGGCGGCGAAGGCCGCGACGACGTCGGCGAGCGCGGCCGGGTCGGCGGTGACGGGCGGAATGCCCTCACGCGGCTCCAGCAAGGGGACCGGCGCCGGGGGGAGGTCGTCCGGAGGAGCGCCCCCGGTGGTTCGCAGTGTCGTCTCTGCTGCGGTCTCTTGGGCGTCGGTCACCTGTCAAGGGTAGCTGTGTACGCCGCGTACACAGGGCGCCCGTCGACGGAACGTTCCGTCGACGGGCGCGAGGGCGGTGCGGGGCGGGAATTCCCGCCCCAGGACTCAGTGGATGATGCCGGTACGCAGGGCGACCGCGACCATGCCGGCCCGGTCTCCGGTACCGAGCTTGCGGGCGATCCGGGCGAGGTGGCTCTTGACGGTGAGTGCGGACAGGCCCATCGAGACGCCGATGGCCTTGTTGGACTGGCCCTCCGCAACCAGCCTCAGCACCTCGACCTCGCGTCCCGACAACTCCCGGTAACCACCCGGGTGACCGGGGGCGCCCGGCGGGCGGCGGTGCATCCGGGCGGCGGCGGCGCCGATGGGGGCGGCGCCGGGACGGCCGGGAAGGCCCAGGTTGGTGCGGGTGCCGGTGACGACGTAGCCCTTGACGCCGCCGGCCAGTGCGTTGCGCACGGCGCCGATGTCATCGGCGGCGGAGAGGGCCAGGCCGTTCGGCCAGCCCGCGGCGCGGGTCTCGGACAGCAGGGTGAGGCCGGAGCCGTCGGGGAGGTGGACGTCGGCGACGCAGATGTCGCGCGGGTTGCCGATACGGGGGCGGGCCTCCGCGACGGACGACGCCTCGATGACGTCGCGCACCCCGAGGGCCCACAGGTGACGGGTGACGGTGGAACGAACGCGGGGGTCGGCGACGACGACCATGGCCGTCGGCTTGTTCGGGCGATAGGCGACCAGGCTGGACGGTTGCTCGAGGAGAACAGACACCAGGCCTCCTGGAAAGTGGTGGGACGGGTCACCACTCCTTCGGCACCGATTCGGTCCAGCTTTAGGGAATGATCACGATTTGGTGAGTAACAATTCGGGCAATTCAGACTGCTGAGCGATCAGTGCTGATCAGCGCGGGTCGCTCAGCGTGTGTTTGATCGGCGTGTGCCGATCGGCGTGTGCCGATCAGCGCGCACTGATCAGCGCGTCCCGCCGGGGCCCCGGCGCTGGGGGAGGGAGACGACGCCCGCCTCCGTGGTCCCGGCCGGGGGCAGACCGGCGATCTGGCACAGCAGATCGCACCAGGCCGCCAGGTGCGCCCCGGTGTCCGGCACGCCCAGCGGCTCCGCCGCCTCGTCCGCCCGCTCCGGGCGGGCCGCTTCGGGGGACGGGTGGTCCGAGGGCGTCCAGGAGGCGCGGATCTCGATCCGGGTCGAGGGTTCCCGCTCCCCGATCCCGCCGAAGTAGTGCGAGCTGGCGCGCGTCACCGTGCCGCTGGGCTCCGTGCAGCCGAGCCCGCGCGCGTCGAGCGCGCCGGTGAGCCACGACCAGCACACCTCCGGCAGCAGGGGGTCCGCCGCGATCTCCGGCTCCAGCTCGGCGTGGATCAGCGTGACCAGCCGGAAGGTGCCGCGCCAGGCGTCGTGGCCCGCCGGGTCGTGCAGCAGGATGAGCCGGCCCTCGGCCAGCTCCTCCTCGTCGTCGTCGGCGGTGGTGTCCGTGACCACCGCTTCGAGTGCGTAGGAGAACGGCGCCAGTCGGCGCGGTGGTGGGGTCGGGTCGAGCTCCACCTCGGGCCGCACCCGTGCCGCGCACAGACCGGTGACCGCGCGCCGGAAGGCGAGCGGGGCACCTTCCCCGCCCGCGTCCGGGCCGTCAGCACCGTTCGAGAGGTGTCCTTGAACCGCTGCCATGCCCGGAAGACTAGGCGCAGTGAGGGCTCCAACCGGGGAGGAACACCCGGGTTGGCGGGTCACTCGTTCGGCCCGTGCGAAGATTTGGTGCATGAGCGCCACAGAGCGGCCCTCGGGCCAGCAGCAGACCGGCCGCCCGGCGGCCAATCCGTGTGCCGATTCGGCCTTCCTCCGGGCCTGTCGGCGGGAGCCGGTGCCGCATACCCCGGTGTGGTTCATGCGGCAGGCGGGGCGCTCGCTGCCGGAGTACCGCAAGGTCCGCGAGGGCACCGCCATGCTGGAGTCCTGCATGCGGCCCGACCTGGTCACGGAGATCACGCTGCAGCCGGTGCGCCGTCACGGGGTGGACGCGGCGATCTACTTCAGCGACATCGTCGTACCGCTCAAGGCGATCGGGCTCGACCTCGACATCAAGCCCGGCGTCGGCCCCGTCGTGGAGCAGCCCATCCGCAGCCGCGCAGATCTGGAGCGGCTGCGTCCGCTCGATCCCGATGATGTGAAGTACGTCACCGAGGCTGTCGGGTCGCTCGTCGGAGAGCTCGGCGCCACGCCCCTCATCGGCTTCGCGGGCGCGCCCTTCACGCTCGCCAGCTATCTGGTCGAGGGCGGTCCGTCGCGCAACCACGAGCACACCAAGGCGCTCATGTACGGCGACCCGGAGCTGTGGGCCGATCTGCTCGACCGGCTCGCGGACATCACGGCGACCTTCCTGAAGGTACAGATCGAGGCGGGCGCCTCGGCCGTGCAGCTCTTCGACTCCTGGGTCGGCGCCCTGGCCCCGGCCGACTACCGCCGCAGTGTGATGCCCGCCTCGACGAAGGTCTTCGAGGCCGTCGCCGGGTACGGCGTGCCGCGCATCCACTTCGGCGTCGGCACCGGTGAGCTGCTCGGCCTGCTCGGCGAGGCGGGGGCGGACGTCGTCGGCGCCGACTGGCGGGTGCCGCTGGACGAGGCCGCCCGGCGGGTGGGCCCCGGCAAGGCGCTGCAGGGCAACCTCGACCCCGCCGTGCTGTTCGCGCCGCGCGAGGCCGTGGAGGCCAAGGCGGCCGAGGTGCTGGACGCGGCCCGGGGGCTTGAGGGGCACATCTTCAACCTCGGCCACGGAGTGCTGCCGACCACCGACCCGGAAGCCCTGACCCGGCTCGTGGAGTACGTCCACACCCACACCGCCCGCTGACACGCCTGCGGCGGCGCCTCAGGGGGTGTCCGCAAAGTCGCGTTGGAGCAGCCCGCGGCTCAGGGGGGCACCTCCCAGCGGGAGCCGGGGGAGCGTGCGATCGCAAGGCGGAGGGCCGTCCTCGCGGGGACACCTCCCGGACGGAGTCTGGGGGCGGGCCTACTCGGGCGAGCCGGACAACGCAGCGAGAGGGGGCACCTCCCAGCGATAGCCGGGGGAGCGTGCCAGGCGCTGCGGGCCCGACGGGACTTGGCCCCCCCCTAGCGCGCCGCGGCCTCCCGTACGGCGGCTGCCGCCTTGCGGGCCGCTACCTGTACCGGGTCCCAGACGGGGGAGAACGGCGGGGCGTATCCCAGGTCCAGGGACGCCACCTGCTCGACCGTCATCCCGGCGGTCAGCGCGACCGCCGCGATGTCCACGCGCTTGCCCGCGCCCTCCCGGCCGACGATCTGCACGCCGAGCAGCCGCCCCGTGCGGCGCTCGGCGAGCATCTTCACCGTCATCGGGCGGGCGTCGGGGTAGTACCCGGCGCGGTTGGTCGACTCGATGGTGACGGCGTGGAAGCGCAGCCCCACCTCCTGCGCCTGGGCCTCCAGCAGCCCGGTGCGGGCGATCTCCAGATCGCAAACCTTGCTGACCGCGGTGCCGACCACGCCGGGGAACGTGGCGTAGCCGCCGCCGATGTTGGTGCCGATGACCTGGCCCTGCTTGTTGGCGTGGGTGCCCAGCGGGATGTGCCGGGGGTGGCCGGACATCAGGTCGAGGACCTCGACGCAGTCGCCGCCCGCCCAGATGTTGGTGTGGCCGCGCACCCGCATGGCCAGGTCGGTGAGGAGCCCGCCCGACGCGCCCAGCGGCAGCCCCGCCTCCCGGGCGAGCCGGGTCTCGGGGGCCACCCCGAGGCCCAGCACGACCAGCTCGGCCGGGTATTCGCTGACCTTGGTGGCCACGCCGCGCACCCGGCCGTCCTCGCCGGTCAGCACCTCGGCGACCTCCGCGCCGGTCACGGTGTCGATGCCGAGCCCGGTCATCGCCTCGCGCACCAGCCGCCCCATGTCGGGGTCGAGCGTGGCCATCGGCTGTTCGCCGCGCTCCAGGACGGTGACGCGGCAGCCGCGGCGAGTGAGGGCCTCGGCCATCTCGACCCCGATGTATCCGGCGCCGACCACGACGGCCCGCTCGACCGTGCGGCCCTCCAGGGTGTCGAGCAGCGCCTGCCCGTCGTCCAGGGTCTGCACCCCGTGCACCCCGGGCGCGTCGATGCCGGGCATGTCGGGGCGGCGCGGGCGGGCGCCGGTGGCGATGACGAGGTCGTCGAAGCCGTGCCAGCGCTCGGCGCCGCCGGTCGTGTCGAGCTCCCGGACCCGGACCCGCTGCCCGGCGGCGTCGATCTCGGTGACCTCGCTGCGGAGGCGGACGTCGATGCCGCGCCCGCGGTGTGCCTCCGGGGTCCGGGCGATGAGTTCGTCGGGGCCGCTGACCAGGCCTCCGGCCCAGTACGGGATGCCGCAGGCCGAGTACGACGTGAAGTGGCCGCGCTCGAACGCGAGGATCTCCAGCTCGCCCCGCTTGCTGAGCCTGCGCGCCTGGGACGCGGCGGACATCCCCGCCGCGTCGCCCCCGATGACCACCATTCGCCGTGCTGACGCCATCGATTCCGCCCCTTCGCCGCCGTATGTCCCGCTCCGTCACGGGCCAGGCTACGAGCGGGCGGTGGGCTCGCGTACCAGGACGTACAGAACAGCACTCGCGAGCATCAGCGCGCCGTCGATGTAGACGGCGGCCGTCCAGCTGCCGTAGTGGTCGAAGAGGGTGCCGCTCAGCGCCGGGCTGACCACCGCGCCTATCTCCCCGACCAGGTTGAACAGGCCGAAGGCGGCGCCCCGCTCGGACGCGTCGACCACATCGTTGAGCAGGGCGTGGGCCATCGGCTGGAGGGCGTTGAAGAACAGGCTGGTGACGAAGAGCAGGACGGACATCACGAGCAGGGACGGCTTCTCCTGGGCCTGGAGATAGGCTGCGAAGACCAGCACCAGCACCCCCTGGACGACGGTGAACGCGATCAGCAGCGGCCGCCGCCCCCACCCCCGGTCCTTCGCCAGGTCCGACAGCCGGCCGCCGGCCGGGAACCCGAGGATGCCCGCGCCCGCGTTGAACGTCGCGACCAGCGCCGCGTTCTGGAAGGAGCTGTGCGCCGCGTCGGCGACGATCGAGACCGACCAGAAACTGAAGAACCACAGGTTCCACATGACCGCGATGAAGCCGAAGCTGAGCAGCAGCACATTGCGGTTCCGGGAGGTGGCGCCGAGCCGCGCCCCGCGCCGGGCGAAGATCGCCCCGATCAGCACGAACGCGAGCACACACTCCAGGACGGCCACGCCCCAGCTCGGCATCCCCGCCCCGTCGGCGATCAGATAGACCGCCATGACGGCCGCGCACAGCACCGCCGAGATCCCCAGCAGCCGCAGCGTGGAACCGGTGGCCTTGAGCGGCCCGCCGATGCGGCGCATATAGACGGTGGTGATCCAGCCGAACGCGAGGGTGGCGCCGCCCAGCACCAGGAACGGCATCCGCCAGGCGTCCTCCTCACCGAACGCCTCGGCGCCCCAGTCGATCAGATAGGGCGTGCTGATGGTCGCGACCGTCAGCCCGATGGACAGCCCGGTGATGGCGACGCCCATGCCGAGGCTGGTCTTGGCGGGCGGGGTGCGCTGGGCGATCAGCGCGCGGTCGTTGGAGTAGAAGACGCCCTCGCCCAGCCCGGTCACCACCCGCAGGACGACAAAGGCGATCAGCCCGCTCACCAGCCCGCTGGCCAGGGTCGCCACCCCCGCCCACAGCAGCGAGACGGCGAGCATCGTGCGGTGCCCGAAGCGGTCCCCGAGATAGCCGCCGGGGAACTGGGTGAGCATGTAGCCCGCGAAGAAGAGGCTGCCGATCAGACCGCCGAGGGCATGCGGATGGCTGGCGGAGCCCAGCATGCTGTGGTCGTTCTCGATCAGCCAGGTGACCACCGGGCCGGTGAGGGCGCGGTCGGCGTAGGAGAAGAGCCAGCCGCCGAGCAGCATGGCCCACAGCGTGTGGTACGGCTGCCAGCCGGTGCGTTGGTCGGTCGGTTCCCGCGCGGTGGTGTCCTCGGTGGTCACTTCGGGCGCCCCCCTCGGGCGTTGGGTGGTCCAGCCTTGGGCGTGAGGTGTTCGGGCTCGGAGCGCGGTGGGCCGCGCGGGATGTGGCGACCACAGAATGTGGCGTGAACGCACCCCCGGCAAGAGGCGGTTCCAGGTCTTCCGTCAGCCGGAAGCCTGAGCGAGTGACTCTTGTCCCCAGGCGGCGGCGAGAGTACGGGATATGCCGGTGGCGGCGACCCGCACCGCGGGTATCAGCCCCGGCGCCCGCCCCTCCGCGGCCGGTACCACCACCGACAGCGAGGCCACCACCTCCCCGCGCGGGCCCCGCACCGGGGCGGCGACGGACAGCCCGTCCATGGTGATCTGCCGGTCACTGACCGCGATCCCGGTGCGCCGCACCTCGGCGAGCGTGGCCCGCAGCCGCGCCGGGTCGTGGATGGTCCGCTCGGTGAAGCGGCGCATCGGCCGGGCGCACACCCGCTCGCCCAGCCCCGGCGGCCCGTACGCGAGCAGCACCAGGCCGACGCCCGTGGCGTGCAGCGGCCAGCGGCTGCCGACCCGGGTGCGCACCTGCACCGCGGAGCGGCCGGAGATCAGCTCGACGTAGACCACTTCCATGCCGTCGCGCACCGCCAGCTGCACGTTCTCATGGGTGGCCTCGTACAGGTCCTCCATGAACGGCAGCGCCGCCTCGCGCACCCCGACCCCGCGCGGCGACAGCGTCGCCACCTCCCACAGCCGCAGCCCGATGTGGTACGCCCCCGAGGTGTCGCGCTCCAGGGCGCCCCAGCGGGTGAGCGAGGCGACCAGCCGGTGCGCGGTGGCCAGCGGCAGCCCGGCGCGCCGGGCGAGGGCGGTGAGCGACAGCGAACGGTGCGAGGCGTCGAACGCGTCCAGCACGGCCAGCACCCGGCCCGCCACCGACCGCCCGGCGTCCGGCCGCCCGGTGTCCGACCGTCCTGCATCCGGGCGCCCCGCGTCCGGGCGCTGTCCGAAGGGGGGACTCGTCGGGGCGGTCATGACAGCGGAAGGCCGACGTAGTTCTCGGCCAGCTCGGCGGACGCGGTACGGGAGGTGGCGATCCGGTCCAGCTGGGCGATCTGCAGCCGGTCCTCGAAGGGGCTCTGCTCGGGGTGCCGGTGCAGGGTGTCCGTCATGAAGTACGAGAAGCGCTCGGCCTGCCACACCCGGGCGAGGCAGGTCGCGGAGTAGTCGTCGAGCAGCTCGGTCGAGCCCGTGGTGTGGTGATGGGCGAGCGCGCGGGCCAGAGTGACCACGTCGCCGACGGCGAGATTGAGGCCCTTGGCCCCGGTCGGCGGCACGATATGTGCCGCGTCGCCCGCCAGGAAGAGCCGCCCGTGGCGCATCGGCTCCTGCACGGAACTGCGCATCGGGGTCACGGACTTGGCGGTGATCGGGCCCCGCTCAAGGGCCCAGCGGCCGCCGTCGTCGAGCGCGAAGCGGGCGGACAGCTCGTCCCAGATCCGCTCGTCGGACCAGTCGGCGGGGTCGGTGCCGTTCGTCACCTGGAGGTAGAGCCGGGAGACCTGCGGGGAGCGCATGCTGTGCAGGGCGAAGCCGCGCTGATGGCGGGCGTAGATCAACTCCTCGCAGGACGGCGGCACATCGGCCAGCACCCCGAGCCAGGAGTAGGGATAGGCGCGCTCGAAGGTGCGGACCCGGTCGGCCGGGACCGCGCGCCGGGCGATGCCGTGGAAACCGTCGCAGCCCGCCACGAAATCGCAGCTCAGCGTCGCCTCCCGGCCTTCGTGGCGGAAGCGGATCACCGGGGCCCCGGAATCCGGCTTCTCGATCGCCAGGGCCTCGGCCCCGAACAGCAGCGGGGGTCCGCCGGGGTCGGCGAGCTGGAGCCGGACCAGATCCTTGACGATCTCCGTCTGCGCGTAGACCGTCACCGCCTTGCCGCCCGTGGCGGCGGGGAAGTCGATGCGGTGGCCACGGCCCTCGAAGCGCAGCTCGATGCCCTGGTGCGGCAGCCCCTCGCGGTCCAGGCGCTCGGCGGCGCCGCACTCCCGCAGCACGTCCACGGTGCCCTGCTCCAGGATTCCGGCCCGCTGCCGCTGCTCGACATAGGCCCGGTCCCGGCTCTCCAGCACCACGCAGTCCACCCCCGCGCGGTGCAGCAGACGGGCGAGCAGCAGGCCGGCGGGTCCCGCGCCGATGATCCCGACGGTCGTGCGCATCGAAACGTCCCTTCGTCCGGATTCGGTAATTCGGTAAAGTGAGGATCCCCACTTGTTCGCGGAGTGAAACTTCGTTCATAATCGAGCTGTGATGAGTCTCGGTCCGGTGTCCCCACCTGTCAATGGCCCCGTCGGCCCTCTTGAGCGCGGCCTCGCCGTGCTCTGCGAGCTGACCCGGCTGGCCGCGCACCAGGGCGAGGCCGCGGTCCGGCCCGGCGACCTGGTGCGCGGCACCGGGCTCGCCCGGTCCGTCGTCGACCGCGTCGTGGGCACGCTCGAACAGCTCGGATATGTGCGGCTCGACGGCCGCGAGGTCGGCCTCGCGGCGCGGCTCATGGAGCTGGGGAACGCCTATCTCTCCGCCAGCGGCCTGCCGGACGCGCTCGGACCGTTCGCCGAGCGGCTCGCCGACGGCCTCGACGAGTCGGTCTCGGTCGCCGTGCCGGACGGCGACGGGGCGCGCTTCGTCGTCCAGGCCACCCGCCGCCGCACCATGTCCCTGGCCTTCCGCATCGGCGATCTGCTGCCCGCCGAGCGCTGCGCCCCGGGCGCGCTCTTCGCCGCCGAGTGGGACGAGCGGGCCTGGGCGGCCTGGCGCGCCCGCCGCGCCGCCGACCCGCTCGACGCCGCCTACCCCGCCGTTCCGCCGCGCCACCGGCCCGCCGCCGACACCGGCTTCGAGGCGCGCGTACGGGAGGCCGCCCGGACCGGCTGGGCGGCCGACGACCAGATGATCGAGCCCGGTCTGGTGGCGGTGTCCGTCCCGGTCCGGGACGCCTCGGGCCGTACCGCGTGCGCGGTGAACGTCGTCAGCCACACCAGCCGCCACGACGCGGCCTCGCTGCGGGCCGCCGTGCTGGGCCCGCTGCATGCGGAGATCCCGGCCATGGAGGCGGCGTTGGCGGCTCCGGCGGAGGCGGCCCGCGCCGAGCCCGGTCCGCCGGGGCGGGCGACGGCGGGCCCGGCTGCCGGACCCGGCGCCGAGGACCCGGCGCGGGCGGCCAAGCGGGAGCTGGGGGCCGGGTATCTGCAGTCGCTCGCGCGCGGGCTCACCGTGCTGCGGGCGCTGGGCGCACCGGGGGAGGAGGGCGGCGGCGCACCGCACGGGCGCACGCTCACCGCCGTCGCCGAGGCCACCGGGCTGCCCCGGGCCACCGCGCGCCGCTCCCTGCTCACCCTCGTCGAGCTGGGATACGCCGAATACGCGGAAGGCGACGGCCGGGCCTTCCGCCCGCTGCCGCGGGTGCTGGAGCTGGGCTACGCGCCGCTGGGCGACCTGTCGTTCACCGAGCTGGCCCAGCCCCATATGCGCGAACTCGTCCGCGCCGTCCACGAGTCGGCGTCCCTGGCGGTGCTCGACGGCGGCGACATCCGGTACGTGGCGCGCGTCCCCACCGTGCGGATCATGAGCGTCAACATCACCATCGGCACCCGCTTCCCCGCCTACGCGACCTCCATGGGCCGGGTCCTGCTCGCCGGTCTTGCCCCGGGCGAGCGCGCCGCGCATCTCGCCGGGCTCGCCCCCGAGCCGCTGACCCGGCACACCGTGACCGCCGTGCCCGAGCTGGCCCGCGTCCTGGAGCGGACCGGGAGGGACGGATACGCCCTGGTGGACGAGGAGTTGGAGGAGGGGCTGCGGTCCCTCGCCGTGCCCGTGCGGGGCGCGGACCGCCGGGTGGTGGCCGCGCTCAACATCGCCACCCACGCGGGCCGCGGCAGCGCCGAGTCCACCCTTGAGGAGCTGCTTCCGGCGCTGCGGACCGCCGCCGCCCGCATCGAGGCCGACCTCGCCACGGCCTCGGCCCACCACCCCCTGGGGGCGGGTGAGAGAGTGGGGGCATGAGCGCAGCGACCTCCCCGGGCCCGGGGAATACCGGCCATGCCATCGTCATCGGCGGCGGGATCTCGGGCCTCGCGGCCGCCCACCGGCTGCAGAGCGGCGGGGCGCGGGTGACCGTGCTGGAGGCGTCGGGGCGGCTGGGCGGCAAGCTGTGCGGCGGCGAGATCGAGGGCGTGGCCGTGGACCTGGGCGCCGAATCGATGCTCGCCCGGCGCCCGGAAGCGGTGGAGCTGGCGCGCGCCGTCGGCCTCGGCGAGCGGCTCCAGCCGCCCGCCACCGCGACCGCCGCCCTGTGGACGCGCGGCGCCCTGCGCCCGATGCCCAAGGGTCATGTGATGGGCGTGCCCGGCGACCTCGCGCCGCTCGCCGCGTCCGGGGTGATCTCGGACGACGGGCTTGCGCGCATCGCCCGCGACGCGGAGCTGCCGCCCACCCCGGTCGGCGAGGACGTGGCGCTCGGCGAGTTCATCGCGGCCCGGCTCGGCCGCGAGGTCGTGGACCGGCTGGTCGAACCGCTGCTCGGCGGGGTCTACGCGGGGGATGTGTACCGCACCTCGATGCGGGCCGCGGTGCCCGCCCTCTTCGAACTGGCCCGGGCGAACCGGCCGCTGGCCGAGGGCGTCCGGGAGCTGGCCGAGCGGTCGGCCCAGCGGCAGGGCGGCGCCGGGCCGGTGTTCATGGGCATCGACGGCGGCATCGGGCGGCTGCCGCTCGCGGTGGCCGACGCCGTACGGGCCGCGGGCGGCGAGATCCGCACCGACGCGCCGGTACGGGAGCTGCGCCGGGCCGAGGACGGCTGGACCGTCGTCACCGACGACGGGGTGCTGCGGGCCGACGCGGTCGTGCTGGCGGCCCCCGCACCCGCCGCCGCCCGTCTCCTGGCGGCCGACTCCCCGGCCGCCTCCGCCGAACTGGGCACCGTCGACTACGCCTCCATGGCGCTGATCACCATGGCCTTCCGCCGCGCCGACGTGGCGTCGCTCGCCGAGGGCAGCGGCTTCCTGGTCCCGCCGGTCGACGGCCACACGATCAAGGCGGCGACGTTCTCCAGCCGCAAATGGGGCTGGCTCCGCGACTCCGCCCCCGATCTCTTCGTGCTGCGTACCTCGATCGGGCGGTTTGAGGACGATGAGCATCTGAAGCGCGACGATGCCGATCTGGTAGGGATGTCGCTCGCCGATCTCGGCGCGGCCACCGGCCTCGCCGCCCGGCCGGTGGCGACCCGGGTGACCCGCTGGGACGGCGGACTGCCCCAGTACCCGGTCGGCCATCTCGACCGGGTCGCCCGCATCCGCGCGGAGGTCGCCAAGCTGCCCGGCCTGCGGGTGTGCGGCGCGGTCTACGACGGCGTCGGCATCCCCGCGTGCGTCGCGAGCGCCCGCACCGCCGCCGATGAGCTGCTGGAACCGCTGACGGCCACCCTGGCGCGGGGTGCCGACGGCGGAGAGTGAGAATAGGGACCATGACTGCTGCTGCTCCCGACACCCCCCAGACCCCCGGCACGCCCGAGACGACCGCGTCTTCCAAGACCGCCAACGCCGGGAAGAAGGCCAAGGACCTCAACGAGGTCATCCGCTACACCCTGTGGTCGGTGTTCCGGCTGCGCGATGTGCTGCCGGAGGACCGCACCGGCTACGCCGACGAGGTCGAGCAGCTCTTCGCGCAGCTCGCCGCCAAGGACGTCACCGTGCGCGGCACGTATGACGTCTCCGGGCTGCGGGCGGACGCGGACGTCATGATCTGGTGGCATTCGGAGACCTCAGAGGCCCTGCAGGAGGCATACAACCTCTTCCGCCGCACCCGGCTCGGCCGCGCACTGGAGCCGGTGTGGTCGAACATGGCGCTGCACCGCCCGGCGGAGTTCAACAAGTCGCACGTCCCCGCGTTCATCGCGGACGAGCACGCGCGCGACTACGTCAGCGTCTACCCCTTCGTACGGTCCTACGAGTGGTACCTGCTGCCCGACGAGGAGCGCCGCACGATGCTCGCGGACCACGGCAAGATGGCGCGCGGCTTCCCCGATGTGCGCGCCAACACCGTCCCGTCGTTCTCCCTCGGCGACTACGAGTGGATTCTCGCCTTCGAGGCGGACGAGCTGCACCGGATCGTCGACCTGATGCGCCATCTGCGCGGCTCCGAGGCGCGTCGTCATGTGCGCGAGGAGGTGCCGTTCTACACCGGGCGGCGCAAGCCGGTCGCCGAGCTGGTCGCCGGTCTGGCCTGACGCGGCCGGATGATCCCCGGTCCGGCCTGACAAGGCTGGATGATCCCCGGTCCGGCCTGACGGTCACGGCATCCCGGGCGCCCCGGAACCTCCCGGGACTCCGGGCAGCGCGGGCTGCTTGCCGGAGTCGGGCACCGCGGCCGGGCCGGGTTCCGGTTCCGGCGCCGGGCGCGGGGCGCAGAAGGCCGTCCGGCCCGGGGTCTTCCCGGTCAGCAGATACGTGTCGACCTTGCGGTTGACGCAGTCGTTCGGGCCGCCCCACAGGCCGTGGGTACCGGCCTTCCGCTCGGTCACCAGGGAGGCGCCGGGGAGCCTGCGCCACAGCGCCTTGGCGCCCGCGTACGGAGTGGCCGCGTCCCGTTCGGCGGCCAGCAGCAGCACCGGCGGCAGCCCCGGCCGGGCGGTCACGTCCATGGGAGTGTCGTGCCCCAGCGGCCAGTAGGCGCAGGGCAGGTTCATCGCCACGTTGTCCCAGGTTTCGAAGGGCGCACGGCGCGCGAGGGCGGCGTTCTCCCGGTGCCAGCTCGCCCAGGCGCGCGGCCAGGGAGCGTCGTTGCACTCCACGGCGGTGTAGACGGCGTTGCCGTTCTCCTCGGACTCCGCGTCGCCGGATTCGGACGCGGCCAGCGCGATCAGCGGCCGCGGATCGCCGCGCAGATAGGCGGCGAGGGCCCGGGCGCTGGGGTCCCAGTAGGCGTCGTTGTATCCGGCCCGTACGAACGCGTCCTGCAGCTCTCCGGTGCCGACGCGGCCGCGCGCCGGTTTCCGGGCCAGGCGGTGGGCCGCCTTCCGGTACGCGGCGAGCACCCGGGCGGGGGTCTTGCCGAGGTGGTAGACGGCGTGGTGCCGGGCGGCCCAGCGGCGCCAGTCCGCCCAGCGCCGCTCGAAGGCCAGGGACTGGTCGAGGTTGTTGCGGTACCAGATCTGCCAGGGCCCGGGGTTGACCACGCTGTCGAACACCATGCGCCGCACATGGCGGGGGAAGAGCGTCGCGTAGACGGCCCCGTAGTACGTGCCGTACGAGGCGCCCACGAAGGTGAGCCGCTTCTCGCCGAGCGCGGCGCGCAGCACATCGAGGTCGCGGGCGTTGTTGAGCGTGCTGATGTGCCGCAGGGCCTTCCCCGTACGGCGCAGACAGCCCCGGGCGTAGGTGCGCGCCCGCGCGCGCATCGCCCGCAGATACGCGGCGGAGGGGTGCTGCGGGGAGCTTGTCGGCGTCTTGGCGAAGGCCGCCGGGCGGCGGCAGGACACCGGCGCGGAGCGGCCTACTCCGCGGGGCGCGTATCCGACGAAGTCGTAGACGGCGGCCGTCTTGTGGAAGGCGTCCTCGGCGGCGTACTCGGGGAACGTCATACCGGAGGCGCCCGGTCCGCCCGGGTTGTAGACCAGCGCGCCCTGCCGCCGCGCCTTGGGCCCGGAGGCGCGGACCCGGCTGACGGTGAGACGGATGTGCTTGCCGTGCGGCCGCGCGTAGTCCAGCGGTACGGAGACGGTGCCGCAGCGGACGCTCGCCGACAGCTCCTCGGAGCCCGGGCAGTGGCCGAAGGAGATGCCCCGGGCGGCCGCCCGCCGGGCCGCCGTCACCACCCCGCGGGCCTCGGCGGCGCCGCCCCGGGGGACGGCCAGCGCGGGCGAGGCCAGCACGGCGGAGGCGGGAGAGCCGAACGAGGCGGACCAGGCGGGGGCCGCCGCCGTGACGGCGGCCGCCGCCGGGGGCCCGGCGGCGACCGCCGCGGCGGGGCGCGCGGGCGGCGCGGCGAGCGGTCTGCCGGTGGCGGGGGTGGCGAGCAGTGCGGTCATCGCCAGGGACAGGGACAGCGGTCCGAGGATGCCGTACAGCGCTGCTGCTCTCACAAGCCGTCCCTCCGCACATCGCGCGACAAAAGGGATACTTGGTGCGGCGATTGGCCATGTAAAGCACCGGGCGGCGGTGTCGGGGTCAATGACCCCAATGCGCCCTCAGCGCGGCGCGCAGCGCCGGATCGGGCAGCGCGGCCGGGCCGTGGACCGCGAGGGCGGTGAGCAACTCGCCGTCGTCGTGCTCCGCGTCGGCGCCGCCCCCGGCGCGCTGGGCGACGGGTCGCCGGGGCGGTGCGTCGATCCGGCCCAGCAGCTGCTGCCCGGCGGGGGAGGCCCAGTGCGAGTACGGATGCACCTCGACCCGGGCGATCACCAGACAGCTCGCGGTGAGGAGCAGCGGAAGCGCGAACCAGGCCAGCGCCGCCCCCGGGCCGGACGCGGGCGGCACCATGAGCAGCGCGGTCACCCCCGTCGCCAGGACCACGACGCACGCCAGCCGCACCTGCCGCACCGCGTCCGCCACGTTCGCCCGCGCTCCCGCGGGCACCGCGAGCCCCGCCGCCACCAGCCGGTCGGCCAGCGCCCGCACCGGGTCGGCGGCGGCCAGCGCGGCGCGGACCGGCGGTACGGGGGACTGGCCCCGCGGGCCTATCGCGGCGATGACCGAGCGTTCGAGAGCGTCCCGGCCGTCCGGGTCGACGACGGTGACCCAGCCGGTGTGGGCGAGCAGCAGGCGGCGCTCGCGGGACATCGACACCAGGGCGAGATCGGCGACCCGCCGCTCCCCGCCCGCCAGGAAGGCCGCCTCGTACAGGCTCAGGGCCCGCCCCTCCGGCTCCGGACCGGCGGCGGCTTCCATCGGCTGGGCGGCCGCGACCGCGGCGAGGCACAGACGGGTGCAGCTGACCACCGCCGAGCCCCATGCGACGAGCAGGAACAAGACCCACAGCATGGCCGAGTTTTACTGGACCCGACCGTTTCCGCGCCAGAGATTTCGCGAAATGCGCGATTCGGTGCCACGATTCGTGAGCGGTCAGCTGCCTCCGCCGCAGCCGCCACCGCCGCCCGAACCGCCCCCGCCGCAGCCGGAGCCGCCGCCCCCGCATGAGGAGCCGCCTCCGCACGACGAGCCGCCGCAGCCGGAGCCCCCGCCGCACCACGAGCCGCCGGAGAAGTCGGAGATGCCCGACGAGCCCGAACCGTTGCCCGAGGACGCGCCCGTCACCCGATGCGCCTGCAGCAGTTGGTCCCGCAGCACCGTGTCGGCGGCGATGGTGGCAGCGCCGCCCAGCGCCACGGCGACCGCGATGGCGGGCGCCGCACTCGCCGCGGAGTTCGCGGAGGATGCGGCGGGCGCCGACGACCAGTGCCCGCTGGGCAGCCTTCCGGGCCGCTCGGCGGTGCCCATCTCGGTGTCCCTCCGGAAGGCGTCCAGGGCCCGCCTCCCGGCCGACGTCAGCCGGCCCTTGGTCAGGTTCGCGCAGACGCCGCCGACCCCGAAGCCGAGGAACAGCGCCGGAAGGATCAGGAAGATCACCGGGAACCCGCCGTTCCCGTCCATGTTCTGCCGGACGGACAGCCAGACGCCCAGGGGCACGCCCAGCCAGCAGGCCACCACCTGCGCCCGCGCCGCGTTCCGCCACGGCCGGAGGGCGGCGGGGCGCATCAGCAGCCCGCGCCGTGCCAGGTCGTCCCCGATGGCCTGCACCTCCGGGGCGCGCATCAGCTCCCGGCGCAGCCGGTCGAGGGCACCGTTCGGGGAGCTGGTGAGAACGTTGAGAAGCGCGTTCTCGATCGGGGTGCGGGCGACCGGCTGCCGTATCGAGACCACCCCGGGCCTGCCCACCGTCAGCCGGCCGTCGGTGTGCATCTCGCTGATCACGGTGTCGGCCACCCGGCCGGGCCCGCTCGCCAGGAACGCGGCCTCCATGAGGTCGTCAACGCCGGTTTCCGGCGCCCCCGCGGCGGCCCGCCGGGCCCGTACGACGCCCGTGATGACCACGGCCGACGACACGGTCACCACCACGTACACGAGGATCACGATCGCGTCCATGCCCGTTACCCCCCGCTCAGTACGAGCCGGGCCCGGCGGGCGAAGCGGGCCAGCGGGTTCGCGGACAGCGGGGCGGGGCCGGACCGCTCCTGCCACCACAGGGTGAGCCGACGCCGCGTCGCCGCGTCGGGGGCGTCACCGGAAGCCGCCGTCAGCAGATGCTCGACGAACGCCATCGCGTCGCGGCGGTAGCCGCCGGTCATCGGGCGGCCGTCGGCGTACCGCCCGAACGCCGGGCGGTAGCCGTCGCCCAGGATCTCCGGCAGCTCCGGGGCGACCTTGGCGACCACCCCGGCCCGCTTGGCCGTCAGCGCCCGGCTCTGGACCCCCAGCCGCTGCCGGTCGAAGCCCTCCGGCGCCGGGGCGCCCGCGACGAGCGCCGACAGCAGCGCGGTCTGGGCGGCCGCCAGTCGCTCCCGCGCGGCGGCGGTGTCCGGTGTGTCTCGTGCGTCCGGGCCGCGCCGGGCCTTCGGTACGGCGGCGTCGGCCGTCGTCACCCCCGCCGCCGTCACCGCGCGGATCGCCTCCAGCTCGCCCGCCAGCTCCCCGGCCGCCGGGAAGTCCTCGTCCCGCTCCAGCAGCACCCCGGGCGGCGTCGTACGGGCGCACAGCTCGGCGAGCACGTCGAGCACCGGCTGCGTCACCGGATGGGCGTGGCTGTCGTGCCACACCCCGTCCCGTTCGACGCCGCCCGCCACATGGACGTACGCGATGGCCGAGGTCGGCAGCTCGTCCAGTGCCGTGGCCGGGTCCTCGCCCCGGTTGACGTGGTTGGTGTGCAGATTGGCGACGTCGATGAGCAGCCGTACGCCGGTCCGCTCGACCAGCTCGGCCAGGAACTGCCCCTCGGTCATCTCCTCGCCGGGCCAGGAGATCAGCGCCGCGATGTTCTCCAGCGCGAGCGGCACCGGCAGCGCCTCCTGGGCGATCGCCACGTTCTCGCACAGCACGTCCAGCACGTCCCGGGTGCGCGGCACCGGCAGCAGATGCCCGGCCTCGATGACGGGCGACCCGGTCGGCGGGCCCCCGGCCCGTACGAACGCGATGTGCTCGGTGACCAGGGGCGATCCCAGCGCCTCGGCCCGCTCCGCGAGGGCCGCGAGCCGCTCGGGGTCCGGCCGCCCGGCGCCGCCGATGCCGAGGGAGACGCCGTGCGGAACCACCGTCGTACCGCGTTCGCGCAGCCGCAGCAGCTCCTCGGGCACATGGCCGGGGCAGATGTTCTCGGCCACCACCTCCACCCAGTCGATGCCGGGCAGGCGCGCGATGTCCTCGGCGATTTCCGGTCGCCAGCCGATTCCGGTACCGAGGCGCGTCATGGCTCCCCCTTCTCGTGCGGTCCTGATTCCGTGCCGGACGTTCTCCCCTGCCGGGGTAATGACCCCCGGGGGAGAGGATGAATCCACGGCGCTCGCGGTTCAGAGGTTCATTTGAGCTTCGGGGTGTCACGCTACGCCCCTCCACGCGCCGCCGGGCTCCCGGTCTGTGACTCCCGACGGCCCTGGCAGGGCGCCCAGTTGCGGAATATCGGCACTGTTACAAAATTTTGGGGCCCTGTGGCGACAGATGTTCGGAAGGGAGAATAAGGTCGTGTGGTCCGGGGGGATGGAAGATCACACCTTTGTGCCGCGCCCGCGCGCGGAGCGAGCGTGGGGGAACACACGTGCTGGGCAGCAACAATGCCAAGGGGAAGCGCCGCCGTAACGCACACCGTAAGCCGGCGCCGTCGTCGGGCGGCCGGGGGATGCAGCTGCGTCGCTGGGCGGCCCGCCATATCCGGCTCGACTACCCACGGGCCGGGAGAGAGGGCGTACGGCGCTGGCTGCCGTCGTGGCGCCAGGTGGGCCTGCTCCTCGTGTTCTGCGTCGGGAGTCTGACCGGTGTCCTGAGCTATCTCTACATGCAGACCGACATACCCAAGAACCTGAACGACTTCGCCACCCAGCAGGACAACGTCTACTACTGGGCCGACGGCTCCGAGATGGCCCGTACGGGTCCGGTCAACCGTCAGGAGGTGCCGTTGTCCAAGGTGCCGGAAAAGGTGCAGTGGGCCATCCTCGCCGCCGAGAACTCCAGTTTCTACTCGGACAGCGGCATCTCCCCGAGCGGTCTGATGCGCGCCGTGACCCGGATGGTGACGGGCGGTGAGACCCAGGGCGGCTCGACCATCACCCAGCAGTATGTGAAGAACGCCTATCTGAATCAGCGCCAGACGTTCTCCCGCAAGCTCACCGAGATGTTCATGGCCATCAAGCTCGACGACCGGATGACCAAGCAGGAGATTCTTCAGCGCTATCTGAACACCAGCTGGTTCGGGCGCGGCACCTACGGCATTCAGCGGGCCTCCTACGCGTACTACGGCAAGGATGTCTCCCGGCTCAACGCGAGCGAGGGCGCGATGCTCGCCTCGCTTCTCAAGGGCGCCGGAACCTTCGATCCGACGCTCAGCGCCAAGAACCACAAGCGGGCGGTCGACCGCTGGAAATGGGTTCTGGACCGGATGGTCGACATCGGAAAGCTCTCCAAAGAGGAGCGGGCGAAGTACACCACGTTCCCCGACCCCCATCCGGCGCCCCGGCCCGCCGGGCTCACCGGCCAGGTCGGCTATCTGGTGGAGACCGCGAAGGCGTATGTGAGTTCCCATACCGTCATCTCCGACGCCGCCTTCGACCTGGGTGGCTATCAGATTCACACCACCTTCGAGAAGTCGAAGGTGAAGGCGCTCGCCGCGTCGGTGAAGGAGACCCGCGACGGCCTCGACCCCAAGAGCCGCCGGGAGGACCGGTACGTGCGCATCGGCGCCGCCTCCGTGACACCGGGCGGGCGCATCGAGGCGCTGTACGGCGGCCCCGGCTACCTGGAACAGGGCTTCAACGACGCGAACGCCTCCGTCGTCCCGGCCGGTACCGCCTTCACACCCTTCGTCTACGCGGCGGCGCTGCGCGACGGCGTGCTCAAGGAGCGGAACAGCCCGCGCACGCCTGTCGCCCCCACCACGCTCTACGACGGCAACAACAAGGTCGCGGTGAAGACCCCCGAGGGGCCCTACTGGGACCGCGGCGGGAAGATCGTGCGCGGCGAGAACGACGGCGACCAGTCCTACGGGCAGGTCAGCCTGCGCCAGGCGATCGTCCAGTCCATCAACACCCCGATGCTGCAGCTCGGCATGGACGTCGGCCTCGACCGGGTCCGCCAGGCCTCCATCGACGCGGGGCTGCTGCCCAGCAGTTTCGGCGCGCGGGTGCCCATGTCCTCGCTCGGCACCGCGACGCCCAGCTCCATCCGGATGGCCAGCGCGTATGCGACGTTCACCGCCAAGGGTGCCCATGTGCCGCCGTTCTCGGTGAGCGGACTGACCCGTAACGGCGAGAAGTTCGCCCTGCGCAAGGACCGCGCCAAGCGGGCGTTCAGCACCGAGGTGGCGGCGCAGGTGGACGAGGCGCTGCACGGCGCGGTCCAGGGCGGCACCGGGCAGGCGGCGGCCGTGGTGGGCCCCGGCGCGGCGGGGAAGACGGGCACCGCGCAGGACGGCACCTCGTCCTGGTTCGTCGGCTACACCGACGAGGTGTCCACGGCCGTTTCGCTGTCGCGGGTGGACCCCAAGACGCAGGAATTGCTGCCGCTGAAGGGAATGGGCGGAGACGTCACCGGAAAGGCGAGCGACACCTATCCGCTGGACATCTGGACGCGCTATATGGCGGGTGCCGGGAACAAGTAGCCGGAGATACGCGAAAGCCCGGCCGGTGCGTCGAATGTGACGCACCGGCCGGGCTTCTCTATAGCTACTTGCTACTTGCTACTTGGTGTACGCCGACCAGTCCGGCGATTCCGCCGGGTCGAGCATCCGCAGCTTGTCCAGGACCTTCGGGTCCTGGGCGTCCAGCCAGTCGGCGAGCTGTTTGAACGATACGCACTGCACACCCTGGCGCTTGCACACGCTGCGCATCACGTCTTCGATGGCCTGCATATAGATGCCACCGTTCCAGGTCTCGAAGTGGTTGCCGATGAACAGCGGTGCCCGGCTGCCGTTGTAGACGCGCTCGAAGCCGTTCAGATAGCCTTCGCGGGTCAGCCGCTCCCATTCGGCGTACTTCCCCGGATCGCCCTCGGTGCTGTCACCGGACTGGTTGTAGAGGAAGTTGAAGTCCATGGAGAGGACCTGCTTCTCGCTCTCCGGGTACGGCACTAGCTGGAGCGGGAAGTTCCAGATGCCGCTGATTTTGGACGGCCAGATCTGGAAGTCGCCCGGAGAACTCGCGTCGTAGCGCCAGCCCAGAGATTTGATGGCCGGGATCAGATTCTTCTGTCCCTCAAGACAGGGAGCGCGGCCGCCCGCCAGTTCCTCGTCGTAGTCGAAGGGCAGCGGCTCGATGTCGGTGAAACCCGTATTGGTCTTCCAGTGCTCCACGAAGGAGTACGCCTGCTCGGCCTCGCTCTTCCACTGCTGGGTGCTCCACTCGCCGCCGCCCTTGGAGCCGCAGAAATGCCCGTTGAAGTGCGAGCCGATCTCGTTGCCTTCCTGCCACGCCCCGCGCAGCTGATCCAGCGTCTCGCGTATGTGCTCATCGGTGGGGAAGGATATGGCGGCCGAGCCCGGCTTGTGCATCGGCGGCTTGTAGAGATCGCTCTTGTACTTGGGCAGCAGATACATGCCGCTCAGGAAGAACGTCATTTTGGCGTTGGTTTCCCTGGCGACCTGGCGGAAGCGGGAGAAGAGGTGGTCGCCGTTCTCCAGCGCGCCGTCCCAGGAGAAGACCACGAACTGCGGGGGCTTCTCGCCCGGCTTCAGTTTCTTGATCTTCGGCTGGCCCGGCTGGGGACCGGTGTAGGACGTGGAGCCGTCCCCGATCACCTTCACCTTGCCGTCCCAGTTGGCGTACTTGTTCTTCTTCTTGGCGCCCTTGGGGATCTTGTCCGCCCGCGGCACGGGTGCGGCGGCCTGGACGCTGCCGTCCACCGTGCCGCCCGTATCCCCCGGCGAGGTCAGGACGATGAGCAGCGCCACGACCACGGCCACGGCCGTCAGCGCGCCCAGGGGCGCGGCCACGCCATAGGCGTTCCGCGCGGATAATTCCTTCAATGCCTTCAAGGACTGCGATGCCTTCAAGGTCTTCAACGCCTTCAACGGGTCCCGCCCCCTGGCAACGGTTCAGTTGTGTGCCCCCGCTCAGTATCACAGAAGTATCACCTGCTCTTCACATCGGCCACTCACCAACCGGTCAGCAGCAGATGGTTCACCAGCAGCGCCAGCCCGGCCTGCACCGTCAGCCAGCGGCGGTGGTCGCGGGCGGGCAGCAGCGCGGCGGCGGGCAGCAGCCAGAGCACGAACGGCAGCCAGATGCGCTCCGTCTCGGCCTTGCTCATCCCGGACAGATCGGCGGTGGCCAGCGCGAGCAGAACCGCCACCACGAGCACCACGAGCCCGTCCGCCCCGCCGTGTTCACCCTGGTCACCCTGGTCATCGTGGACGCCGTGGCGCAGCCGCCGTACCGCCCCGGGCGCGGCCTCCACGGCCCGGCGGGCGCCGGCGACGGAGGCGAGGCCGGCCGTGACCACCGTGCAGGCGAGGTTGGCCCACACCCAGTAGCCGTACGGGCGCTCCGCCGCGACCCCTTGGTAGTAGCGCTCGACCAGCAGGTCGTACCCCTCCCACCAGGCGAAACCGGCCAGGGTGAACGCGCCCGCCACCACCGCCGCCCCGGCCGCCGCGTACGGCAGCGGCCGCACCGTACGGGCGAGCAGGAGCACGGCCGCGGCGGGCAGCGCCAACAGCGTGAGCCCGTACGACAGATACCCGGTGAGGCCGAGCAGCGGCCCGGCGGCCAGCGCGACGGCGCGCGGTGCCCGGACCGTACGGCTCGCCGCCAGCGCGAGCAGCGCGAGCCCCCACGCCGCGACCGCCGCGAAGTAGCCGTCCGCCGACGCCCCCACCCACACCGCGGCCGGGGCCAGGACGAGGAAGGGCGCGGCGGTGCGCGCCGCGCCCTCCTGCCCCAGCGCGCGCAGCGTGACCAGCACGGCCGCCACCGCCGAGCTGCCGACGGTGACGCAGAACGCCCCCGCCCATCCGCCGCCGCCGAGCCCCAGCCGGTCGAGCCCGACGAAGGTGAGCACGGCGCCCGGCGGATGCCCGGCGATGTGCGCGGGCCAGTGGTCGGGCTGGGTGAGCAGGATGTGGCCGGTGAAGCCGCGCAGCGCGGCGCCGATGTCATGGAAGCGGTCGACGCCGCGCAGATACTCGTTCCGCTGCGTCAGCCGCCCGGCCACGCCCCGTCCCCAGCCGTCGACGAGCGCCAGCGCCCAGGTCCAGGCCAGCGCCGCCGCCCAGGCCGCCCACAGCAGCCGGTGCCACGGCAGCGTCGCCGCGTACCGCGGGCCGTGGGCGACGACGGCCACGGCGAGGGCCACGGCGGCGGGCGTGCCGGGGCCCGCGTGGGGCAGCCAGGAGGCGAACAGCGGCGCCCAGTCGACGTAGAGGGTGTGGTCGGTCCGCTGGATCAGGGTGCCGACGGCGGCCGCGACGGCGAAGAGGAGGGCGGCGGCAGCGGCGGCGAGCACATCCCGGCGGCGGCCGGTCCGCCCGTCCCCGTCCGTCGTACGAAGGGTTCGGTCATCGGTGCGGAGGGGGAGCTTCACGGCTTCACGCTAAGCCGGTGACCTGCCGGATCGGCCGCTGCGGCGCGCTCCGTCACCGAACCGTCAGATCCGTCCGGGCGGGTGCGTCCGGATGGGCCGACGTCAGCGTTTCGTCATGCGTCGGAGCCGCTTCCGACCGGCCCGTCGGCCCTACGGTCGTGCCATGAGCCACAGTCCACCCGGCCGGTCCGACGGTGCGCACAAAGCCCGTACACCGTGGCGGAGCCCCTTGCGCGGCCCCTGGCTGACGTCCGTCTTCGGCCTGGTCCTGCTGTTCGGGATTCCGCTGCTGTTCGTCACCGGGCTGCTGTCGTACGCCGCGTACAACCCGGATCTGTCCCCGGTCAACGACACGACGCCGGACAAGGGGCTGCTCGGCGTCTATCTCTTCTCCTGGCCGACCCACCCCGTCTGGCTCTACCGCGTCACCCAGGGCGTACACGTCACGCTCGGCATCGTGCTGGTGCCGGTGCTGCTGGCCAAGCTGTGGTCGGTCGTCCCCAAGCTGTTCGAGCGGCCGCCGGTGCGGTCCCCGGCGCATGGGCTGGAGCGGCTGTCGCTGCTCGCGCTGGTCGGCGGCGGGCTGTTCGAGTTCGTGACCGGGGTGCTCAACGTCCAGCTGGAGTACGTCTTTCCCGGGTCCTTCTACCCGCTGCACTTCTACGGGGCGTGGATCTTCATGGGCGCGTTCGCCGTCCATGTGGCGCTCCGGTTCCCCCGTATGGTGCGCGCGCTGCGCGGCCGCGATCTGCGGGCGGAGCTGCGCACCCCCGTCTCCCGTACCCGGCCGGAACCGCCCGACGAGACCGGTCTGGTCAGCCCGGACCCGGCCCCGCCGACCATGTCGCGGCGCGGCGCGCTCGCGATGGTGGGCACCGGCTCGGCCGCCCTGCTGGTGGTGACCGCCGGGCAGAGCGTCGACGGGCCGCTGCGGAACACCGCGCTGCTCGCCCCGCACGGCCGGAGTCCGGGCCGGGGGCCGAACGGCTTCCAGATCAACAAGACCGCCGCGGCCGTCGGCGTCAGCGCCCGCGATATCGGCCCCGGCTGGCGGCTGGTGGTCCGTGGCCCGGGCCGTGAGGTCGTCCTCACCCGTGCGCAGGTGCTGCGGCTGCCGCGGCACGAGTCGGCGCTGCCGATCGCCTGCGTGGAGGGGTGGTCCACCTCCGACCAGCGCTGGGAGGGGGTGCGGCTGTCCGATCTCGCCGGGCTTGTCGGCCTGGGTGAGCGGCCGCCGGGCGTCCTCGTCGAGTCGCTCCAGCGGCACGGCTCGTTCCGCTCGGCCGCGCTGCGCGACAACCAGGTCCGCGATCCGCGCTCGCTGCTCGCCCTGCGCGTCAACGGCGCCGACCTGTCGCCGGACCACGGCTACCCGGCGCGTGTCATCGTCCCGGGCGCCCCGGGCGTGCACAACACCAAGTGGGTCGCCCGGCTGAGCTTCGGGCAGTCGGTGTGAACGGGGAAGACGGTGTGAACGGTGTGAAGGGCTCCGGCTTCCGGCGGCGCTACGGCGACTCGCCGCTGCAACTGCTTCTGCTGCTCGGCTCGTTCGCGCTGACCGGCTACGCGGGGGTACGGCTGCTGCGCGGCGACTGGCTCGGGATCGTGCTCTGGTTCGTCGGCGCCGCCGTCCTGCACGACCTGGTGCTGCTGCCGCTGTACGGGGCCGCCGACCGGGCGCTCCAGCGGGTGGTCCCGGCGCCCGCCTCGTACGTCAACTTCGTACGGCTGCCCGCCTTCGTCTCGGGGCTGTTGCTGCTGGTGTGGTTCCCGCTGATCGCGGGGACGCAGCGGAGCCGCTATGAGCGCTCGACCGGCCTGTCCGCCGAGGTCTTCCTGCCGCGCTGGCTGCTCATCACGGCGGCGCTGTTCGCCGTCTCCGCGCTGTGGCTGTGGGTCAGGACGTCGGCGGCGCGGCGGGCCCGGGTGCGGCGGGTCCGGCTGTGGCGGGTCCGGGGACGGCGGCGCGGCGCAGGGCGGTGAAGGCGCGGCCCCGCGCCGTCCAGTGCTCGACGGCGGTCCAGCCCGCAGACCCGGCGTGGCGCAGCAGCGCGGGGGCGCCCACCCGGGCCCAGGGGAACGCCTCGCCGGGCTCGCCGCGCCCGTCGTCCACCCGCACCCGGACCCGTTCGTCGACATCGGCCGCGGCCGTCTCGGCGATCAGCAGCCCCTCGGGGGTGAGGAGTTGGCGGACGCGTGCCAGCAGGGCCCGGGGGTCGCCGCCGATGCCGATGTTGCCGTCGAGCAGCAGCGCCGTGCCCCAACGTCCCTCGTCCGGCAGCGGTTCGAAGACCGAGCGGCACAGCGCCGGGCCACCGGCGCGCACGGTGCGGGCGACCGCGGCCCGGCTCACGTCGATGCCCAGACAGCGGCGGCCGTGCGGGGCGAGCGCGGCCACCAGCCGCCCGGGGCCGCAGCCGATGTCGAGTACGGCGCCCCGGCACCGGCGCAGCACGGTACGGTCCGCCGCGTCGGCGTCCGCGCACCAGCGCTCGACCTCCAGTGGCAGCAGCCAGCCGTCCGCGCGGCGCAGGAACAGCGGCCCCCGGCCCGCGCTGAGCGCCCGCGTATAGGGGTCGGCGCGCCAGTGCGCGGCCTGGGCGCCCCCGCCCGCGCCCCCGCCCGCGCCCCCGCCCGCGCCGCCGTGTGTCGCCGTGCTCATCGGGTGGCGGCCCGGGACAGCCCGGCGAGGGTACGGGCGAACCGGCCGCCCGGTGCGAGGGCCGCCACCCACGCGGCGTCGTCCGCCGTGTCCACATCGCGCAGTACGGGCAGCTCGCCCACCCGCAGCCCCGCGTCCGTGAGCCGTCGCCGCTGTGCGGCACCGGTGGCCGGGGTGGACATCGGCACTCCGCGCAGCAGCTCCGGGTCCGGTTCCGCCAGGCCCAGGGCCCAGAAGCCGCCGTCGGCGGCGGGCCCGAACCAGGCGTCGCGGTCCCGCCAGCCGTCCCCGCGCAGCGCGGGCGCCAGCAGGGCGGGGGTGACCTGCGGGGTGTCCATGCCGATGAGCAGCGTGGGCCCCTGGCACCCGGCGAAGGCCGCGGCCAGCCGCTCGTCGAGAGTGCCGCCGCTCTGTGCCACGACCTCGATACCCGGCGGCAGCCAGGGCCCCGGGGCCCCGTCGAGCGCCAGCACCCTGCGCCGGGCGGGCATCCCGAGCACGGCGTGCAGGGTGTCCGCGAGCGCGGCCTCGGCCAGCGCCGCGGCCTCCGCCGGGCTGTACGGGGGAGTGAGCCGGGTCTTCACCCGCCCCGCCACGGGCTCCTTGGCGATGACGAGGACGGTGCTCTCCGGGCGCCGAAGAGCGTCGGCCACGGTAACGGCGTCGGCGTCGGCGTCGGTATCGGCGTCGGGTACGGTGCCGCGTCCGGCGCCGGAGCCATTGCCGGGCGCCGGGCGCTCGTCGGCGGTCCGGCGCGACCCGGCCGGACCGTGGGCAGCGAGCGGAGGAAGGGGCGTGCGCCTCGGCGGCGCGTTCACCGGGTGGCCCCCGCCCGGTCGCCGTCGCCGGGGGCGGCCGGGGCCCGGGGCGGCTGCCGCAGCACCGCCCGCATGTCGCGTACCGCGTGCCAGGTGCCCCGCCAGGTGCCGGTGACCTTCGAGACGCCCGTGCGCGGCCGGTACGGCACGTCGCGCTCCGCGATCCGCCAGCCCGCGTCGGCGGCCCGCACGACCATCTCCAGCGGGTAGCCGCTGCGCCGGTCGGTGAGGCCCAGGGCCAGCAGCGGTGCGCGCCGGGCGGCCCGCAGCGGGCCGAGGTCGTGCAGTGCGGCTCCGGTGCGCCGTCGCATCATGCGGGCCAGGGCGAGGTTGCCGAGCCGGGCGTGCACCGGCCACGCGCCGCGCCCCCGTGGACGACGGCGCCCCAGCACGAGGTCGGCGTCTCCGTCGGCGACGCTCCGTACGAAGCCGGGCAGCAGCCCGGGGTCGAGCGAGGCGTCGCAGTCGCAGAAGCAGACGAAGTCGGCGTCGGCGGCGAGCAGTCCGGCGTGGCAGGCGGCCCCGAAGCCCCGGCGGGACTCGTGGACGACGGTGGCGCCGAGGGCGCGGGCGATCGCGGCCGAGCCGTCCGTCGAGCCGTTGTCGACGACGATGGCGCGCCAGCCGGCGGGGATGCGTTCCAGCACCCAGGGCAGGGCGGCGGCCTCGTTCAGACAGGGGAGGACGACATCCGCACGAGGAGCGGTCAAGTTTGTCACCCGGCCCACCCTACGAAGGAGAAAGCCACATTCCGGACTTCAGGACCTTACGAAACACGGACGTCGCCGCCGTCCCGCGCTCCTGGGCGGGACGGCGGCCGGGCCGGGTGCCAGGCTGGGGCGCATGGAGCAGACACCGCCTCCCGGCCGCGTTCTCGTCGTGGACGACGATCCGACCGTCGCCGAGGTCGTCGCCGGATATCTCACCCGCGCCGGTTACGCCGTCGACCGGGCCGCCGACGGCCCCGGCGCGCTCGCCCGCGCCGACGCCCAGTGGCCCGACCTCGTCGTCCTGGACCTCATGTTGCCCGGCATGGACGGCCTGGAGGTGTGCCGCACGCTGCGCGGCAAGGGGCCGGTGCCCGTGATCATGCTGACCGCCCGCGGCGACGAGGACGACCGCATCCTCGGACTGGAGATCGGCGCGGACGACTACGTCACCAAGCCGTTCAGCCCGCGCGAGCTGGTGCTGCGGGTGGAGTCCGTACTGCGCCGCGGCCGTACCGGACCGCGCGCCTCCGCCGGGGTGCGGAACCCTGGTCCCGAGCGGCCGGACACCGTGCTGCGCCGCGCCGGGATCACCCTCGACCCGATGGCCCGCCGCGCCACCAGGGGCGGCCGGGAACTCGCCCTGACCCTCCGCGAGTTCGACCTGCTGGCCTTTCTGCTGCGCCACCCCGGGCTCGCCTGCACCCGCGAGGAGCTGATGCGGGAGGTCTGGGGCTGGGACTTCGGCGATCTGTCCACCGTCACCGTCCATGTGCGGCGGCTGCGCGGGAAGATCGAGGACGACCCCGCCGCGCCGCGCCTCATCCAGACCGTCTGGGGCGTGGGCTACCGCTTCGACGTGCCGGACGCCGGGGCGGAAGGGGCGGAGGGGTCGGACCGTCATGCGTGATGTGCTGCTGATGGCCCTGTTCGCGTTCCTCGGCGCCGCCGCGGCCGGGCTGTTCGGCGCGTTCGCACTGCGGCTGCTGCGCGGCCGTTCCGTCGCCGTGTCCCTCGCGGTCGTGGCCGCCGTCGGGGTGATGGCCATGCTCACCGGGACGCTCGCGGTCGCCTGGGCGATGTTCCTGTCCCCGCACGATCTGACGGTCGTCACCACCGTCTGCGCCATGGCCGCGGTGGTGTCCCTGGTGACCGCATTGCTGCTGGGCCGCTGGGTGGTGGCCCGCAGCCATGAGCTGACCCTCGCGGCCCGCTCCTTCGGGGACGGCGGCAGCTTCGCCGCCCCCGGCGGCGCGGCCACCGCCGAACTCGCCGAACTCGGCCGCGAACTGGCCGCCACCAGCGACAGACTGGCCCGGTCCCGGGAGCGGGAACGGGCCCTGGAGTCCTCCCGCCGCGAACTGGTCGCCTGGATCTCGCACGATCTGCGCACCCCGCTGGCCGGGCTGCGGGCGATGTCCGAGGCGCTGGAGGACGGCATGGCGGAGGACCCGGACCGCTACCACCGCCAGATCCGCACCGAGGTGGAGCGGCTCAACACCATGGTCGGCGACCTCTTCGAACTCTCCCGCATCCACGCCGGGGCACTGTCCCTCGCTCCCACCCGGATCTCCGTCTACGACCTGATCGGCGACGCCCTCGCGGGCGCCGACCCGCTCGCCCGCCAGCTGGGCGTCCAGCTGACCGGCGACTCCGTGGACCCCATCCCCGTCGAGGTCGACGGCAAGGAGATGACCCGCGTCCTGGGCAACCTCCTCGTCAACGCCATCCGCCGCACCCCGGCGGACGGCACGGTCGCCGTCGCCGCGCGGCGCGAGGCGGACACCGTCGTGCTGTCCGTCACCGACGGCTGCGGCGGCATCCCGGAGGAGGATCTGCCGCGCGTCTTCGACACCGGCTGGCGCGGCACCCACGCCCGCACACCCCCGGCGGGCGCCGGTCTTGGCCTCGCCATCGTCCGCGGCATCGTCGAGGCCCACGACGGCCACGCGGCCGTGACGAACGTGGCCGGTGGCTGCCGCTTCGAGGTGCGCCTGCCCGCCGCCCGGGCGTAAACCGGTGTCAGCGGACGGGGCGTAGCGGCTCTGTATCGGCTCCCGGCCGCTGGGGCGCGTGCGCGAACTCCGTCATGCCCTGGCCGAACGGGATCGCGGGCCGCCAGCCCAGCTCTTCGCGCAGTCGCCGGGACGAGGCCGTGATGTGCCGTACGTCGCCCAGCCGGTAGGCGCCCGTGACCACCGGCGCGGGCCCGCCGAAGGCCGCCGCCAGCGCCTCGGCCATCTCGCCCACCGTATGGGGGTCGTCGCTTCCGGTGTTGTACGCGGTGAGGCCGCCCGCGGCCGCCGGGTCCGCGATCGCCTCCAGGGCGGCGGCGTTGGCCGAGGCCACGTCCCGTACGTGGATGAAGTCGCGGCGCTGCCCGCCGTCCTCGTAGACCGTCGGCGCCTCGCCGCGCGCGAGGGCCGAGCGGAAGAAGGAGGCGACGCCCGCGTAGGGGGTGTCGCGCGGCATGCCCGGCCCGTAGACGTTGTGGTAGCGCAGCGAGACCGCGCGCCCGTCCACCGCCCGCGCCCACGCCGCCGCCAGATGCTCCTGTGCCAGCTTCGTCGTCGCGTAGACGTTGCGCGGGTCGGCCGGTGCGTCCTCGTCGACCAGACCGGGCCGCAGCGGGGTGCCGCAGTCCGGGCAGCCGGGTTCGAACCGCCCGGCGGCCAGGTCGGCCCCGGCGCGCGGGCCGGGGCGCACCCGGCCGTGCCGGGGGCAGTCGTAGCGCCCCTCCCCGTACACCACCATCGACCCGGCCAGCACGAGCGAGCGCACCCCGCGCCCGGCCATCGCGGCCAGCAGCACCGCCGTGCCCAGGTCGTTGCAGCCGACGTAGCCCGGGGCGTCGGCGAAGTCCTTGCCGAGGCCGACCATCGCCGCCTGATGGCAGACGGCGTCCACCCCGCGCAGCGCCGACTCCACCGCCGCCCGGTCCCGCACATCGGCGTGAATCCACTCCGCGCCGGACCGCCGCGGCGGGGACGGATGGGCGGCGGGCAGCAGGGCGTCGAGGACCACCGGCTCATGGCCGCGGTCGGCGAGAGCGGTGACGATATGCGAGCCGATGAAGCCCGCGCCTCCGGTGACGAGTACGCGCATGGCCCCGACGCTAGGCGTTCACCGGCCGCCGGGCCCGCGTCCGCGCCGTGCCGTCATCGGTCTGTAAGACCGCATTCCGTACGCCTTTCCGATCACTGACCCCCTGTGCCGGTCCGGTTGCCCGGGGTTCCGGTCACATAAAACACACAACCGTGACGTCCCGGCGTTGCCTGTCACTGCGAGCGTGGCCCGCGATTCACGTCTCTCCCGACCGCCTCCGAGGAACAGAGAGCCCCATGACGGCCACCACCGCCGATGCAGCGCAGCGCCCCCGCAGCCTCAATGACGTCAAGGGGTGGTTCCCCAGCCTTGACCAAGTGCTGTTCGACTTCTTCCTGAGGCGCCAAGAGCGCCTCGGGGAGCACGGGGACCTTATGGAGATGGGCGCCTACATGGGCAAGAGCGCCATCTTCACCGCCGCGTACCTGCGGGCCGGTGAGCGCTACACGGTCTGCGACCTCTTCGACGCGGAGGACGCGCCGGACGAGAACAACGCGGCGGAGGCCCGGAAGTCGTACTCCACCCTCACCCGCACCGCCTTCGAGCAGAACTACCTGGCGTTCCACGACGAGCTGCCCGACGTCATCCAGGGCACGACCTCCGTCGTGCCCAGCCTGGTGGACGACGACACCTGCCGTTTCGTCCACGTCGATGCCTCGCACCTGTACGAGCACGTCGAGGGCGACATCGGCGCCGCGCGTGACGTTCTGCTGCCCGGCGGCATCGTCGTCCTCGACGACTTCCGCTCCGAGCACACCCCCGGCGTGGCCGCCGCCGCGTGGGAGGCCGTCTTCAACCGCGGACTGCGGCCCATCTGCCTGACCACCCAGAAGCTCTACGGCATGTGGGGCGACCCCGGCCCCATCCAGGAGGAGATGCTCGCGGACGAGGAGTGGCGCCGCGGGATGCACACCAGCCGCCAGGAGATCGCGGGCAGCCGCGTGCTGCGGTTCTCGGGGAAGCCGAAGAACCCGGCGGCGCCGCGGTCCCGCTACGCCGACGAGGCGCCCGCCGCCGCCCCCGCCCCGGGCCGGACCCCCGCCGCCCCGGCCTCGGCCTCCGCCCCCCGCCGCCCCAGCCAGGTCCGGCGCCTGGCCGCCGATGTGCTGCCGCCGGTGGTGACGCGCGCGATCCGCAAGCGCCGCCGCGCCTGACTGGCCTCCCCGGGCGTGGGGCCCCGGGCCTGACCCGGCCCCTGGCCTGGCTGGGCCCTGCCCGGGCCCCGGCCCCCGGCCTGATCGGGCCCCGGGCCGGACCCTGCGCTTGGCCGGGCTCCGGGCCTGACCCGGCGGCCCCTGGGCCTGCCTCGGTCCGGCCGCGCGCTCGGCTGGCCGTCGCTCCGGGCGTCGGCGTGCTCACGGCGCCACGCTGGCGTGGTCGGGCGGCTGACCGCCAGTGGTGACGCGCGCGATCCGCAAGCCGCCGCGTCCGACCGCGCCCCGGGCCTGTGGGCTCCAGGCCTGATCGGGCCCGGGCCTTGCCCGGCCCCGCGTCCGGGCGGCCGTCGCTCCGGCGGCTGGCTGCCGATGTGCTGCCGCCGGTGGTGACGCGCGCGATCCGCGAGCGCCGCCGCGCCTTGCCCGGCCGCGTGTGCGGCTCGGCGCCGCTCCCGGCGGCGGTCGCGCCGGGGGCTGGTCGCGCCTGGGCCCGTCGTGACGGGCGCGGCCGTGGGGCGTCGGTGGACCGGCGTCAGCCGGTCAGGCAGTCGCGTACCGCCTCGATCAGGCGGGTGGCGCGGGCGTCGCCGTGGCCGATCATGCGGTTGGCGACGTACGCGAAGCCCACGCCGTACTCGTCGTCGCCGAAGCCGAACTGGCCGCCCGCCCCGTCGTTGCCGAAGCTGCGTTCGCCCAGCATCGGACGGAAGGCCGCCGAGTCGAGCAGGAAGCCCGAGCCCCAGCGCGCCCCGGCGTCGAAGCCCAGCCAGCCCTTGCCGGACGACACCTCGCGGACCGCGTCCGTCACCGTCTTTGGGGTGAGCAGCCGCTCGTGGCCCCCGATGCCGCTCACGGCCGCCGCGTACATCCCGGCGAGGCCGCTCGCCGACGCGGTGGCGCCCGCGCCGGGCAGCTCCATGCCGAGGAGTGCCGGGTCGTTCCAGCCGTGCGGCTCGTCGACGCCGGGGAAGACCAGCGCGCCGTTCATCGTCACGATGCGGGTCAGCAGATGCTCGGGCCCCGGCATCGCGGGCCGCCCCTCGGCCTCGACGAGGCGGGCGCGGGCGTCCATCTCCCGGGCGGGCAGGCCGATCCAGGCGCGCAGCCCCAGCGGGTCGCCCATGGCCTCGCGGAAGTACGCGCCCGGGGTGAGCCCGGTGATCTGCCGGATGACCTCACCGATGAGGAAGCCGAAGACATGGCCGTGGTACTCGTACGCCGTGTCCGGCTCCCACAGCGGCGGCTGCTCCTCGATGGCGCGGATGACCGGTGTCCAGGCGGCGATCTCCTCGAAGCCGAGCACCGCGTCGAGGGCGGGAACGCCCGCCCGGTGACCGAGGACCATGCGGCAGGTGACGGCGTCCTTGCCGTGCCGCGCGAACGCGGGCCAGTACCGGCTCACCGGGGCGTCGAGGTCGAGCCGCCCCTCCTGGGCGAGGAGATGGGCGCACAGGCTCACCATGCCCTTGGCGCACGAGAAGACCGGTACGGCCGTGTCCCGCTGCCACGCCCGGCCGGTGCGCTCGTCCGCGATCCCGCCCCACAGCTCCACGACCTTGCGTCCGCCGACGAACACCGTGACGGCCGAGCCGAGTTCGGGAAACTCGGCGAAGTTCCGCGCGAACGTGTCGGCTACGGCCCCGAACCCTTCGTCGGCCCATCCGTGTCCGTCGTGCTGCTCCACCGCTCCCACCCTCCGTCGTGTGACCGCGCGTCACGGTACGGCGGTGTGCGGCCTCCGCACGAACGAATTAGCGCCGCAGAGTCCGGCGGACGGCGTCGCGCAGCCAGTGGTGGGCTCCGTCGGCACCGAGAACGGCTACGCCCGTACCTACGGCCTCGACCCCGTCGCCACCGTCGTCACCTGACGCGGGGGAGCGGGCAGAAGCGGCTGCCGCCCTCGACGGCGACGGTTTCCCCGGGGGCGATCTCGGTGAAGCCCGCGTCCCGTACGACCGGCAGACCGCTTCCGGTGAGCGCGCTCCACCGCTCGGCCGACGCCGTCCGCACCGCCAGCGGGAAACCGGCCTCGCGCCACGCCGCCCGCCGCGCGTCGTCCAGCTCCCACCACGCAAGCTGCGCACCGTGCCCGGCCTGTGCCATCGTCTTGCCCGCCGACATCGTGACGTCCGGGTTCAGCCACAGCACCGGCCCGGCCGGGTCCGGTGCGGGCGGTGGCGCGGGGTCGTCCAGCTCGGTGCCGGAGACCTGGAGCTTGGCCAGCTCCTTGGGCCAGCCGTCCAGCGGCACCGGCGGGAACACCCGCACCTCGGCCGCCGGGTCGTCGTCGCCGCTCGCCGCCGCCGCCCGGCCCGTGAGCGTGATGCCCGGCAGCGTCTGGGCCCGCCGCCACTCGGCGCCCCGCGCCCGCCGCACGACCTTGCGGATGCGGGCGTCCTGCCAGTCCCGCACGGCCTCGGCCCACTCGCCGTCCTCCGCCGTCGACCGCTCGTCCGACAGCAGCACCAGCACCGCCCGCGCCGCCGTCTCCAGGGCGTCCGTACGGGTCGGGGGCGCGGCCTTCTCGATCCGCACCACCAGCGGCAGCACGAACTGCGGCGCCGCGTCCCGGTCCGTCTCCGCATGCCGGAACGGACTGCCGAGGGGCGTGGCGGGCGGGTCGGCGGGGATGGCGTCTGAGCTGGTCACGCGCTCCAGTCTGCCAGCACCTGCCGACAGCGGGGGCGGGCCGTCGCCCGAGTGCCTATGCTCAACCGGCATGAGACTGCGAGGAGTCGGCCGCCGCTATGGTCTGGCCGGACCGTGGGTGCTGCGTGGCGTCGATCTCGACGTGCCGCCGGGCTCGCTGACCCGGGTCGAGGGGACGAACGGCAGCGGCAAATCCACCCTGCTGCGGCTGCTCGCCGGGATCGACGCCCCCACCTCGGGCCGGATCACCGACCGCCCGCGCACCGCGTACGTCCCCGAGCGGTTCCCGGCCGAGCTGCCCTTCTCCGTCCTCGGCTACCTCACTCACCTGGGCCGGATTCACGGCCTGGGCCGGGCCGAGGCGGTGCGCGGGGCGGGGGAGTGGCTGGAGCGGTTCGGGGCCGCCGAGTACGCGGCCACCCCGCTCGCCGAGCTGTCCAAGGGCACCAGCCAGAAGGTCGCCGTGGCCCAGGCGCTGCTGGCCGCGCCCGCCCTGCTCGTCCTCGACGAGGCCTGGACCGGCCTCGACCGCGCTGCCCGCGGCGTCCTGGACGAGGCGGTCGCCGAGCGCATCGCCGACGGCGCCGCGGTCGTCTTCGTCGACCACGACCCACGCCGCCTGGCCGGATCACCGGACGCCGTGTTCCGCGTCACGGAAACCCGCCTGGAGCCGACGCCGGTTTCGGTGCCGGTCCCGGCCTCTGCCTCGGCCTCTGCCTCGGCTCCAACCCCTGCCTCTGCCTCGGCCCCGGTACCCGCGCCGGTCCCGGCGACCGGGCCGCTGCCGGACCCCGGCGAGCCCCCGGTCACCGCCGGACGGCGGGTCCGCATCGAGGCCGAGCCCTCACCGGGCGCCACCCTCCCCCCAAACCTCCCCGGCACGCCCCTGCACGAGCCCATCCCGCCCCCGCCGAACCCCGGCGGCGAGGCCGCGCGGGTCGGGCAGGCCGCGCCGGGTCCCGGCGACACGGTCCGGCCTGCGGTAGAGCACGACCGTGCCGTGCAGGGCGCGTCGGGGGCCCGTGACGAGGCCGGGTCGGGTGGGTGGGGTGCCCCCGGCGGCGACCCGGGGCCCGTGCGGCTGATCGTCGGGGGCGGGGACTCCGATGCGTTGCTTCGGGTTCTGCTCACCGCCAGCCCGCCCTGGCACATCCGCGCGGTGACCGAGATTCCCGCCGATCCGGAGGCCGCATGATCGCCCTGTTGCGCTACCAGGCGGCGCTGCTGGCCCGTTCGCAGCGCTGGTTGCCGCCGTTCATCCTCTACGCCGCCTTCATGGGCATCGGGGTGCAGGCCGGGCAGCCGATCCTCGACTCCTTCGGGTTCGCCGCCGCCGCGGTGCTGCCCGTCGCCGCCTGGATGGTGCGGGTGTGCGTCACCAACGAGCCCGCCGCGGCGCGTTCCTGCGCGGCCGCCGCGCGGGGGCCCGGCCGGGTGCATCTGGCCGGGGTGCTGACCGGGCTGGGCGCGGCGGTCGTCCTCGGGGTCGCCGGGACGCTGTACGTCGCGCTGGTCGGCGATCCGCGCAGCGCGGACGGCCGGGTCGGGGTTCCCGTGGCCGCGGCGGCCGTCGCCGGGCTGCTGGCCGCGCTCGCCTGCGCGCTGCTGGGCGCGGCTGTCGGCGCGCTGTGCAACCGGCCGCTGCTGCGCCGCCCCGGCTGGGCCGTCCTGTCGACCGTGCTCGCCGCGCTGCTGGTGTCCGTGGTCGGCGCCTCGCCCGCGAACGCGGCCGTAGCGGGCCTGGTCAACGGCTCGCGCAGCGGCACCGTGACCATGCCGCTGCTGCCGCTCGCCCTGACCGCCGTGCTCGCCGCCGGGGCGACCGCGATCGCCTGTGCGCTCAGTTCGCGCCGAGAGTGAACGCCTCCTGCCCCGTCCGCGCGGGGCAGGAGGCACACGGAGCCGGTCAGTGCCGCCAGGGGCCGGTGATGGCGAAGGTGGTGCCCGGGGTGTAGCAGTTCACGTACATCGTGCGGCGGTCCGGCGCGAAGGTGACGCCCGCGAACTCACCCCACTCGGGCTTGTCCTCGGTGCCGATGTTCTGGCGCCCCCGCGCCATCGGATAGACCTCTCCGCGCCGGGTCAGCCCGTAGACGTGCTGCGCGCCCTCGCCGTCCTCGCAGACCATCAGCCCGCCGCTGGGCGCGAGCGTGATGTTGTCGGGTGACTCGCCGGGCAGCTGCACGTCCGTGTCCGGCCCGAAGACGATCACCAGGGTGAGCCGGTGCCGCTGCGGTTCGTAGCGCCAGATCTGCCCGTAGTGGTCGGCGGCCGAGCCGTCCGCGCTCTTGGCGAAGCTGGAGACGAAGTAGACCGAGGTCCCGCCCCAGTAGCAGCCCTCCAGCTTCTGGGCGTGGGTGATGCCGCCCGCGCCGAAGTCCTGGAAGCGGATGGGGGTTTCCCGTGCGAGCGGATCGGGGACGGTCACCCACTCGATGTTGCCGAATGACGTCCCCGGCTCCTGGATGGTCGACAGGTCGGCCACCCCCGGCACCCGCAGGGCCTGGAGCTTGCCGCCCGCGCGCAGCGACCCGGTCCCGCCGAGGGGTTTACGGGGCAGAAAGCGGTAGAAGAGGCCGAAGGGCCGATCGAAGGCGTCCTCGGTCTCGTAGACGACCCCGCTGCGCGGGTCGACGGCGATCGCCTCGTGCTGGAAGCGGCCCATGGCCGTGAGCGGTACGGCGCCGGTGCGGCGCGGATCGTACGGGTCGACCTCGAAGATGAACCCGTGGTCCTTGGTGTAGCCGTTCGTACCGGCCTTGTCCTCGGTCTCCTCGCAGGTCAGCCACGTGTGCCAGGGCGTGGGTCCGCCCGCGCAGTTGACGGCCGTACCGGCGATGGCGACCCGTTCCGACAGCACCCGGCCGGCGGAGTCGAGCGCGAGGGCGGTGCAGCCGCCCATGCCCATCGGGTCGTAGGTGAGGCCCTTGACGGCGGGGACGCGGATCGCGGCGTCCTTGCGGTTCTCATGGTTGCGGACCAGATGCGTAACGCCCTCTCTGCCGCTCGCCCGGCCCGGGAAGGCGGCCATGCCGTCGCAGTGGCTGGGGACCTTGCCCTCGCCGGAGCGCAGCGCGTCGCCCTCGCGGGAGAGTACGCGGTAGCGGAAGCCCTCGGGGAGGTCGAGCAGGCCGTCCGGATCGGGCACGAGCGGCCCGTACCCGCCGCGCCCGCCGTGCCCGGCGGCGGCGTCCGGGGCGGCCGGGTCCGGTGCGTCCGGTGTGTCGGCCGCGGCCGTACCGGCGAAGAGTTCCTGGACGCTGCCGGTGAAGGCGATGGAGGCGCCCAGCGCACCGGTACGGCCCAGGATCTGACGTCGTGTCGCTGACATGCGGTAACTCCCTGCTGGCGGACAGGAAAGATGACCGCACGTGTGTATCACGCGCCCCGGGTACGCCGGAACCACCTGATCGATACGGCGCGCGCCGGAACCCGCCCTACGCCTCGGCCAGCTCTCGCGCGTCGCGGGCGAGCGCGGTCAGCCGGGAGATCGCCCGGAAGTACTTCTTGCGGTAGCCGCCGTTCAGCATCTCCTCGCTGAACAGCTGGTCGAACGGCACCCCGGAGGCCAGCACCGGCACCTCGCGGTCGTAGAGCCGGTCCGCCAGGACCACCAGCCGCAGCGCGGTCGACTGGTCGGGCACGGGGCCGACTCCGGTCAGGCACACCGCCTGGAGGCCGTCGCACATCGCGCCGTAACGGCTCGGATGCACCTTGGACAGATGCTCCAGCAGGGCGGGGAAGGTGTCCAGGGAGACGCCGGGGGCGCGCCCGGCCGCGCGGGTTACGAGGTCGTCGGAGTGCGGGGCAGGGGCTTCCGGCAGCCCGCGGTGGCGGTAGTCCTGGCCGTCGATGCGCACCGGCTGGAAGTGGGCGGACAGTCCCTGGATCTCGCGCAGGAAGTCGGCGGAGGCGAACCGGCCCTCGCCGAGCTTGCCGGGGAGGGTGTTGGACGTCGCGGCGAGCGCCACGCCCGCCTCGACCAGCTTGCCCAGCAGGGTCGACACCAGGACGGTGTCGCCCGGGTCGTCCAGCTCGAATTCGTCGATGCACAGCAGCCGGTGCCCGCTCAGGGTCTTCACGGTCTGCTGGAAGCCGAGCGCGCCGACCAGGTTCGTCAGCTCGACGAAGGTGCCGAACGCCTTCTTCTCGGGCGGGGCCGGGGTGGCGTGCCACAGGGAGGCCAGCAGATGGGTCTTGCCGACGCCGTAGCCGCCGTCGAGGTACACCCCGCGCGGGCCGCTGGGGGCGGCGGGCCTGGCCGCCCGGCGGAACCAGTGTCTGCGGCCGCCCCGGTCCTTGTCCGCGCCGCCGCCGAGCCGCTCGGCGAAGCCGCGCAGCACCGTGACGGCCTCGGCCTGGCTGGGCTGGCCGCGGTCCGGGATGTAGTTGTCGAAGCTCACCGTGGCGAACCGGGGAGGCGGCACCATCTCGGCCACCAGGCGTTCGGCAGGCACCTGCGGAGCGCGGGCGGTGAGGGCTACTGGGGCTTCGGCGGCTATGGAGCCTGCCGAGCCGGACGTGGTGATTGGTGCGGACACGGGTGTCCACGGTAGTCCCTTTTCCCGAGAGGACCGTCCCGGAGGGAGCCATGTCACACTGCGGCCATGCGACGCCTGTTCCCCGTGCCCACCGAACCGTCCGATCCGTCCACCGGTTCGTCCACCGAGCCGTGGGGGCTCGACGAGCTGGCCGACGCATACGCCTATCCGGAGCGTCCGCAGAGCGCCTCGGGGGCGTATCTGCGGGCCAACATGGTGTCCTCGCTGGACGGCGCCGCGCACCACGACGGCCGGTCGCGGCCGCTGTCGTCCGACACCGACATGCGGATCTTCGGGGTGCTGCGCGGGCTGGCCGACGCGGTCGTGGTGGGCGCCGAGACCGTACGCCAGGAGGGCTACCGGCCCGCCCGCGCCCGGGAGGCGTTCGCCGAGCGCCGGGCGGCGCTCGGCCAGCCCCCGGCGCCCGCGATCGCCGTGGTCAGCGCGAGCCTGGAGCTGGACTTCTCGCGGCCGCTGTTCACCGAGCCGCTGGTGCCGACCGTGGTGATCACCGGCGGGCAGGCCGCGGAGGACCGGGTCGAGGCGGCGAACGCGGCCGGGGCCCGGGTGGTGCGCGCGGGGTCCGGCCCCTCGGGGCGGGTCGACCTGGGGACGGTCCCGGCGGTCCTGGCCGAGCTGGGCTACACCCGGCTGCTGACCGAGGGCGGCCCCCGGCTGCTGGCGCAGTTCGTGACCGCCGGGGTGCTGGACGAGCTGTGCCTCGCGGTGGCCCCGGTGCTGGTCGCGGGCGACGCGGCACGGATCGCGAACGGTCCCCTGGCCGCCGAACCGGAACGGTTCGCTCTCGCTTCCGTACTGGAGGACGCCGGTTTCCTTTTCACCCGCTACCGTCGGATTTACCCATAGTTTTGCGCTAAACAGACTGCGACAGACCGCATTCCTACCGCTTCCTCGAAGAACGAGAAGGGCGCACGTCGTGTTCACGAGCATTTTGATGATCGAAAAGCCGCTTACCGCTGCCGACGTGGAGTTCGTCACCACCCTGCACGGCGATGACCCGGTCTCCTTCGTCGTGATGATGCAGCCCCGCGGCAGCAAGGACCGGCTGCTCCGCGCCATCGACGACATCGCCCTCGGCGAGCTGGAGCAGGCCACCCAGGAAGGCGAGGAGCCGGAGGGCAGCGAGGCGCTGGAGCCCGCCGAGCGCGCCCTGAACCACTCGGTGGCGGCCCTGCGCGCGGCGGGCAGCGAGGCCCGCGGCCACGTCGTGCAGCGGCGCCCCCTGGACATCCTGCGCGGGGTGGTGGAGGAGACCGGCGCCGACGAGGTGATCGTCCTCACCGCGCCGCACTTCGTGGAGGAGTTCTTCCACCGCGACTGGGCCTCCCGGGCGCGCCACAAGGTCGGCGTCCCGGTGCTGAAGCTCTTCGCGCACACCGATGGCGACGACGAGGTCGACGAGGGGTACGAGGGGCGGACGACCACGGGCGGCTGAGCACCGCGGGGAAGCGGCTGAGCACCGCGGGGAAGCGGCTGAGCACCGTGCGGGCGGTGTGCGCGAGACCGTACGGACGGCGTACGGAGGAGTCCGGCGGGGTGCGAGAATCGGGCCGACAGACCGAGAATCCGCTCACCCAGGGGAGACCCGTACATGGCACCGGCCGGCATTGCCCCCGACGCGCTGGACCGTCCGCATTTCATCGGCATCGGCGGCGCCGGTATGTCCGGCGTCGCGAAGGTCCTCGTCCAGCGCGGCGCACGGGTCGCGGGCAGTGACTCCAAGGACTCCCCGATCGTGGCCGCGCTGCGCGAGCTGGGCGCGACCGTGCACATCGGGCACGCCGCCGGGAACGTCGCGCCCGACGCCACCAGCGTCGTCATCTCCAGCGCCATCCGCGCCGACAACCTCGAACTGGTCACGGCGCGCGAGCGCGGCATCCCCGTCGTGCACCGTTCCGACGCGCTGGCCGCCCTGATGGACGGCCACCGCGCGATCGCGGTCGCCGGTACCCACGGCAAGACGACCACCACCTCGATGCTGGCCGTCTCGCTGAGCACCCTCGGCCTCGCCCCGTCGTACGTGATCGGCGGCGACCTGGACGTGCCCGGCTCCAGCGCCGAGCACGGCGGCGGCGAGATCTTCGTGGCGGAGGCGGATGAAAGCGACCGCAGCTTCCACAAGTACACGCCCGAGGTCGCGATCATCCTCAACGTGGAGCTGGACCACCACGCCAACTACGCCTCCATGGACGAGATCTACGACTCGTTCCGGACCTTCGTGGAGCGGGTCCGGCCCGGCGGCACCCTGGTGATCTCCGCCGACCACCCCGGGGCCCGCGAACTGACCGCCCGGATGGCGGGCCGCGAGGGCTTGCGGGTGCTCACCTACGGCGAGGCCGCCGACGCGGACGTACGGGTCCTGGACGTCGTCCCGCACGGGCTGACCAGCGAGGTCACCGTCCGGATCGCGGAGGCGCTGGGTGGCGGCGGCCCGGAGAGTGGCGAGATCACCTTCACCGTCTCCGTGCCCGGCCGCCACTACGCGCACAACGCCGTCGCCGCGCTCGCCGCGGGCGCTGCCCTGGACGTGCCCGCCCGCGATCTGGCTCCCGCGATCGCCTCGTACACCGGCGTCAAGCGGCGCCTCCAGCTCAAGGGCACCGCGGCCGGGGTGCAGGTCATCGACTCCTACGCCCACCACCCCACCGAGATCGCCGCCGACCTGGAGGCCATCCGCGGCGGCGCCGGGGACGGCCGGGTCCTGGTGGTCTTCCAGCCGCATCTGTTCAGCCGTACCCAGGAGCTGGGCGCCGAGATGGGCGAGGCCCTGGGCCTGGCCGACGCCTCCGTCGTCCTCGACATCTACCCGGCCCGCGAGGACCCGGTCCCGGGCATCACCAGCGACCTGGTGATCGACGCCGCGCGCCGCCACGGCGCGGATGTGACCGCCGAGCATGACCGGTCCGCGATTCCCGGACTGATCGCCGGAATGGCCAAGCCCGGTGACCTTGTTCTCACCATGGGCGCGGGCGACGTCACCGACCTCGGTCCGGAGATCCTCGCCCGTCTGCAGACGCGGCGGGCCCGGAGCGCCCTGAGGAGCCCGGGCAACCGGGAGAGCTGAGGAGGGTCCGTCCATGGCGTACGAGATCGACAAGCCGGAGGAAGAGTGGCGCGCGGAGCTGACCCCGCAGGAGTACCAGGTCCTGCGGGAGGCGGGCACCGAGCGACCTTTCATCGGTGAATACACCGACACCAAGACGACCGGCGTCTACTCCTGCCGGGCGTGCGAGGCGGAGCTGTTCCGCTCCGATACGAAGTTCGAGAGCCACTGCGGCTGGCCGTCCTTCTACGACCCGGCGGACTCGTCCGCCGTCGAGCTGATCGAGGACCGCACGCTCGGCATGGTCCGCACCGAGGTGCGGTGCGCCCGCTGCGGCTCGCACCTCGGCCATGTCTTCGCGGGCGAGGGCTATCCGACCCCGACCGACCAGCGGTACTGCATCAACTCCATCTCGCTGCGGCTCACCCCCGAGGAGGGCTGACCCGCAGCACGACGGCCGTCTCCGGCGGCAGCCGCAGCGTGCCGTCCGGGCCCGGCGGCTCGACCGGCCGCCAGGCGGCGACCACCTCGGCGACCCCGGCGGTGGCCTCGGCGGCCCCGGCGGAGCGTGGCTCCAGCCGGGCGTCCGCCGGGTGGTCGTGCGGGTTGACGACGATACGCAGCGGGCCGCGTCGGAAGCCGAAGCAGCCGTTCAGGCCGTCCGGACCGGTTGTCATCTCTGTGCGGGACCAGCCGGGGTCCGTCAGGGCGGGTTCGGCGCGGCGCAGCGCGATCAGCCGCCGGTGCCAGTCCAGCAGCGCGCGGTGCGGCTCCCGGCCCGGCTCGGTCCAGTCCAGGCAGGACCGCAGCCGGGTGGCCGGGTCCTGCGGGTCCGGGATGTCCGCCTCCGCCCAGCCGTGGGCGGCGAACTCCCGGCGGCGGCCGCGCCGTACCGCCTCCGCCAGCTCCGGGTCCTGGTGATCGGTGAAGTACTGCCAGGGCGTCCCCGCGCCCCACTCCTCGCCCATGAAGAGCATCGGGGTGAACGGCGCGCACAGAACGACGGCCGCCGCGCAGGCCAGCAGCCCGGGGGAGAGCCGGGCCGACAGCCGGTCGCCGGTGGCCCGGTTGCCGATCTGGTCGTGCGTCTGGGCGTAGCCGAGGAGCCGGTGCGCCGGGGTGGTGAGCGGGCGCAGCGGGCTGCCGTGGCGGCGGCCCCGGAAGGCCGAATAGCCGCCGTCGTGGAAGAAGCCCTGTTGGAGTGTCTTGGCCAGGGCGGCGGGCCCCTCGGCGGCGAAGTCGGCGTAGTAGCCCTGCCGTTCGCCGGTGAGGAACGTGTGCAGGGCGTGGTGGAAGTCGTCGTTCCACTGGGCGTGCAGCCCATGGCCGCCCGCTTCGCGCGGGGTGGTGGTGCGCGGGTCGTTCAGGTCCGACTCGCCGATCAGGAACAGCGGACGGCCCAGCTGGGCCGCCAGCGCGTCCACCGCGGCGGACAGCTCGGCGAGGAAGTGCCGGGCCCGGGTGTCGTGCAGCGCGTGCACGGCGTCCAGCCGCAGCCCGTCCAGCCGGTAGTCGCGCAGCCAGGCGAGCGCGCTGCCGATGAAGTACGCGCGGACCTCGTCGGAGCCGGGCGCGTCCAGGTTGACCGCCGCGCCCCACGGGGTGTGGTGGGTGTCGGTGAAGTACGGCCCGAACTCCGGCAGACGGTTGCCGGACGGTCCGAGGTGGTTGTGCACCACGTCCAGGACGACGCCGAGGCCGTGCCGGTGTGCGGCGTCCACGAACCGGGTCAGCCCCTCGGGACCGCCGTACGGCTCGTGCACGGCCCACGGCGCGACCCCGTCGTAACCCCAGCCGTGCCTCCCCGGGAACGGGCACACCGGCATCAGCTCGACGTGGGTGACGCCCAGCCCGGCCAGATGCGGAAGCCGCATCGCGGCCGCGTCGAAGGTGCCCTCCGGGGTGAACGTCCCGATGTGCAGTTCGTACAGCACCGCGCCCGGCAGCGGCCGCCCGAACCACTCCCGTTCCCGGGGGAAGCGGGAGTGGTCCACGACCGCGCTCAGCCCCTCAGGGCCGTCCGGCTGGCGCCGGGAGCGCGGATCGGGCAGCGGGGGGCCGCCGTCGAGCGCGAAGCCGTAAGCCGTCCCGTGCCCCGCCTCGGCCTCGGCCCACCACCAGCCGTCCCGGACGGGATCGCGCTCCATGCGATGCGTACGGTCCGCCACATGAAGCCCCACCTGTCCGGCATGCGGCGCCCACACCTCGAACAGCACTGACGTCTCCTCACATCGTCGCGCGGACGGGTCCGGAACCATGCTGTGGGACGGAGCACCGGGCGCGCAGCAGGACGACACCGGCCACGCTCACACGAGGTCGATGCGCTCCTGCGTGATGGGGTAGCCCGCCTTCGCGAAGTGCGCGGCCATCGGCCGGTTGCCCTGGTCGGTCGCGGCGGCGATCTTCGTCGCGCCCCGCTCCACCAGGTCGTGGGTGCACTCCACCAGCAGGTCGTACGCGTAGCCGTGGCCGCGCTGCCCGGCCACGACCCCGATGAAGCCGACGCACGGCCCGGCCGGGTTGTGCGCGGGCACCTGGATGCCGACGATCTCCCCGCCCGGCGTCCACGCCAGCCGCCACCAGTCGCGGGGCGACGGGAACCAGTGGAACAGCCGCAAGTTCTCCTCGACCGCGGCCTCGATACCGCTCTCGGCGATGGTCCGCCGGTCGTGGGCGTCCAGCGTGCCCTGGTGGACGCGGCGCATGACGTCGGCGATCACCGCGTCGTCGGGCTCCGGCCGGAACTCCAGCCGCCCCGGCCGCTCGGGCAGCCCGGCGGCGGGGGTCCACTCGTACCGGTAGCGCTCGACCAGGGGGGTGAGCCCGCTCGCCACGGCCGCGTCGACCCGGGCCCGCACCGCAGCGCTCTCGTCCGGCCGGTCGCGCCAGCCGGGCGGCGCGAGCAGGGCGTACTCGGTGTGCGGGGACGCGGTGCGCAGCAGCTCCGCGGCGGCACCGTCCTCGCCCTCGGCGAAGTCGAACCAGTCGAGGGCGACGGGCGCGGTGTCGTCCGGCCCGCCCCACCACGCGGCGCGGGCCACCACCCGCTCCCCGCGCAGCGCCACCCAGGTCCACTCGGGGCGGTACTCGCCGCCCCGGCCGACGGTGGCGTAGGTGTGGCCGAAGCGGCCCCGGCCGACGAGTGCGGGGTCGGGCAGGGTGTGAAACAGATGCGCGTCGCTCTCGGTGAGCACGCGGATGACCAGTCCGGTCATGGGTTTCCTTCCGGGTACGCGGTGCGCTCCCGGTCGGATCGCGTGATCAGACGGGGGTACGCCCGAGGGAGAGGGGGCGGGAGCGCGGAATGGCGATGGTGTTCATGGCTCGGCGCCTCCTTCCTCGTCTGTACGGGCGTTGACGCGCACCCTATGGGGGTCAACGGCCCCCCGTCCAAGCCTTTTTCATGACTGCTGATGCAGCCCCCGCCCGGCCAGCGTCAGATACACCTCGCCGACCGCCTCCGAGAGGGTGGGATGCGGATGGATGTGCTGGGCCACATCGGCCGGTTCGGCGTCCCAGCCGACGACGAGCTGGCTCTCGGCGATCATCTCCGACACGTGCGGCCCCACCAGATGGACCCCGAGGACACGACCGGCCCCTTTCCCGCCGTCGCCCCTCTCGGCGACCACCTTCACCATCCCGCCCTGCCCGTGCACCATGCCCTTGGCGACGGCCGTCAGCGGCATCGTGCCGACCGTGACATCACCACCCGCGCGGTCCCGCGCCTCGGCCTCCGAGAGCCCCACCGAGGCCGTCTGCGGGCTCGCATAGGTGACGCGCGGCACCGCGTTGTAGTCCACCGGCCGGGGCGAGCCGCCCGCCAGCGTCTCGGCCACCAACAGCCCCTCCGCGAACGACGCGTGCGCCAGCCCGAGGGACGGCGGCGGCAGTACGTCCCCCACGGCGTGGATGCCCGGCACCGCCGTCTCCAGCCGTGCCCAGTCGGCGGGCGCGAGGAACCCGCGCGCGTCGGTGGCGAGTCCGGCGGCGGCCAGCTCCAGCCCGTCCGTCACCGGGGCGCGCCCGACGGCGACCAGCAGCCGCTCCACGTCCAGCTCGTGTACGTCTCCGCGCCCCGTACGGACGGTGGCGCGCACCCCGTCCTCGTGAGGCTCGGCCCCCTCCAGCCGGGCCCCGGTCAGCACCTCCAGCCGGGCCCCGGTCAGCACCTCCACGCCGCGTTTCTTCAGCCCGCGCGTCAGATGACGGCTGACATCGGCGTCCTCCAGCGGCAGCAGCCGGTCCGCCGCCTCGACCAGGACCACTCGCGCGCCCATGGAGCGGTGCAGCGAGGCGTACTCGACGCCGATGGCGCCCCCGCCCAGTACCAGGACGGAGGCCGGGAGGCCGGGCGCGAACAGCGCGTCGTCGCTGGTGACGACCCGCCGCCCGTCCGGCGCGAGGCCCGGCAGCGTACGGGGCCGGGAGCCGGTGGCCACGACGACGCCCCGGCGCGCGGTCCACTCCCCGTACGGCTTCCCGTAAGGCTCCCCGTGCGGCTTCTCGTCCGGCGCGATCCGCACCGTACGGGGGCCGGTGAAGGCGGCGCTTCCCCGGACCACTTCGACGCCCGCGTGGGCGAGATGCCCCTCCACCCCACGGTGGTTGCGGGCCACGATGTCGTCGCGGGTCGCGGTCAGCGCGGGCCAGTCCACCGCGTCCAGGGTCGCCTTCACCCCCCAGCGCTCCCGTGCCTCCGCGATTCCGTCCACCAGCTCGGCCGCGTGCAGCATCGCCTTGCTGGGGACGCAGCCGCGGTGCAGACAGGTCCCGCCGATCAGATCCCGCTCGGCGAGGACGACCCGGAGGCCCAGCGCGGCGGCGCGCAGCGCGGTGCTGTAACCGCCGGTGCCGCCCCCGATGACGATGACGTCCGTCTCTTGCTCATGCATGCCGCAAGACTCCGCCTTGAGCCCCTCATGAGTCCAAGGCATTGTCTCTCTCAGATCCATGAACAACCTTCATACCAAGAGGGACGTATGAGCCTGCGTCAGATGGAATACCTGGTGACCGTCGTCGAGGAGGCGTCCTTCACTCGCGCCGCCGATCTGCTGGGCGTCACCCAGTCCGCGCTCTCCCACCAGATCAAGGCCCTGGAACGGGAAGCGGGCGGCCCGCTGCTGGAGCGGCTGCCGCGCGGCGTACGGCTCACCCCCATGGGCCGCGCCTTCCTCCCGCACGCCGAACTGGCGGTGCGCAGCGCCGGACGCGCCTGGCGCGCCGCGCACGCCGCCGCCGGGGCGGAGGGCGGCGAACTCCACCTCGCGACCCTCCACGCCCTCGCCGTCGGCGTCCTGCCCGGGCTCTTCGCCCGCTGGCGGCGCGAACGTCCGGGCATGCGCCTGGTGGTGCACGAGTACGCCACCGGCGAGGAACTGCGCGACGCCATGGAGCACGGCGTGGCGGACCTCGCGGTCGGCCACCGGCCGAAGGGATGGGACGGGCCCGTGGTGTCCCTGGGCGAGGAGGAGGTGGTGGTCGTCGTACCCCCGGACGACCCGCTGGCCTCGCGGGCGGCCGTACGCCTCACGGGCCTGGCGGACCGCGACTGGGTGCGCTGCGCGCTGGAACCGGTGGTCGACGGACGCCGCTTCCTGGACCTGGCCTGCGAACGGGCCGGGTTCACGCCCCGCACCGCCGTGGACACCGAACACAGCTCGACCGCCGTGGCCATGGCCGCCGCCGGTCTGGGCATCCTCGTCACCCCCGCCCACGTGGCGGCCCGTCAGAACTGCGTGACCCTCCCCCTGGACCCACCGTGGCGCCGCGAGGTGACGGCCTTCTCCCGCGTCCGCCTCACCGGCGCGACCGCCGCCTTCGCGGACCTGCTCGCCGAGGCCGGTCTGCCGTCCGTAAATGCCGAGACGGGGGCGTAGGGCCCTGTCGCGACCCTGGCCCGAGGGCCAGGCCAACGGCTCAACTTGGCGGCCGGCACTGATCGTGAGCGTGCTCGCCGCTGGCCCGGTGGCGACCGCCGACGCATCCGGTCGCCTGGCCTTCGACGATGGGAGCCAGGCCGTCGAGGAGTGCCTTGAAGCCGGATTCGAAGAGCGCGTCGAGACGCAGGTCATAGCCATCGTCGAAGGCTCCGACCACCTTGGTGAAGGTGGGGAAGCGCCCGGATTCCACCAGTGCCCGGAGGGCGGGAGTCCGGCTGTCCATCCACTGGTCTTCCGATTGGCCCGTGGAGGCTTCGGCGTGCGCTTCCCATTCCAGGTGCACTGCCAGGCCCTGGACGTGGCTGTAGATCAGTACGTGGAGGTCGAACAGGGTGGTGGGATCGAGGCCGTGGCCGTCGAGGGCGCTCAGCATCCATTCGCCGTGGGCCATCAGATTGGGCACGAGCAACGGGCGGGTGAGAGATCCGAGCTGAGCCAGCCACGGGTGCCTGCGGTACAGGGTCCAGAGGGTCCGGGCGCCCAGCTCGATGCGGGAGCGCCAGCCTTCGGGCGCGTCGGCGGGGTAGGTCTCCTCGCCGAATGCGGCGTCGGCCATGAGCAGGACGAGATCGTCCTTGCTGGGGACGTACCGGTAGGGAGACATGGCGGCGACACCGAGCCGGGCCGCGACGCCGCGCATGGAGAGCGCTGACAGCCCTTCGGTATCGGCGATGTCGATGGCTGTGCGGACGACCCGGTCGAGGGTCAGCTCCTGCTCGGAGGGCGGGGCGGGTGGCGAGTGCCTGCGCGGCGGTGTGACGGGAACGGCTCCGGCGACGACGGTGCCCGCCCGGGGGCGGGTCTCGACCAGGCCCTCAAGACGCAGGGTGGTCAGGGCCTTGGTGGCGGTGGCGAGCGCGACGCCCCATTCCCTGGCGATCTGACGGGTTGAGGGAACCGCGTCCCCGGGGCCTAGTTCACCGTCGACGATGCGCCGACGGATCCCGGCGACGATGCGCAGATAGGGCGGCACGGATGCGCCTGTGGGCTTCGTCACGTCCTGCCGCCTTCCCGGTCTGTACTAGTGCAGAGGGTAGCAGCGGCGACGCCGAACGGAGGTCGACTGCCCTAGTACAGAAAGATCGTTTGGCCAGTTGAAGGGGGTATGCGTACGTCGTACGTTCAGTGCGCGTACAGCGTACTGGAGGAGATTCCCATGCAGACTGTTCTCATCTCCGGCGGCGGAATCGCCGGGCCCGTGCTCGCCTACTGGCTTCACCGACACGGCTTCAAGGTCACCGTCGTCGAACGCGCCCCGCATCCGCGCCCTGGCGGCCAGGCCGTGGACGTCCGCGGTGTCGCGCTCGATGTCGTCGAGCGGATGAACCTGCTGGAGCAGGCGCGACGCGTGCGCACCCGGATGCGTGGCATGTCGATCCTCGACCCCGAAGGTCGCGAGATCGATCGCTCCACCGAGGTGGCCTTCAGCAGCGGCCGCCTCGACAGCGACGACATCGAGCTGCTGCGTGAGGACCTGGTGCGGATGGTGTACGAACACACGCGCACGGAAGTCGAGTACCTCTTCGGCGACAGCGTCACCGCGCTTGACGAGAACGAGACTGGCGTGCGCGTCGACTTCGCCCACGGGGCCTCCCGCAGCTTCGACCTCGTGATCGGGGCGGACGGCCTGCATTCGACCGTACGGCGCCTGGCCTTCGGTCCCGAGGGCCGATTCGCCCATCACCTGGGCAGCTACCTCTCCGTGTTCAGCGCGGAGAACTTTCTCGCGTTGGACGACTGGCAGGTGTGGCTTCGGGATGGCGACGCGGGCTTCGGCATCATGTCCGTGAGCGACAACACCGAACTCAGGGTTGCCTTCGGCTTCCAGTCCGCGCCCCTTGCCAGCGGTCTCCGGGGCGGCGGCGCCCTTCGGCAACTCGTCGTCGACAAGCTCGCTTCCCTGAGATGGGAAGGGTCCCGTCTGGCGAAGGCCGCCCGGGAGGCGCCCGATTTCTACTGCGATGCCATGGCCCGGATTCAGATGGACTGCTGGTCACGCGGCAGGGTGGCCCTGCTCGGAGACGCCGGCTACTGCCCTTCCCCACTCTCGGGGCAAGGCACCAGCCTGGCCCTGGTGGGCGCCCATGTGCTGGCCGACTGTCTCGCCCGGGCGCACGGCGATCACCGTGCCGCGTACGCTCGCTATGAGCGGCGGATGCGTCCCTTCGTCACCCTCAACCAGGCCCTGGCCACCGAGAATCCCGGCGGACCCGCCTCCGAGGCATCCCTCACGCATGCCAAGAACGCGTTCTCGCTGGACGCCTGAACCCTGAGCGCGGGGATGCCGAGGTCGACGGACCCACGGGGCCGGTCTGCCGTCCGGAGGGGACGGGGCGGCAGACCGGCGGGGTGAGGTGCGCTGACAGTTCGGTGAGCGGATCAGTGCACCATGCAGATCGGTGCGGCCGCCGTGTCCGGGGAGCCGCCGCTGGCGACGTAGCCGAAGGTGGTCGACGCCCCGGCGGACAGGGAGCCGTTCCAGTCGGCGTTGGTGACCGAGGCCGCCGTACCGCTGGTGGTCAGCTTGCCGTTCCAGGCGCTGTCCACCCGCTGGCCGGACGGCACGGTCCAGTCGACCATCCATGAGGAGATGGGCGTGGCGCCGGTGTTGGCCACCGTCACCTCGGCCTGGTAGCCGCCGTTCCAGGTGCTGGTGGTCTTCTGGGTCGCGGTGCACTTGGAGGTCGGCGGGTCGGTGGGGTCGCTGCCGCCGCCGGAGCTGGCGCCCGGGACCGTCACCTCGCCGTTGCCGCCGTCGAAGACCACGTCGGAGCAGCTGTAGAAGGTCTCCTGGCTGTCCGAACGGGTCCACACGGTGTAGATGATGTGGCGCCCGCTCTTGCCCGAGGGCAGGGTGGCGTTCCACGTGTACTTGCCGTCGACCGTGCCGACCGGGCCCGACTGGGGCGGGTTGGTGACCGTGTCGAACGGCTGGTCCTCCAGGTCGTTCCAGGTGAGCGGCTTCGTCGGGTCGATCGGGTTCTTGGTGACGTAGCTGCGGAACGAACCCGGGTGCGCGGCCCAGGTGTTGTACGAGAACTGCATCGACTTGCCGGAGGTCAGATGGGTCACCGGCCAGTCCTTGCTGCCCAGGTCGAAGCCGGAGAAGTCATAGACGGTGGCCGCGCCGCTGCACAGCTTGCCGTCCGGGATGAACCCCTTGGTCCGGCCCGCGCCGTCCGAGCGGAGCACCGCGAACCAGTTGTAGAACGGGGTCGCGCCACTCTTGTCGAACGCGGCCTTGCAGGCCGGGTTGGTCGGCTTGACCTCACCGGTGCTGGACAGGCTGTACTTCCAGCACAGATAGGTACGGCTCCCCGGCGCCATCGGCGCGCCATGCGCGGAGGCGCTGCCTCCGCTGGTGAACACCAAGCCGAGGGCGGGTAGTACGGAGAGCAGTACCAGCAAGGCGTATCTACGGGCACGGGAACTGCCCGGCGGGCGTGGGGGGCGTGCGGGGGCCAGTAATCGTCGAGCCATCGCGCTGGTCTTCCCTTCGACGTGATCGGGTCAGGAACCGTCGTTATGGGAGCGCTCCCAAGTTGCTTTGTGAACGTAGCGCGCGGGGGTGTGACTGTAAATGCTTCAGCAGCTCCTTGCGTGGCCCCGAGAGCGGGGCCACTGCAGGCTGCCTTGCTGGCGGCTCTACGCGAACGAGAGGACGACGCGGGAGTCGGCCTTTTCGATGACGTGGCCTGCGGGGAGGTCGTTGTCCGGTGTGCCCGACGGGAAGATGGCCAGGTTGGGCGCGGCGGCGCGGTCGGCTCCCCAGGCCGTGATGTGCGTGACGAGGCGCTTGGCCAGGTTGGCGCCATCGGGGCCGAGGTGGGCGGCTCCGAGGAGTGAAGGCCGTTCGGGGTCCGCGTCGTCGCGCTTGGAGATGAGGTACGCCAGCGAGCCCCCGGAAACCAGCACAGGGCTCCGGCCGACGATTACGGGGCGGCGCAGGCCGTTTTCCACGGCGGCGCGGGTGGCTTCGAGTCGGCAGATGGTGTCCTCGAACGCGGTCGTCCGCAGCCAGATCCCGTCAAAGGACTCCTCGCCGCCGATCCGGACGTCCGACCATGTCTCAGCGGCGGACTGAGTGAGGGCATCGATCAGCGCGGCGGGGTCCACGTCCTGGTCCTGGTCGTGGTGGATGCGGACGGTGCCGTTGGCCAGCTCGACGGTGTGCTCGCCGTCCTGGCCGACGATGGGGACGAAGCCGCACAGCTCCATGTTGCTGCTGACCAGCGCCTCGCCCTGGCGGGTGAGGACGACGGAGCGGGTCTGCCCACGCCACCGCAGGGGGAGGACGAACCGGCCGCCGTCGGCGAGCTGGGCGCTCAGTGCGGCGGGGATGTCCCAGAAGCCCACGGTGCCGATCATGCGGGTGTAGGGGCCGTACTCGGGTGCGCCCTTCAGCCCGTCGCGTTCCATGACCCGTACGTGCTGGTATCCGGCCTTGTTGAGGGCGTCGCGGGCGTGCAGTGTGACGTCGGCGTCGATGTCGATGGTGGTGACCTCGCCGTCGACGCCGACGATCTCGGAGAGGAGGGCGGCGTTGTAGCCGGTGCCCGCGCCGATTTCCAGGACGTGGTCGCCGGGCTGCGCGTCGAGCTGGCCGAGCATCATCGCCACGGTGGAGGGCACGGAGGCGCAGGAGAGGGCGAGCGGGCCTTCGGGGTTGTCCTTGATGGTGACGGCCTTGTTGCTGTAGGCCACGGCCGGGTCGAGTCCGGGAAGGTGAACCTCCCGGTGAACGGTGCGCAGGGCACGCTCGACGCGGGGAGGCAGGGGCCTCTTGGCCACGATCTGGTCAACGAGTTCGTTGCGGAGGTCATCGACGGTCGGGGTGTTGTTCACGCTGGAATCCTTATCAGTTGAGGAGGAGGCAGGTCTCCCACGCCGGGGCAACGCGCCGGGTTGGGGTGAGGGTGTGCAGGGTGAGGAGGATGCCGTCCGAGCCGGTGAGTAGACCGGGTGTGTCCGGCCTCGGATGCTGGTCGAGGTGTGCGGCCAGCCGGTCGCGCAGGAGGGGCGCTTGTCCTGGGAGTGGGCTGCCGGGAGCGGTGTCGGCCGCCGCCGCGGCGGTGCTCAGAGCGAGCCCTGCCCAGCCGTGGCAGACCGTCGCGTCGGTGAGCGAATCGAGTTGTGCTGGGTCAGTGAGGCAGGCGGCCAGAGTGTGTTCGGCGTGGCGTTGGCTGGAGGCGCGGTTGCAGGCGAGGGCGGCCAGTTGCAGGGCGCGGGCGATGCCTGGGGTGCCGTAGCACCACGAGGGCCTGCCTGGAGCAGCGGAGGAGGGCGGCCCCTGTCGCCACCGGTCAGCGGTGACGGTCTCGGGCCAGGCCGTACCGCCGGTCGGGACGCCTATCGACCACTGCTCCAGCAGTCGGCAGGAGTGCACCAATGCTTGCTGCTGGCGGGGCACCGAGAACCCGGCGCGGGCGCACAGCGCGAGGAGGGCGACGGGGCCCGCGACGCCGTGCGCGAGACCGAAGTTTCCGTGGCCGTACGGCCATGCCGGATCGGGCGTCCCATTGGGGCAGTCCGAGGTCCACCAGCCCGGGGTCGCGCGGCCGTCAACCGTGACGGGCTGGAGGAGCAGCCGGACCACGTAGCGCAGCACGTACTCCAGCAACTCCAGGCGCGTCCGCCGGTGCAGGAGCCAGGCACCGAGCCCGGTGAGGCCGCTGATCAGGTCGTACTCCCGCATCCGCGGCGGCTGACCGGCTGCCATCCGCTCGCGTGCCGTCGCGAGCTTCGCGCGGACGAGCCCGGCGACTGTCTCGTCCAGGGTATCCAGCGCGGAGTGGTAGGCCGGGTGTCCGGCGGTGTGCAGGGCGTAGGCGAGGGCGGGTGCTCCTCGGTACAGGCTCGCGTGGTCGGGGCGGACGGTGGCGGGCTGGGCGGAGATGTCGCGGGCGATGCGGTGTACTGCCTCCCACGCGCTGTCGCTGTGGGCCAGCACGGCTCGGCGAAGGAGCGTCCCGGCCAGCCCTGCGCCCAGTTCATGGGCGTGATCGTTCATTGATCGGCCCTCCGTACCCACACAGTGCGGCACGCCTGACGGGCGGCGTGACGGCAGGCGGCCTCGGACGCGCGATCCGGTCCGATGAACCGGTTGTGGTGCATGTGCAGAAGGGACTCCAGCACGGTGGTGACCTGCCCGTCGGCTAGGTGCTTGCGGTAGTGGTGTAAGGCGCTGCGCCGGATGGCGCTCGCCGTGTCGAGCCGTGGCGTCCAGCCGGACGGTCGTGTCCGGAGGCCGGTGCTCGTCTGCTGTGCGACGGCCCGGGAGACGGCTGGCAGGCCAATTCCGGGGGCGGGGTTCGTGGCCATCCAGTGGGTGCCGTCGTCCTCGCCGAGGAGGCAGAGGGCTATGTCGATCATCCCGAGGGCGCACAGCATGCGCCGGTCTGTGCTCGGCAGATCGGCCAGGGCGTAGCGGACGGTACTGCTGTCGGCGATGAAGACCTCCTCGGCGGCCGACATCGCGGCGCCGATGCCGTACCGGCCTGTTTCGGGCCGGTAGCCGTCGAAGGCGAGACGCGAGGCAAGAGCGTCGTCTTGGAGCTGTCGGGCCCACCTCACGATGGTCTGGGTGATCGTGGTGTGGGCAGCGGGGTCGGGCGCGGCGAAACGGAGCCGCAGGTGGTTCTCCTCCAGCAGTGAGCGGTAGCGGACGAACCAGACGTCGAGCCTTTCCAGAGCTCCGGGGAGCGTGCGGGCGAGGATCTGGTCCATGGCGGCGGGGGCGGTGAACAGCTTCGCTTGCACCCACGGCTGGTCGCCGCCAGGGTCGGACAGCGTCCGGTTCGTGACCACGGGCGCGTCCTGGATGTCCGGGGCGGGCAGTGGGGCCCGGGTGGATGTGAGCGGCAGGACGATCTCGTGCGCGTGCCCGATCCAGCCCAGGTCCTCCTCTTTGGCAGCTTCGTGCAGGTCTGCGGTGTCGTGCCGCCGTAGGTGGTCGAACAGCAGCCGCGCGTGCAAGGACTCGCGCAGGTTCAGGCGCAGGGTGCGGTCGTTTTCCCGCAGTTCCACAGAGTTGGGGCATTTCCAGGTCCGTGCCCAGTCGGTCAGGGCCTCGTGCCAGGTGCGGTCGAAGGGCCTGGCCGGAAGGCCGCTCGCGGTGAGCTTCCAGTGGGCCGGGGTGAGCAGGGCCTTGCGGTAGCGGACGCGGGGCAGGAACGGCATCCCGGTGGCGAGCGGGCCCCAGTCGAACTGGGTCCACGCGGTGGCGAAGCCCCGCCCGAGCTGGGCGAGGAACCGGGCGAGCGGTGGTGCCTGTTTCTCCAGAGCCAGCGGGTGAAGTACGACCGGTTCGACGACTCGGCGGCGGGAGAGGCTGACCAGGTGCAGTCGCTTGCCGGTGGACAGCACGGCGAGATCGTCCAGCGGGATGAGGTCGGCGGCGGGCGAGCGGTGCTCGCCCAGCGGGATCACGTACGGGAGGAACGCCGGAGTGCGCGCGACATTCTCGGCGTGCGGGTAGACCGGAGTGAAGGACAGCTGGGCGGCGAGAGCCCCGTCCACGAGGGTGGGCAGCTTCCCGTACGCCTCGCGCAATCCGCTGTCGGGCAGGGTGGACGCGAAACGGCCGGTGAGGTTACCGGTGCTCCACGCAGGACGGACGGACACAGTGAAGTCTCCGCGATCGAGGGCCTGCTGGCTCTTGGCGTACACCCGTACCCCCATTTCGACGTGCGGGGCGACCGCCGCTTCCTCAGAGCTGCTCTTCGACGCGGGGCTCAGTTCCTCGATGTCGGCGTCCGTGAGGCGGATCTCCCGCTCTCCGGTCACTGCCGCCTGCCACGCCCGGCGCATCAGCAGCTCGTCCCGCGGCAGCGCCTTGGTCGGTGGCTCGGGCCAGAGCGATGTGGGGAATCCGGCGGGAAGTCCCACTCCGGCGGCGAGGTCGGCGGCCTCGCGTACGGGAACGAGAGTGCCTGCGCCGTACCGGTCCCAGAACACGCTGTGGTACGAGGCCCAGGCGGGCCGCTCGCCCTGGTGGCGGGTGAGTCGGAGCATGGCATGGGCCGCGGCTTCGGCCTCGTTCAAGACGGGAGCGGGGATCTGCACGGTGGCATCGAGGCGAAGGTCCACGCTCAGCCGTACGCGACCGGCGTCGTTGATCGCGGTCATCCTGCGCTCAGCCGTGTCCCGGATCTCCTGCGCCGTTGACTGGTCCGAGGTCGTGTGGTGGCTGTCCAGCAGTCGGTGTACGTCGTTCAGTTCCTGTAGAACGTCAGCAGTCTCGGGCTCCAGGTGCGCTGTTACCGGCTCCAGCTCGCGAAGGAGGTGGCCGAGTGGGTCTGTATCCGTAATCGGGGCGTGGAGCTGAGTGGTGAGCAATCCCGTGCGGACTGCTGCGGTCAGGAGACGGGACGCCTGCGCGGTGGAGCCGCCCATCGCGATGAGCCGTTCCATGACGTGCTGGTATGGCATCGGCTCGGCGGTCATCTCCAGGATGGTTGCCAGCGGCCGGGTGAGGCGGACGGTCGCGGTACGGCCGCCGGGCAGTGGCCGTTCGAGCGTGTCTCCCCGTCGTACCGTCAGGTCATCCGCTGCCACGATCAGGTGGGGCAGGACATCGGGACGGCCTTGGATGTCGCGACGGACATGGTCGAGCCAGAGGGTGTCCGGGCGGGCCACCGGACGGTGCTCCACGCCGAAGCGGACCATGGCGGGGCCACAGTAGGCGGTGGCCACCCCGGCGAAGAGCCCGAACGGAGTCGGGCGTCCGGTGGCGCGCAGCAGATAGCGGGCTGTGGCGGTGGCCGCCCTGCGGACCTTCCTCGCTGACACCGTCGGATCGTTCACGGCCTGCTCCACTGCGCCGACAAGGCGCGGCGTCGCGGCCCGCACCGCCGTGGCGAAGCCCGGGTCGGCCCACACCTCGGCCAGCCACCGTCGGCATTCGGCCGGGTCGTCTGGCGAGGGCCACCGCGTGTGCTGCACATGGAAAGGAGCGACGGCGGCGCGCAGGAGGAGCACGTTGCCGCGCTGGAGAGCTCTGGTCCGCGTCATCATTCGTCCCGTCTTGGCTGGGGGTAGCAGAAAGCTGATCGCGTACACCACGGCGCTGATCAGTGGGATCAGCAGGACCGCGATGCCGACGTTGTTGTTGCGGCTGCTGCGGGACAGCCC